>CAZCFF010000030.1:0-8074 GCA_964497885.1 uncultured Candidatus Nitrosopelagicus sp.
TCAACTACAGAAACTATCTGTGTTGTTGTAGCAAAGTTGCCTGAGGAATCGGTTGCAGTCCATGTTACTGTGGTTTCACCAAGTGGGAATGAATCTGGGGCGTCGTTAGTAACAGTATTGACTCCGATTATATCATCCGCTATGGCTGTACCCAATTGCACATCAGTAACAGAAGGAGCAGTTGCCTCTACTACAATATCAGATGGTGAGAGTATTTCGGGAACTGTTGTATCCACTATAGTCACAATTTGAGTATCAATTGAAACATTACCTGAATCATCTATTGCAGTCCAGGTAATAGTTGTACTACCAAATGGGAATGCGATAGGCATATCATTACTGATAGATACAGTACCAGTAGAATCAAAACCACTGACTTGTCCAATATCTATGTAATTTAGAGTAGGATCAACTGCTTCAGAAACAATATCATTTGGAACAAAAATTGATGGTGCAGTGGTATCAACAACAGTTATTGTTTGATCATGTGTTGCTGTATTACCATAATTATCAACTGCATTCCATGTAACAATTGTATTTCCTAAAGGAAATGTTTCAGGTGCATCATTAGTAAGTGAAGAGATTCCAGATATATCATCAGCTTGTGCCTCACCAATTTCTACTAAAGTACTTTGAAAACTAGTAGCTTCTACAGTTTTTTGATCAGGAATTGTTAATGTTGGTGATGTGGTATCAACTATGGTTACTCTTTGCTCTATACTTGACTCGTTTCCTGCTACATCAGTTGCAGTCCATGTAACTACAGTTTCACCAATTGGAAAGAATTCAGGAGCATTGTCTGTAATGGAGATATCATGTATATCATAAACAGATGGAATAATAAGATCAGCTATATTTTCATCAACTGAAACTGCTTCAAGAGTAATATCAATTATTGGTGTTATAGATGGTGCTGTTGTATCAATTATAGAAATCACTTGGCTAGCACTTGAAACATTTCCTGATGAATCAATTACTGACCATATGACTTCTGTGTTACCAACTGTGAAAAATTCAGGTGCATCATTTGTTATTGAAATAATCTCGCCGTTGTCAATTACTGTGGCCTCACCAAGATCTATAATATTTTGATCAATGCTTGTTGCCTCTATTTCTATATCAGCAGGTACTGTAATACTTGGTGATGTGGTATCAACTATGGTTACTCTTTGCTCTATACTTGACTCGTTTCCTGCTACATCAGTTGCAGTCCATGTAACTACAGTTTCACCAATTGGAAAGAATTCAGGAGCATCGCTGATAATAGACATCACACCAGACACATCTACTGCTGATGGTGCTTCTAATTTGACAATATTTTCTATTGGTACAGATGCTTCGAGGGTTTTATCTTGAATTTGTGATATCACGGGTGATATAGTATCAACAACATGTATTTCCTGTATGGCAAAGGCAGAATTACCGCTATTATCAACTGCGGTCCATACTATCTGATGTGTACCTAATGAGAATGATTCTGGTGAGTTATTGATTATCAGTTTAATTCCATTATCATCCATAGCCATTGCCTCACCAATATCAACTTGTGTAAGGCTACCAGTTGATTCTATAACTAAATCATTTGGTACTTGTAAAATTGGCTTGGTCGTATCATGAACAAATTGTTGTTCAGGTTCAGTTGCTTCTTCAGTAGTTTCTGTTGTTTGATCAACTGATTCTATATTTTCAGGTTCTTCTGTATATGATAACTCTTTTAATTTTTCAACCTGTTCTGCCGTTAATGCTTCTTCAATTTGTTTTGAAATCGGTGTCTCGAATTTTACTATTCTATTTTTGATCGAGTCTACAATCAAAAGATATCCTTTTTCATCGATAGCAAGACCGGTTGGTTCAATGAATTGATTTTTTTCATTGCCAGCATATCCGAATGTTTTTAGTGTTCTAGGCTCAGAACTGATTTTAACTATTCTATGCTTCAGTGCATCTGTTAAGTAAATATCACCAGCTGAATCAATAACTATATCGAGTGCTCGTAAGTGTGAACCTCCAAAACGTTGATCAAATGATTTTAGAAAGACTCCTTGATCAGTGTATTTTTCAATTTTTAGATTGCCTGGATCAACAACATAAACTAAATCTTCATGAAATGCGAGTTGAACAGGTGTTTTTAATTTTCCATCACTGGTACCAAAAATTCCAAATGCTGACAAAAATTCTCCATCACTAGTAAATTTTTGAATTCTATGGTTTCCTGTATCTGCAACAAAAACTATTCCATCTGAATTAATTTTTACACCATGTGGTTGAGAAAATTGTCCGTCTTCAGTTCCATATTCTCCCCAACTAAAAACAAAGTTACCATCCTTATCAAATACATCAATGGAATGCTGTTTCTTGTCTGCAACGTAAACATGATCACCAAATACTGCTATTCCACTTGGTGAACCAAACTGACCATCTGCTGGACCAATGGAACCCCAGGATTTCAAAAATATTCCGTCAGTTGTAAATTTTTGAACTCTTGAACTTAGATCTGTAACGTAGATATTGCCATCATCATCAATCGCTACATACTGTGGTCTGAAAAATTCACCATCGTTTGACATGCTGTATCCTCCCCACTCACTAACATATCGATGATCAGATGCAGATAATCCATTTGGGATTGCTCCTACTAGAAGTAGACCAAAGAATAAGCCAATTAATGCTAATTTTTTCAATAATTATGGTCTCAGAATAACACAAGATCTCCTATGTTTGATTATCTTCGTTTTTAGGTCAAATTTGGTTAAATCAGAAGGGCTTGTTAACTTCACGTGTGAATACATAACTGGCAAGGAGGGTCATAGCAACCACAAATCCTCCTAAAATCACTATACTCAGAGCAGCTGATGAACTTTCGACAAAACCAGACATCATACTTCGGACTAAAATCACTGCATATGTAACAGGGTTGAACTGAGCCATAGTTGCCAACCAATCTGGCATTAGTGCCAATGGAAAAAGAGCTGGGCTTATCATAAACATGGGCAATCCAAGAAAATTTACTGTCCCCCAAAAGGTTTCTTGAGATTTTGCAGCAGCGGCAAACATAACAGATATTCCAGAAAACCCAATAGAAAACAAAACCACTATCGCCATGATTGGAGCTATCATAAACAAGTTTGGCATTGTAACACCGATTGCAAGTGCAATCCCCAGAATAAGACTGGCCTGAATTGCTGCAACTAGAGATATTGCAAGCATCTTTCCAAGTGCAATTGATGCTCTAGAGATTGGGGAAGTAAGTGCTTGGTTCATAAAACCATATCTCCTATCCCACAAAGTGTTTACACCACCAAATATACTAGTGAAAATTGCAGTAAGTATTATGATTCCTGGTGTCATGAATTCTATATACTCACCGTCGAACCCAACTGATTCAATCAGAGGTTGTGTTCCTGAAAATATGTTACCCATAACTACTATCCAAACAGCTGGCTGAATCAATCTAATTATAAAACCACCTCGAGATTTTTTGTAGCGTTTCATCTCACGCCAAAAAATTGAGTAAGTATCAGTAATCAAAGTCCTTTTCTCCTGTTTAGATTGAATTCTTTTCTTCTACTGTATTTTTTATTTTCAGTTTCATCCCTCAAATCATGTCCTGTGTATGAGATAAAGACATCATCAAGTGTTGGCTGTTTTAGCGTAAGAGAATCTATTTTCATATCAAGATTAGTAGAAGCCTGAAATATTTTTGGAATTACTTCGTTACTTTTTGTAGAAAATACAGTGATTAAACCTTGTTTATTTTTTACTTCCTTTACAAATTCAATACTGTTAATTTGATCAATTAGTGTATCCTGATTTGCTTTACCGTCAACAAGATTAAAAGAAATAATCTCATTACCTATTGCACTCTTCATTGACTTGGGAGTATCGATTACCTGTATCTTTCCATGATCTATAATTCCTATTCTGTCACAAAGTTTGTCAGCCTCTTCCATGTAATGGGTGCTGATAAAAATCGTCATACCAAAATCCTTACGAATTTTTTTTATGTAACCCCATATTTTCCGTCTTGTTTGTATATCAAGTCCCACAGTAGGCTCGTCAAGAAATAGCACTGATGGTCTGCTTAACAATCCATTGGCTATATCCAGCCTCTTCCGCATTCCACCAGAATAGGTCAATGTTGCCTGATCCTTCTTTTCGCCTAACTCCACTAATTCTAATACATCATCTATTCGTGATTTGATCAGATTACTTGGAATTTGATTAATCCGTGCATGTAAGTATAGGTTCTCTCTGCCAGTGAGGAATTCATCCACACTGATCTCCTGTTGGACATACCCAATTTTCTCCCTTACCCTTTTGGCATCAGAGATAATATTGTAGCCACCTACCAGTACATTTCCTGATGATGGTTTCAGTAAAGTTGTAAGTATCATCATTGTGGTGCTTTTACCTGCACCGTTTGGACCCAAAAATCCAAAAATCTCTCCATCTTCTACATTAAAAGAAATATTATCTACTGCTTTAAAGTCACCAAATTTCTTTGTTAATGAATCAACCTCTATCGCGTGCAATGTTAGGTCTGATTTTCACAATTATAATTTGATTACTAATTTGAAATATAAGAAATTAAAGCTATTTAGATTCTATTATCTCAAGATTAGTGTAAATGACAGGCAATAAGATTATTTTTATCATGGGTGTGGGTGCTTCCGTTGCTATGACCCTCTTTGTTCTAGCTGTATTCATAAGTAATCAGACATAAAAAAGGGCTCTCTAAAAACGAGAGCCCATGATGACTCTATTCGAAAGGGACAACTATGGTCTGACGTTGACTTGTCGAATATGTATAATTTGTAAAATTTGCATAAAAGAAACGCGAATGATAGATAAGTGATCCATCTTTTAAAAATAAAAATTAAGAATAAAAAAAATTAGTGGTTATTCTAGTTTGTTGAATTCTTTTTTGGTAAAATTTAGAATTATTTTTTCTCCAACTCCCCAAATATCAGATTTTGGGATCATTTTTTTGTGTATCAGTCCAGCTGGTATTTCAATAAATTCCAATTCATTCGTATCAGGATGTCGATGTAATTTTCTTACTTTACCAATTTTTTCGCCATCTATGTCAACAACTTGAACACCAACCCTAATTGGAGGAGTACTCAAGAGTAATGTTTTTTCTGTGAATTTATCAATGAAATCATTTGAGAGATAATAATCTCTATGAAATCCTTGATGCACGGTAACACCAGACACTGAAAGTGTATCAGAGTTTATGTGGATATGTTTAATTTTTCCGTACTTGATTCCCTCTCTATCAACTACAGGTTTTCCTCTGAATTCATCTGCGGTTTGCAAATGCTCTGGCATTCCTTCTAAGCGTGTAGACATGCAAATGACTTGCTAGATTATTTTATCTAATTGAATATCAGAATTTTCAATCAATGTAGTTAAATTACTTGACTTGTTTCAAACCTGATATGAGTGAGAATGTTCCTCCATTCAAAGCGATGCTAGAAACAAAAGGTAGGAAAACTGGAAAAATATACAAAACTGAATTACTTGTAGTGAGGTATAACAGTAAATTCTATTTCTCACGTAGAAATCCAAACAGCGACTGGTTAAAAAATGCGATAAAAAATTCGGATGTAAAAGTATCGTTTGATGGGCAAACATTTACGGGAAAAGCTAATCTTGTAAAGGATGACTCACTTAGCAAAAAAATATCTCGTCTAAAGTATAAGGATGAAAAACGTGCAAGTGAAGCGAGAATTGTCTTAGAGGTTGATTGTAACTAAACATACTGAGCAGAAAATGCCAACACAAGACCTGCCGCGATAAGAATATACCACTTTACATTTTTTTTGTCCAAGAATATGTTTGGGTGCCCAACTCCATCCTCACCGTAAGTTCTTATGCGTATTTTTCGCATTTCTATTGCTTGCCCTATCAATGCAATGGTGATTAAAGCTAATGCAGTAATTGCTAAAATTGGCTCTGGCATACATTATCCAATCTTTTGTAAAATTTAATGTTTTTTTAATACATATCAGTTGAGTATTTCATGACAGATCAATTATCTGATTCAGATGGAACTTTCTTAGTGAAAATAGCAAGAAAGGCTGTTACTGAGTTCCTTTCAAATGGAAATAAAATAAAGTTAGATTCTGATAATGAGAAAAAATTTTCGTTTAATTCTGGTGTGTTTGTTACACTCAACAAACATCAAGAATTGCGAGGATGTATTGGATTTCCGATGCCAAACAAAAAACTATCACATGCAATAGTAGATGGAGCAATAGCTGCTTCTACTCAGGACACTAGATTTCAACCAGTAAAAAGCAAAGAACTGGATGATATTGTATTTGAAGTGACGATCTTAACACCACCAGTAGAAATTGATGTTTCTAATCCCACTGAATATTTGGAAAAAATCAAGATTGGCAGAGATGGTCTAATTGTAAGTCATTCTTTTTACTCGGGACTGCTTTTACCACAGGTGCCTGGTGAATATGGTTGGAATGTAAAAGAATTTTTGCGGCACACATGTATGAAGGCTGGACTGGAACAAGATTTTTGGGAAACAGGTAAAGCCAAAATTGAAAAGTTTGAGGGAATTGTATTCAAAGAAGAAACCCCTAATGGTAAAGTTGTGAGAGAGAAAACATATGGAGATTAGAACACCTGCAGTATCTGGAACTTTTTATCCAGAAAATGAAAAGAAATTGAAAAATCTCATACACGACTGCTTTACCCATCCCATTGGTCCTGGTAAAACATCTCCTATAGAATCCAGTGAAAAAATTTACGGAGTGATATGTCCGCATGCTGGATTTGTATACTCTGGTCCAGTGGCATGTCATTCATTTTACTCACTCTCAGCATCATCATCAAAACTAGCAATTATAGTTGGACCAAATCACTATGGAATTGGTCAAAATACTGCATCAATGATTGATGTAAGCTGGGAAACACCACTCGGTTTGATGGAAGTAGATTCAGATTCTGTGTTAGAATTAAGAGAACATTTGGATATCTTAGAAATTGATTCTTTTTCTCACTCAAAAGAACACAGTATTGAAGTACAGATACCAATGTTACAAGAGGTATTTTCAGATGAAATGAAAATCCTTCCTATCTCATTGATTAATCAAGAACAAAAAACAGCAACTCTAGTTGGCTCTGCAATTGCAAAAATTGCACAAAAGAAAGATGCTTTACTTATTGGTTCATCTGATTTTACACATTATGAGGAAAATGGATTTGCACATAGCCAAGATCAAGCACTGATTGATCCTATCTTGAAACTTGACATCGATGAGTTTTACAAAATTTTGTATGAAAGAAAAGTAACCGCTTGTGGCTTTGGTGCTATTGCTTCTATCATGACTGCATGTAAAGAAATGGGCGCGACAAAAGGAAAGTTGCTAAAGTATGCCACGAGTGGAGATGTATCTGGGGATAAAAGTTCTGTTGTTGGTTATGCTTCTATAATTTTTGTCTAGAGTTTTGGAATTAGAGTTGTTCGTGTCTTTGCAGTTATTGCAATTATGCTAATTATTGCTACTGCTAATACAATCATAGCAATAGTTCCAAATTCTGGAACTACGTGACTTCCAACTATTTCGATTCTCTCAGCTCCTGCCAAATATTCAACATGTATTGTGTTTCCCATTTGTTCAAACTCAACTTCCTCGTTGTCTACAAGTACAAAGTAACTGCCATCATCAAATGGAGTTATGATATCCCTGTTTAGAATAATTTTTAGTTCGCCGTCATCTTTTGCATCGAATACGTGAACAAGTAATGTAGCATCATCAGAGTTTGCACCAATATGGTGAATTACACCAGATGTAACTGAGGCCGTAAACTGGTCAGATATATCAACTACTCCACCATGAGCGTCACCGTGTTTCATCTCGTCACCATGTCCCATCTCTGCCATCTCATCGTGTTTCATCTCGTCACCATGACTCATCTCTTCACCATGTTCATCTCCATGCTCATCACTATGTTCTTCTGGAGCAGAAACCATTACCATTCCCTGCATCCATGGATGAACCATACAGAAATAATCGTATGATCCTGCTTCTTCAAATACATGAGAAAATGA
>CAZCFF010000030.1:8174-10792 GCA_964497885.1 uncultured Candidatus Nitrosopelagicus sp.
AGTAAACTAAATAACGAATATACTTTCTTTTCCATGTTATTCTAAATTTTCATCCTGTACTACTTAATTCAATTGGTACATCTATCAAAAATCTAGGTGGTTTTACTAGAGTGATGCGATAACATCTGCAAAGTTATCAGTTGCCCTGTCAATCAAATCTGGATGATATTTTGAAATCAAACTGGTTACAGTTTTTCTATCAATTATTGAAAAAAATCTCTTTCCATTCTCAAATGTATCGATAATAACTCCATCCTCAACAAGTTGTGTTGCATAAAATGATGTAGTTGCTGGTGCCCTTTTTATTTTCCTGAAAATTTCGGTAAAATTAACTGGTTCAGATTTTAGCAATAACTGGATGATTCTACGTGGGGTTTCCTGACGTAGGTTTTTGGCTATTTGAATCTCAGATTCGGTAATATCAAGTGAGTAAAATCGTGCAACTCTAGGTGTTCTTTCCACCTTTATAACTGACTGATTCTCTAATTTATCCAAATGATGTTGTAATGCACCATTTTTTATTTTTAATATTTTCATTATGTCGGAAAATCTAATTCCAGGATTCTTCTCGATGGTATCCATGATTAATCTTGGTCTTTCCATATCAGCCATCCTAATCACCCTTAAATATACCAAGCGCAAAAATTCCAACCATCACAATCATGAGTATATGCGCTATCTCATATGCTGGCAAGTCGTAATAGTGATGTGTTGTGGCATCATGTAATGATACAATTTCTGCAATCGAAAATACAAAAAATGCAATAGATGTTATTGCAAGTTTTCTTGATCTGATTTTATAATATGCGTTGATACCAAGAATCGTTAAAAATACAGATAGGATTATTCCTCCAGCATGTAGCAAAAGATGGTAAATATGGGCTCCATGATCAAAGTGTGGTAAAAGTACAGGTATAGATAGTGAGCCTATTACACCAATAACAACCAAAATCAAGAGTTTTGGTTTATTATTAATTAATTCTGCATACTTTGACATATCAAAAATTGCCTAACAAATAATATAACAAAACTGGTTCAAACAGCGAAAACCTCAAACTACAAACTGGAATCTGTTCTTCTTGTAGCCCTTGGCTAGTGAACCCGTTATAGGTATCTGGTTTCCACAAAATTTACACTTGTTGTTTTCATCGAGATTCCACTCCTGTATGTCAAACCCAAATCTTTTCACAACAATTTCGTTACATCCCGCACAGTATGTATGCTCCCATGGATGCCCAGGAACGTTTCCAAGATACACATACTTTAGTCCCTCGCTTTTTGCAATCTCATAATGTTTTTCCAATGTCTTCACTGGTGTAGATGGATACTCCATCATCTTGTAGTCAGGATGGAATCGCAGAAAATGAATTACTGTTTCAGGACCTAACTCATCATAAACAAACTTTGAAAGCTTTCTTGCATGTTCTAAACTATCACCTATCTGTGGAACTATCAAATCTGTAATCTCTGTGTGAATCTTTGTCTTGTCTCTGATTTCCAGAATAGTATCGAATATTGGTTGAGGATCTGGAACACCAATGAACTTTCTAGTAAAGTCAGGCTCTGCACTTCCCTTAAAATCTATAGTGATACAATCTAAGAACTCATCCATCATCTTTACTGATTCTGGTGTATCATATCCATTCGAGACAAAAATATTGAAGAGCCCCTTTTTTCTTGCAGTTACACCACAATCACGAGCAAACTCCATGAATATTGAAGGCTCGTTGTATGTGTATGCTATTCCATCTGCTCCATGATCAATAGCAGTGTTTGTAACTTGTTCTGGTGTCATATCAATACCTTCTACTTTACGTCTCTGACTAATGTCAGAATTTTGACAATACTTGCATAACCAATTACATCCAGTGGTTGCAATTGAGAAAATACTGCTGCCCGGATTATAATGAATAACTGGTTTCTTTTCTATCGGATCAACATGACCTGCGATAACTTTTCCATAAACATAAAGATCAAGCTGACCATTCTCATTTCCTCTGATACCACAAAGACCAATCTGACCTTTTCCTATCTCACAATATCTAGCACATGCAGTACACAAAACTTTGTCATGAGGTCTTTTCTCGTAAAGGATAGCCTCTCTTGTCATATCACTAGTATGATGAATTAATATATCAAGTATAACTATGCGCAATATGGTCGACACAATCAATGCATCTGAACTAAAACAGACACTTGATCAATTTGTTGTGATAGATGTACGAGAACAGGATGAACTTGCCAATGGTACAATTGATGGTTCAACTCACATGCCGTTAGGTTTAGCCATAAGAAATGTCAAACAAGGAAAAATTGACGATCTTAAAGAAAAGGAGATTTGTACTTTCTGTGCATCAGGATACCGTGCAAACATTGCCGCAGAAGAACTAGCCAAGGCAGGATTTAATGTAAAGAATCTTGAAGGTGGGTTTATGGCTTGGCAAAATGCATGAATGAACGTATTAGACTAGTCAGATCAAGTAATTTTTTATAAAAAACTTCATTCTTCTTATTGATTAAAAATATTATTTAATAGTGTCATAGTACCTGTCAATAACACTACTCCAAATCCAATAAATAAAAATCCTGAAATTTTCTCAATCAATAATAATTTTGTT
>CAZCFF010000031.1:0-10622 GCA_964497885.1 uncultured Candidatus Nitrosopelagicus sp.
TCAAGGCTATGTATTTTCTTCCATTTTGGTTGATTTTTCAAAATTTGTTACCATTTTTCATAGGTGGTTTTGGTGTTGCAGGAGGCGGAGTTGCTTATCTTGCACACATTGGTGGCTTCGTATTGGGACTTGCTGTTGGATACATATACAAAAAATCTCGCGGTTCAGCGTCTATGTATGGTACACGTTATGGCTATAGGGAAGATTACAGATAGCATCAACATAAATTGTAGATTACAAAAAAATCTTCATGCCACTGATAACTGTATCAATGTATCCAGGCAGAACTCAACAGCAAAAAAATGATTTTGCAAAGTCTATCACAAAATCTGCAGTTGAAATTCTAAAAACAAAGGAGGAACATGTGATTGTAGTATTCGATGAAAATCCAAAAGATAATTGGTTTGTAGCAGGAAACCAACTCTAACTATCTTTTTATTTTGATCAATATTATGAAACATATGTCTAAAATTGCCATAGTACAATTCAAAGCTTCAACTGATAAAACAAAAAACCTTCAAAAGATTTTAGATTATATTAAACAAGCAGCAAGAAACCATGCAGATCTTTGTGCATTTCCAGAGTACATGATGTTTTATACACCAAGAACACAATCTGCAAAACAAGTTGCACGGCAAGCTGAAACAATTAATGGTAATTTTGTATCAACTATAAGAGAATGTGCAAGGAAGAATTCCATAATTGTAATTGGAACCATGTATGAAAAAAGCCGAAAAAAAGATAGGGTTTTTGATACCTCATTCATAATAAACAAAAATGGTAAAGTTTCTGCCAGATATAGAAAAATACACCTTTTTGATGCGCTTGGATTCAAGGAATCGTCAAAACTGTCGGCAGGAAAAACTCTTCCACCAACAACAAAAACTTCAGTTGGAAAATTAGGAATGATGATATGTTATGATCTAAGATTTCCAGAACTATCTAGAATATTGGCATCATCTGGTAGTGAAATACTAGTTGTACCTTCTGCTTGGGTTAAGGGTCCAATGAAAGAGGAACATTGGTTTACGTTAAATAAATCTCGTGCAGTTGAAAATGGATGTTATATTATTGCACCAAATCATCTTGGGAATATATATTCAGCAAGAAGTTTAGTGGTTGATCCCTATGGCAAAATCATTCTGGATATGAAAAAACGGCAAGGATTGGGATATGTAAATATCTCTTCTAGCATTATAAAGAAAATTAGAAAAAAATTACCATTATTGAAAAATCGTAGAACAGATTTATACACTGATTTTAGTTTTTCTTGATTTACATTCTATATTTGAGCACTGTCTCTTCCAGCTTTGGTTTTTAGCATATCTGAAAACTACAATAGGCCATTTGCATAACTGACATTTTGCCTTAAGCACTCGTAGCATAGCTTTTTGCAAAAGTGGGGATGATGCGGTGCATCCATTATTATAATTCGAGCAACCAATAAATCGCTTCTTAGTAGTTGGTGATTTTATAATCATCAATTGACCTATACCACATTGGGGGCAACCAGCAATTCCGCTCTTTGGAGAATTTGTGCCTAAAATAACATATTTTTTCTTTTTTGAGGAATAAGAGATGTAACCATTAGAATCCAAATATTGCCTTAATTCGTTTTTTAAAATTTTTATTTTTTTCTTCGTTGGTTTAGTTACACGAACAGATTTTTTTGTTTTTACTAGTGGCAAAGTTTGAATTCTTTTTTTCATGTGTTATTGAATAGATCTACCCTTATGAAATTTTTTGAAGAATTTTTATAGGGAACAAGTCAGAATTTTTTGTGGAAAAAGTATGTGTTTTAGGTGCTGGAAGTACCAAATATGGTAAATTAGATGAGAGCATAACAGATATCACACTTCAAGCATCAGTGAATGCAATTGAAAGTGCTGGAATAGAATCAAAGGAAATTAAATCTGGTTATATTTCTAATGTTTTTGGTGTTGCCGATAAACAAGTACATCTTGGACCTGTAATAATGAGTAACTTAGGGATATCAGACAAACCTTCACTGTCTATTGAATCAGCTTGTGGTAGTGGTTCTGTATCATTCAGAGAAGCTTACGCAAATGTTGCTGCTGGATTTTATGATGTTGTGTTAGTAACTGGAGTTGAAAAGGTCACACATACAGGAACAGAGTGGACAACCACATATTTTTCATATTGTTCAGATTTTTTTTATGAGGGTCAAGCAGGTGTCTCATTCCCCGGATTATTTGCATCTATGGCTCGAGCTTACATGACAGAGTTTAATGCATCTGAAGAAGATTTTGCAGCAGTAGCTGTAAAGAATCATGAAAATGGATTGTTAAACCCGAAAGCACATTTAAGAAAAAAAATCACTATTGACGATGTAATGAATTCTTCTGTAGTTGCAAGCCCACTAAAACTTTATGATTGCTGTCCATTCTCTGATGGTGCAAGTGCAGTAGTAATTTGTAGTGAGAAATTTGCGAAACAACAAGGTGGTGATTATATTGAAGTCATTGGTTCAGGAAGGGGTGGATCACCTGCCGCACTACAAGGAAGAGATCATATTACAACTATACCAAGTACAAAGATTGCAGGAGATGCTGCTTACAAAATGGCAAATATTACATCAAAGGATATTGATTTTGCTGAAGTTCATGATTGTTTTACTATAGCGGAAGTTGTTGACACTGAAGATCTTGGTTTCTTTGAAAAAGGTAAAGGAATAGATGCTGTTCGTAACGGTGTAACTAAATTAAATGGTGAATTACCAATTAATCCGTCAGGTGGTCTTAAATCAAAGGGTCATCCAATTGGTGCAACAGGCGTTGGTCAAGTGGTTGAAGTTTATGATCAATTAACAGGAAACGCGGATGAACGAACTGTAAATGACGCAAAGATTGGCTTAACTCAGAATTTTGGTGCGACAGGCGCTAGTTGTGCAGTTCATATATTTCAAAGTGTGTAAATTGACAATAAAAGACGAATTTATTGCAAATGCAAAACAGGGTAAAATTCTGACTCGTAAATGTACGAATTGTAATGACTTGAATTTGGTAACAGTATATTTCTGCAAAAAATGCGGAAAAAGAGAATTTGAAAATACCATTTTGGAAGGGCATGGTACAATTGTAACTTATACTATAATGACAGTTCCCCCCTCAGGCTTTGAAGATTTTTCACCATATGCATGGGCAGTCATGAAAATTGAAGGTCATGATTTGAATATATCTGGATTTTTGGCAAATATTGGCAAGCCAGCAGATCTTCCAATTGGTACATCAGTCAAAATAATTGATTTTGATGAACGTGGATTAGTATTTGACAAAATATAGAGAATTTAGTCTAGCGTAGAATAAAATTTTTGAAAAAACTAATACATGACGAAATTATTTTTTTTGTATGTCAGTTGATATTAAATGTGGAAAATGTGGAGAAAATATTTCTACAATGCAAATGCTCAAATCAGTTAAAGATGTTCTAAAACATTATAATAACAAGTGCCCTTCATGTGGACAGAAGCTTTCAACTAGTGAATTTTCATTAGATATAGAAAAAAAATAATTACTGAAGAAGTATACAAGCAATAAGTCTTAATTACTCGTATTTTTTTTATTACGTATTGGGGAGCAAAGAGAACGTAGAATTAGAAGATGAACTAGATCTAAATGCTGATCTAGATCTAGATGATGAATTAGAAGGAGCAGAACTAGATACTGATGATTTAGACGAACCATCAGAAACTGGAGCACTTCAATCTAGCTCAAAACGTGTACGAATGATATTTTCGGTTATGGCAAGCCCAAACCGAATTGATATATTACGAATCTTAAACTCAAAAGGACCTCTTACTTACTCTGAACTCAAATCACTGGCAGGATTTAAGTCAAAAAAAGAAAGCGGTAAATTTGCTTACCATTTAAGGAAGTTATTAAGACAATCACTTGTAGCATTAAATAAATCGGAGAGAAGATATACAATTACAAATCTAGGTAAACTTGTATTAAGTCTAGCAAGGCAGATCGAAGAAAGATCAATTATTGAAAGTGGCAAAATGTATGTAAGAACTTCACATGATTCTATCGAAGAATTCAACTCTCATAAAATAATTCAATCACTAGTACGTGAAGGAAGTTTACCGTTAGAACTTGCACAAAAAATAACTGAAGAAGTAGAGAATCGTATATACAAATATCAAACTTCATACCTAACAGGTTCACTTATTCGTGAATTGGTTAATTCCGTGCTTTTGGAGCATGGCTACGAAGAATATAGACATAAACTTGCACGAGTTGGACTTCCCGCATTTGAAGTTCAGGAAACAGTTTCAAATGCAGAAAATCTAGATAGTGGTATAGAGAGTTTATTATTTAACACGGGTCAAATCGTTTTTGCTGAATATCTTCTCACAAACACTCTTCCAAAAGATATAGCTGATTCACATCTATCAGGTGATCTTCATATTTCACGTCCAGGATTATGGTCATTATTACCAGATAGTATTTTCATCAACATAAAAGAATTAATCGAAGATGGTATTGATTTGAAAGGAAAAGCTCTGAGTGTTAGCAAACTTACATCTACCAAAACATTGAGTAATCTATCTACTGCATTATCCATGATAATATCATTAATTGCTAAAGAGGCTTCTCAGGAGGTAGTTATGGATGGTCTAGTTCCATTATTATCAAAATATTCGAAGAACTTGTCTGAATTAGAAGAAAAACTTGTTAATTCATTCATTATGTCTTCTACTGCATTCAAATTAAATAAAACTCCAACAATTGTATCATTTACATTACCATTGGGTGTAGAACAAAAAATTGTCAATGTGGTACTTTCTGCCTATAAGACATACGTAGAGATTACACCTCTTCCAAGAATAGGTCTTATTATCAATTATGAAAAGGGAAAGATTACCGATGTATCAAACATACTAGCTGAAATCAGTTCTCTTGGTGGAGAGATAATATTTGCAAAGCATAACATATCACAAAACGGTGTTACTAGATTAAAAAGTACAGGTTCTTCAACTCTACATTTAGGCTCATTATCAATTAATTTACCACGACTTGCATTTGAATCAAACAAAGATGAAACTTATTTCAGAGCAAGACTTGCATTATTAATGAAACCTGCATTGGCATCTATGAGTTTACGTAAAAAAAATATCTCTGAACTTATTAGATTGGGTATGAATCCAATTCTTGCAGCCAACACACAATATATGCAAAGATGTTCAACATCTTTAGTTATCAATTTAGTAGGTTTACGTAATGCAGTGTTTGGTATACTTGGATTCAATGACGACAAACAGGGACAAGAAATATTACACAAAGTGCTCGAAACAGCAGTAGATATTGCATTAAAGAAAGGTAAAGAACTTGGTACAGATGTGTTAGTAACGATGAGTAAAAGCGATGGTTCTGGCAGGTTTATTTCTCTAGATGAAGAAAAATATGGTAAAAACTCTATACTCAAAATCACTGAGGATGAGACATATACGGAAGGAATTGTTATCGATGCAAGTACTTTGGCAGACCTGACTATCAAAAACCCTCAAATTGTTGAATGTAACCATATGGCAAAAACTCTCAACGGTGGTTTATTTACACAGGTAAAAATCCCAAATGGCTCTAAAATAACTGAAATTAAGAAGAATATTGAGAAGATATCAAGCCTGACTAGTTCATTTAAATTAATTATGAGAGTACCACTTTGTGGGAACTGTGGTCTGAAAGATCAGGGATTAGTAGATAAATGCCCAACTTGTAAATCATCATATATTATCTAGATTTGCGAACCAATCTATTTTATCATCCAAATAGATCGCCAGAAATATTATTATGAAATTTAGATCGGTGTTAGAAAAGTTAAGCTAATACCTCATTTTGGATAATTCTTTTTTGCCATAGAAGTTATATGGTATATGAATTATTAGTCTTATAGGGGAGACTTGTGGAGGAAACAAAATCGCAAATAGAGAATTCTATCGCTCAAGTTCGTAAGAGAGATGGAACAATTTCAAACTTTAACAGAGATAAAATACTAACTGCTATACATAAAGCATTTTCAGCAACCAATAATCCAGATAAAGAAATTCCAACCAAACTTGCTGATGGCGTTTTAGAAAAACTTGTAGAACATGGATTTTCAGCAACCAACCCTCCTAGTGTAGAATCCATCCAAGACTTGGTTGAATCCACATTAATCGACCAAGGTCATAGTGATATCGCCAAGGGTTATATTCTATATCGTCATGAACGCAGAAAAATTCGAGAAGAAAAGATGAAGCTTCTAAACATTAAAAATCTTGATCCCGTTTCAAAAGCATTTGATATTAATTGTTTGAGAGTATTGGCATCTCGTTATCTTTTACGTGATAACAAAAATGAGATTAGCGAAAAACCATCGGAATTATTTGAAAGAGTTGCAGTTTTGGTTGCAATTTCTGATATGCTAAGAGACAATGAATTGTTTACTATAGAGGGTAACACATCACAAAGTACAGATGAAGCAATAGAATATCTGAAAAAACTTGATGATTTTAACTACAAGTTCAAGATTGGTACGTATTATCTCAACAAATGGCATTTTAGATGTCTGATAAACTGTTATGCTGATCTGGCAAACCAAGGACAGATGAAGGTTTCATTTAAGGAATTATTAACAATGCTTGCTTCTAAAAAACTAGATAGATATGCTGACAAGATATCAGAATACTACGAATTAATGGTATCCCAGGACTTTTTGCCAAATTCACCAACTATGATGAATGCAGGTGGTAGACTGGGTCAGTTGTCTGCTTGTTTCGTTTTAGGTATGCCTGATGACATGGCTGGCATAATGAAATCAACTTCTGACGCTGCCTTGATATTCAAATCTGGTGGGGGAGTTGGAATCAATTATTCTGATCTTCGTGAAGAGGGAGAGATTGTAGCATCTACATCTGGTGTCGCCTCTGGTCCAGTTTCTTTTATGAATATTATCAATAGTGTAACTGAAGTAGTAAAACAAGGAGGAAAACGAAGAGGTGCGAACATGGGAATCATGGAAGTTTGGCATCCAGATATCGAGAAATTTGTTACAAATAAGACAGAGCCTGGTGTCTTAGAAAACTTTAATGTTAGCGTTGGTGTTTGGAAGGACTTTTGGGATGCACTTGTAAATTCTGATGATGGAAAATATACACTACGTTGCCCAAGGGATAACTCACCAGCAAGAGAGATAAATGCACACCACTTGATTGATTTGATAGCACAGTCAGCATGGAAGAGTGCAGAACCAGGTCTGATTTTCTTTGATAACATAAACAAAAATAATGTATTTGCAAAAGCGCGTGGTCAACTTCTTCGTGCAACTAATCCATGTGGTGAGCAAAGTCTCTACCCATACGAATCTTGTAACTTAGGATCAATAAACCTCGCAAACCTTGTAAAGAGAACTGCTGATGGACAGTATGAATTTGATTGGCAAAGATATGAAGAAACTGTTAGAAAAACCACGAGATATTTGGATAACATAATAGATGTGAATCTATACCCTATACCAGAAATTGATAAGGCATCAAAAGAATCTCGACGAATAGGATTGGGTGTTATGGGAGTAGCAGATCTCTTATACAAATTACGCATTCCATACAATTCAAAAGAAGGATATGAATTTCAATTGAAATTAGCTGAAGCATTAACATATTATTCTATGGAAGAAAGTGTGGCACTTGCAAAAAGTAGGGGTAAGTTTGCATTGTGTTCAAGTACTGATTACCCAGAAGGTAAAATACCTGTTGCGGGATATTATGAAAAACCAAAAGAAGAACAATCTTATGATTGGGATGCTCTTATAACAAAGATTCAAAAATATGGAATTAGAAATGTTTTAACTACAACTGTAGCTCCTACTGGAACTTTATCTATGTTGGCTGATTGTTCTAACGGCATGGAACCAAACTTTGCATTGGTTTTTGAAAAAAGAGTTACCGTAGGGAGATTCTTTTATACGAATAAAATTTTCCAAGAAGTACTAAAAGAAAATAATCTATATAGTGAAGAACTACTTGCCAAAATAGCAGATAACTATGGTTCTGTCAAAGGTATTCCTGAAATTCCTGACTGGATTCAAAATATCTTTGTGACAGCAATGGACATACATTGGTCTGATCATATTATGGCACAATCTGTATGGCAAGATTGGATATCAAATGCAATTGCTAAGACAATCAATATGCCTAATGATGTATCTGTTGAGGATGTTAAGGCTGCATACCTATTCTCACACGAATTGGGATTGAAAGGGATTACAGTGTATAGAGATGGTTCTAGGCATAAACAAGTATTACATATGGCAAGTGAAAATTCACAAAAAACATTCGATGTAAATCCAAGTGATTTTGTTAAAAACTATATTTCAACTAAAATCAAAAATGTATATGTCAAATCTCAAATTGACAATGCATTATCGGCCATTAAATTAGAGGAGATACAAAGACCAACGCAATCCGTTCAGGAAGAAGAAAAAGAAGAAACTTTGTGTCCTGTATGTAAAAACAAGCTCATTTTTGCAGAAGGATGTAATATTTGCATTGACTGTGGTTATAGTGGATGTACATCAGGCTAGCATACAATTTTTTGAACTTGTAATTTAATGAAAAGGATATCATTCATACTAGCTGAATCATCACTGGAGACTATACCAAAAAAAATTCAACACCACCCATCTGTTATATCACACAGTAAAAAACTTGGTAAAACACCATCAGAAATATTACTTGATAATTCTTGGCATTACGCAGCAATGAAAGGAATTGAAAACGAGAATAAAAGAGGCAGACCAGATATTGTTCATTCTAGTTTGTTAGAAGCTTGTAGCATACCATTATATTTTGAAAAAAAGATCTCTATTTACATTCACACTATAAATGATGAAATAATAAAAATTAATGATAATGTTAGACTACCAAAATCCTATCATAGGTTTGTGGGGCTAATTGAACAATTATTTTCCGAAAAAAGTATAGAATCGGAAGGAAATATCTTACTTGAGATAATGAACATGAAATTTTCAGAATTGATTAAGAAGATTAACCCAAAAAATATCGTTGGTTTATCTCGGTTGGGTAAAACAAGTTCATATCAACAGGTTGCACAATCCTTAGACGATGATTCATGTATTATAATAGGAGGATTCCAAAAAGGCCACTTTTCTGAGGAGGTAAACAATACGATTAATGAGTTAGTCAGTATAAACCAAAAATCACTGGAATCACATATTGTTACTGCTAGAATTCTTTATGAATACGAAAAAACCATTTTTATGTAAGCAAAAAAATTTGCAACCTATGCGGTCATAGTATAGCCTGGTTAGTATTCGGGGTTTCCAACCCTGTGACGCGGGTTCGAATCCCGCTGACCGCATTTTTTAATCCGATCCAATTTTTAATGACATAATTATCTAAAAAATATGAATCCAGCAAGAAAAAAAATTGCGCTTGAACGGATGTATATCCTTGTTAAGATAGCAATCTCAAATGCCAGATCAGATCCTAATTTAGCTGAAAAACAAGCTAACTTGGCTAGAAGAATCAGTACACGTTATAGAATCAGAATGCCGTATGAATTAAGAATAAATTTTTGTAAAAAATGTAAAAAATTCATAGTTCCTGGCATCAATTCACGAATTAGGATTGGTAGAACACATTTGAAATCAATTAGAATAACTTGCAATTTTTGTGAGCATACTTATCGTAAAGTAATAGCTCAATGATTTATAAGACGATTTACAAGTTTTACATTAAATGGCTAAAGTGTATGATGTACCAGCAGATGTTTTTATCAGTAGACTTGCTGAAATTTTAAAAACTGAAGATATACCAGCTCCAAGTTGGACAGTATTTGTTAAAACTGGTGCTCATGCAGATAAACCACCACAAAATCCAGAATGGTGGCATACACGTTGTGCATCAATCTTGAGAAAAATTTACCTACAAGGACCAATCACTGTGAATGAATTACGTTCAATATATGGAGGCAGTAAACCAAGTGGATATGGAGCTGCTCGTCACAGAGATGCAAGTGGAGCAATTATTAGAAATGCTATCCATGGGCTAGAGAAATTGGGATACGTACAAAAAATTGAAAAAAAGGGTCGTGTTATAACAAAAGAATCAATGAAGAAACTAGATAGATTAGCCACTGAAATATTATCAGAGTTTATTGAAAAAGAACCACGTTTGAAAATTTATTCTTAGTGATACTATGAGCTATCCTAATCCGGATAACGAGAACAATATTCCTCAAGAAAAAGATTCCGAACTAAAAGCACAAAAAGAAATGGTGTTGAAACAGGTTTTATCATCTGATGCTAGACTCAGATTAAATAATGTTAGAATGGTAAAACCTGATTTGGCTGACATGGTTGAAAATTATCTTTTGAACCTAACAATGCAGGGAAAAATTTCCGGTCAAATATCTGATGAACAACTAAAACAAATATTGTTATCAGCCCAGAAACCTAAGCGTGATTTCAAGATCAACAGAATTTAACAGCAAGAAAATATAATTAGGGGAAAAATTCAAAATTTTTCATGAAAGCCGTTGTATATCGTGAATATGCACCTGATGACGATTATGCTAAAATTCTAAAAGTTGAGGATATTG
>CAZCFF010000032.1:0-10338 GCA_964497885.1 uncultured Candidatus Nitrosopelagicus sp.
GTAATTGGAAACAGTCCACTAGTTTTGAGAGAATCATTATTAGATGAAGTGTATACAATGGGTGAAAATTTTGTTAATGCTGCAAAAAGAGTTGTTTCCCCTGGAATGAATGGTCCATTTTGTATTGAAGGAGTATATGATGAGAATGCTAAATTTACATCATTTGAATTTTCAGCAAGAATTGTAGCAGGTACAAATATTTTCATGGATGGTTCACCATATACTACACTAATCTATAATGAACCTATGAGTATGGGTCGTCGAATTGCACGTGAAATCAAGGAAGCTGAAATTAAAAATAAAATTAGTGAAATAACAACATAAAATACATTTATTGATATATGATTTATATTCTATATTCTTAGAATAAATAAAAACATTTTTTTATAGACAATAATCATTATGAAAAATGAAACATAAACTAACATCGCCACAATTAAAAAAATATGATATAACACAAAAAGTCATTGAGGCATTGGCAGATACTGAATCAAGGGCAATTATATTTACAACTATTAAAAAAGGTAAAACTGCGTATGACCTCGCTAAAGCATTAAAAATTCCGTTAAGTAGTGTATATAAAAAATTGGCAGACTTGCAAAATTTAACACTCATTGAAATAGAAAAATTTGTGACTACTGATTCAGGCAGACGTCTAAAAATTTATCGTAGTAGGATCAAAAAGGCCAATATTATAATAAGAAATAAAGAACCAGAAATACAATTATCCGCTAATTGATTAAAATGAAAGGAAAACTCCCAAAACCATCAATACTTGAACTGAATGAATATGATGTGAAGCAACGTATCATAGAAGCATTAACCAATACATGCTCACATGCAATATTATTTTCAATCGTCACTGAAGCAAAGAATGCAGTCCAAATCTCTCAAGAATTACAATTATCATTATCTGCAGTCTATAAAACACTTGCAAATCTTGAAAAATTAACACTGGTAACTATAGAAGACTTCGAATTTTCGACCGAAGGGAAAAAAATTAAACGATATAGAAGTAGAATCAAAAAGGCTAACATAGAAATTGGTGTTAATGATTATGAAGTGAATCTTTATAGTGTAAATAAAAACTAGTTATTAACTAATGACATGGAAATCCTGCTGCGTGTCTCATATCATGAGTAAATTCATGTAAAAATTGTTCAATAAAAGCATCTTCGCCTTGTATAATACTAAAAAAATGTCCTTGATCAAATCCAATTAAAAATAGCCCCAAACAAAGAATTGCAGCAAGCACAATCAAAGCAGAAAATGGAATAGTTCTGCTAGAAAGCGTAAACTGTTTAGTATTCATTCTGAAATAATTTGATTTTGAGCTTTAATTAAGTTATTTGTTTTAAGGATCTGAAATATTCCATCAAATTATTCCAAAATAAAATAAAATAATTAAAATCATTCATCTTATATTAATAAATTTCAAGGTAATACATGGGAAAAATCAAGATCGAAAAGCATGATTCAGTTAAACTGTATAAGATAAGAAAAACGATTGAAGAATTAACAAAAATCGCTGGACGTGGAACAGAATTAATTACTGTCTACATTCCTAAAGGAAAACAACTGCATGAAGTAATTACTATTTTAAGGGAAGAACAGGGTACTGCTGATAATATTAAATCAGATCTAACTAGAACACATGTTGTTGATTCTCTCTCAAAAGTAGTACAGCGATTAAAATTATACAAAAAAACTCCTGAAAGAGGATTAGCAATATTTTGTGGTGCATTACCAAGAGAAGAAGGTGGACCACCAGGCAGTGAAGTAGTAAAAGCATTTGAGATTGATCCTCCAAAAGATCTACAAACTTTCCTATACAGATGTGATGATCACTTTCATGTTGACATATTAAAAAATATGTTAAAGGATGAAAATATGATTGGATTCTTAGCTGTTGATGCTAAGGATGCAGGATGGGGGCTTTTGCATGGAGATAGAATTGAGGTTTTAAAAGAAACAAGTTCTGGGGTTGCTGGCAAGCATAGACAGGGAGGGCAATCTGCAAAAAGATTCCAAAAATTAAGAGAAATGGAATTAACATATTATTTTAATAGATTAGCAACTATAACAAGAGAATATTTTATTGATATTTATCCAATCAAGGGATTAGTAATATCTGGACCTGGTCCAACAAAAGAAGAATTCATCAACAACAATTACCTTGAATATAGATTACAAAATATGATTATTGCTACAATTGATGCATCTTATTCTGGTGCAGAAGGAATACGTGAGGCATTTGCAAAATCTTCCGATATTCTTTCTAATTTCAGAATGGTGGAAGAAAAACAAATAGTTGAAAAATTATTTAATGAAATAAATAATAATACTGGTCTTGGTATATATGGATTAGATGACATCATAAATCATCTAAAAAATAATATTGTAGATAAAATCATAATTACAGATAATACTGAACTTTATAGAATTGAATTAAAATGTAAAAGATGTGAACATGTTCAAGAAAAAATTGTTGAACGAATAAAAGTTATTTCAACTACAACAGAATTACAAAATTCATCATGTCCATCATGCAAGTCAACTGACCTAAATGTGTCTGATCAGGACATAATTGATTATATTGCTATACTTGCACTAAAAACTGGAACATCTGTAGAAGTAATTTCAGGAGTTTCTGAACATGGGTCTATGCTTGCAAGTATTGGTAATATTGGTGCTATTTTACGTTATAATCCTAATTATTCCAGCTAAAAATCATTCCAGATGAATTCGTATTTTTTTGGCTAATTCATCTAATTCATCATCATTTAAAATTTTTCTTTTTGTCCATTCTGTTCCAGTTGAATTGTATCTTGGTATTATGTGAACGTGAACGTGTGGTACAATTTGTTTGGCAGCCTTCCCATTATTCTGTGCTAGACTAAATCCGTCAGCATTTGTTGCTTTCATTATAGCATTAGCGATTTTTGGAATTTTTGAAAATAATTCTGAAACCTCATCAATATTCATGTCTGTCAATTTTTCATATGGTTTTTTTGGAATGACCAATGAATGGCCAATATCAATTGGATACTTATCCAAAATGGCTAATTTATCATCATCCTGATAAATTTCATGATACGAATTGTTCCCCTGTATCATATCACAAAAAATACAAGATGACATATACCTATCTATAAAATTCCATTAATATATTAGCACCAACACAATAATCCAATGAGATTTCGTATAGAAGCGATTATTGGTGATAGATACGAATCTACTGATTCACTAACGAAAGAACAGGTTCATCAGTGGTTAGGAAGAATTCAGAAACATGATATTTTGAAAGTAGAAACTGAAGATGATTATTGGGAAGATATACCAAATGAGCTTTTTGAGTTACTAAAAACCAATCTCGATGCTGGAAAATATGACTATACAATGGCTAAAGGACATTTATGGTTAAATGTAGATATACCAATTGAATAAAAACTAAATTAAATATACTAAATATTGATAATACCTGGAAATAATATTTGATTTTTATTTAAATTAAAAAGTGTTAATGTTATAATTTCATATGTTATATAGGGCAATGATAAATTTGTCAAACATTGGGTAAAAAAAGAAGGGAACTCAGACGTGAAAGGCGTGAAGACTTTGCTTCCAAGCGTACACACCAAAAAAGAAAATCTAATCTTCTTGCAGGTGGCATTCTTGGGCTAATTGCAGTTATCGTAGGATTTTCAATCTATACATTTATCGACATGGATACTGGCGGGCCTGGTGTACCTGAAGGTGCTGGTAAACTAGGTGATGAACATGAACATGCATCACTACTTGTAAGAATTTTTGGTGATAAATTTGACTTTTCTACTAGCACATATCAGATCAAAAACAGTTGGATTCATTTTGAAGAAAGCGATGGTAGTACAATCCATCGACATTCATCAGGAGTTACACTTGAATATTTATTCGATAGTCTAAATCTTAGTGTTGGTAAAACATCAATTAATGGAGTTCTCGAAGACTGCTTTGCGTTTCCAGAATCAGACGGCAGAAAGTTTTGTACAAATGAAGATTATTCATTAAAATTCTATATTAACCATCAAGCTGTTGATAGTCTTTCTGATTATGTTATTGAAGATGGTGATAGAATACTGATTTCGTATGGTAATGAAACAGAGGAACAAATTAACGAACAGTTAATGGAACTTGACGCACAAATCATAAATGACTAATTATAATATAGA
The DNA here is from genome assembly GCA_964497885.1 of uncultured Candidatus Nitrosopelagicus sp. Classification (GTDB taxonomy): domain Archaea; phylum Thermoproteota; class Nitrososphaeria; order Nitrososphaerales; family Nitrosopumilaceae; genus Nitrosopelagicus. The sequence goes on from CAZCFF010000032.1 coordinate 4,212, forward strand.
ATTATTCTTTGGCAATCTTTTCATGAATTGTTGGTAGATATGTTCTAATAATTTCTAGAACATCAATTCGAACAAGATCATCCATATCAGCGTTAAATCTGCTACGAAAGAATTCACGATATCTTTGCTCTAAAATTGCTATAACACTTCCTTCAAAAAAATTCTCATCATTATCTGGATTAAAAACAATTTTTCTAATATTATGATCGTCTATGAACTTGTAATAGTCAAATAACTCATCAAAATTATGAAGATCCTCTTTAACATCAGAAATGAAGGCTTGGAGTTCTTTTGAATCCATAGATATTTTTTAATTATTACTAGTTTATCAAATTTTTATTTAGAATTTAAATTATAGTAATTTCACTTTATTATGTTAAAAATGGAAATATCGAGTAGAAATGTAGTAGAAGGAACAGCAAGATCACCACATCGTGCTATGTACAAAGCTATGGGCTTGACTGATGAGGATATAGCAAAATCATTCATCGGCGTTTGCCATACAGGAAATGAGGCCACTCCGTGTAATATTCACTTACCAGGACTAGCACAAAAGGCTAAGGATGGAATAAGTGAAGCAGGTGCAACACCTAGAGAATTTAGTACAATTGCTGTGAGTGATGGTATAGCAATGGGGCATGAAGGCATGAAATCCTCATTAGTTAGTAGAGAGGTTATTGCTGATTCTATAGAATTAATGGTAAGGGCTCATCAATATGATGCGCTAGTTGGAATTGCTGGATGTGATAAAAGTTTACCAGGAACTATGATGGCAATGGCTAGATTAAACATTCCTTCTGTCTTTGTTTATGGTGGCACAATAATGCCTGGAATACTTGATGAGAGAGAATTAACTGTTGTTGATGTGTATGAAGCAGTAGGACAGTATGATGCTGGAAAGATTTCAATTGAGGAATTAAAAAAGATAGAAGATAATGCATGTCCTAATGCTGGTTCATGTGGTGGGATGTTTACAGCAAATACAATGGCATCAATATCTGAAATGATTGGTCTTGCATTACCAGGTAGTGCAAGTCCACCAGCTGAAAATGATAGAAGAGAAAAAATAGTATATGATACAGGTAAAGCATGTGTTAATTTATTAGAACTTGGTATAAAACCAAGTGATATTTTAACATTTGAGGCATTTGAAAATGCAATTACCATGTTAAACGCAGTAGGAGGATCAACAAATGGCATCTTGCATTTACTAGCACTGTCTAATGAAGCTGGAATTAATCTAACATATGATGATTTTGAAAGAATTAGAAAAAAAACACCACATATTGCTGATATGAAACCTGGTGGTGAATACGTGATGAACAGTTTAGATAAAATTGGTGGTATTCCGTTTATAATGAAAAAACTTAATGACAAATCCCTAATTCATTCTGATGCATTAACTGTCACAGGAAAATCAATTAAAGAAAATCTTGCTAAAATAATAATTCCCGAACAGTCGGATCAACAAATTGTTAAATCAGTTGAAACTCCCATACATGATGTTGGAACAGCAGTAATTCTAAAGGGTAGTTTAGCACCTGATGGAGCAGTAATAAAGACAGCAGGTGTTGAAATGACTAAATTTGTTGGGAGTGCTAAAGTTTTTGATACCGAAGAAGTTGCATTTGATTCAATATCAAAGGGTGAGATTGAAGAGGGTGATGTTGTTGTTATTAGATATGAAGGTCCAAAAGGTGGTCCAGGAATGAGAGAAATGCTTGCAACTACAGCCGCTATAGTTGGTCAAGGTCTTGGAAAAAAAGTTGCAATGGTCACTGATGGTAGATTCTCTGGAGGAACACGAGGATTTATGGTTGGTCATGTGGCACCTGAAGCATTTGTTGGTGGACCAATCGCTTTTATCAAAAATGGTGATAAAATCAGTATTGATACAGAGGATAATAGTATCAATCTTGAGGTTCCAAGCGATGAACTTGAAAATAGAAAGAAGGAATGGAAGATGCCAAACCCAAAGTATGAATCTGGTGCATTAGCCAAATATGCATTTCTTGTTGGTTCTGCTGCTAATGGTGCAACAACTGATCCTAGAAACTTTCTTAAAATGACTGAATATCTTCAGAAAAAGAACTTGATACATTAAGATTAAATGTTCTGACATCCTTTATGATTTTCGAGTTTCCATTTACCCGTTAATCTATGATATGATTGACTCCAATCCAAGCCAATTGTGCCACACTTATGGCATTTTTTCTTCATAATTTGTGTTAGATCGTAGATTTATAAGTATACCGTACCATACGGTAATCTTTATATGATTTTTGACATCAAAAATTGTGATTATAATAATAAAAACAGAGATTTAATGATTAAAAACAGACTTTTTAGTACTAAAATTTGTATAATAAAAATCATGATTTAAATACAGTTGAATTTTGTTTAATGGCATGGGTGGACATATTTGGACACACGAGCATTCCTAGGATAATTTCTCTAGACTATTCTGGCACCCAATTTGAAATCTATAATAAAATATCACGAAATTACCCATATTCATTCCTGTTCGAGTCATTAACTGGTCCAGAGGAATTAGCTGAAACTTCAATCATGGGATTTGATCCTGAATTTATTGTAAAGGGGTATTACGATAAAGTTACAATTCAGAATCGAGATGGTTCAATCAAAACAATTTCAACAACAGACCCACTAAATACAATAAAAGATCTAGTACGAAAAACTACCGATCAATCATATCGTTATCTTGGAGGTGCTGTTGGGATCATTAATTATGATTCAATCAGATTATGGGAAAACATTCCAAAACATCATGATATATCAGAGCCAATAATGGAATTTGGTATTTATAATGATGGAATATTATTTGATAATAAAAAAAGAAAATCATTATACTTCTATTATGATGAAAATAGAGTTGATGAGATAAAAAGCACAGAATCAAAATTTGAAGATTTTACAATATCAAAAATAACTAATAACCTCAATGAAGAAAAATTTTCTGAAATTGTAAATAAAGCAAAAAAATACATCTATGATGGAGATATTTTCCAAGTTGTTTTATCAAGAAAATTTTCATTTGAAGCTAATGGTGATTATCTTAAAGTGTATCAAAAACTTCGCTCGTTAAATCCGTCACCATATCTATATCATATGAAAATGAATGAAAAAATAGTGATTGGTTCTAGCCCTGAAATGCTTTTACGTGTTACAAATGATCAGGTTGAAACATTTCCTATAGCTGGTACAAGAAAAATTACAAATGATGATAAAAAAAATGAGGAAATGAAACAAGAATTGATCAGTGATGAAAAAGAGCTAGCGGAACATACAATGCTAGTTGATTTAGGTAGAAATGACATTGGTAAGGTTTGTAAATATGGATCTGTACATGTCAAAGAGCTTATGGAAGTAAAAAAATTTAGTCATGTCCAACACATGGTTACACATGTTGTTGGTAATCTTGAAAAAGACTATGATATGTATGATGCATTTAGAGCTGTATTTCCCGCTGGAACAGTCTCAGGTGCACCAAAAGTTAGAGCGATGGAAATAATTGATGAATTAGAACCTGAATCAAGAGGACCATATGCTGGTGCGATTGGATATTTTTCATTTAATGGATGCTGTGATTTTGCAATTGCAATTAGGAGTATTTTTGCTGATGGAAAATTAGGCTTTGTACAGGCTGGTGCTGGTATTGTATTTGATTCAATTTCAGATAATGAGTTAAAGGAAACTGAACATAAGGCTAATGCAATGTTAACTGCATTGAGGGAGGCAGCAGAATGAAATTTCTTATTATTGATAATTATGATTCATTTGTTTACAATATTGCCCAAAGATTAGGTGAATTAGGTGTAAATTCTGATGTTGTAAGAAATGATCGAATTACTATCGATGAGATAAAAGAGAAAGATTATGATGCAATAATAATTTCACCTGGTCCAGGAACTCCTGAAGAAAAAAGATATTTTGGGATTTGTAAGGATGTTATCCAAGAATTGGGACCCAAATTACCAATTTTGGGTATTTGCTTGGGTCATCAAGGAATAATCGATTGTTTTGGTGGCAAAGTTGTGAATGCTGGAAATGTTAGACATGGTAAAACAAGCCAAATCCAACATTATGATGACTCACTTTTCCATGGAATAAAAAACCCATTTAGGGCTACTCGCTACCATTCACTTGTTGGAGATAAAACGATTATTCCAGATTCATTAAAAATCACTGCCATAGCTGAAGATGATGGAGAGATTATGGGCGTTAGTCATAAGGAATATTTCATAGATGGTGTACAATTCCATCCAGAATCCATCATGACAGATGAAGGAAAAAAAATCTTACAAAATTTCATAACGAGGGTTAAAAATGATTAAGGAATTATCAGAACAAATCTCACTTGGGAATAATCTGACGATTGATCAAATGTCCAACGTAGTAGATGAAATACTCACTGGAAAGCAAAATGATGAGGAGATTGCAGAATTTTTAAAAAATTTAACAGAAAAAGGTGAGTCAGATGATGAACTTCTTGCGATGTTAAACAAAATGGAAGAGTTTTCTCTGCATATCTCACCAAATTGTAAGGGAAAAATTATTGACGTATGTGGAACTGGTGGTGACAAACTGAAAACATTCAACATCTCAACTGCTGCATCATTTGTAATTGCTGGTGCAGGTGGAAATGTTGCTAAACATGGTAATCGTTCAATATCTGGTATATCAGGAAGTGCAGATATTTTTGAATATTTTGGATTTGATTTAAATTCTGAACCTAATAAAGTGAATGAAATAATAGAAAAGTTTGGCATTGGGTTTATGTTTGCACAAAAATTTCATCCAGCAATGAAAAATGTTGCAAAGGCCAGAAAAATTGTTGGTGGTAGAACTGCATTCAATCTACTGGGACCATTAACTAATCCAGCTATGGTAAAAAACCAACTTATTGGTGTTTTCTCAGAAGATTATCAGGAAAAAATTGTAAAAATTTTACAAAGAAAAAATGCCGAAACAATCATGACTGTTAGAGCAGCTGATGGAATGGATGAATTATCTACTACATCTAAAAACCAAATTTGTATGCTGAAAAATAATACAATTACAAAAATGACTCTGGATCCTCAAAAGATTGGTTTAGGAAAAGGTAATATTTCTGACATACAAATAAGAACAAAGGAAGATGCCATTGAATCATTCATTGCTGTCCTAAATAATTCTGCAAACAAAACAAAAACTGAAATCACTGCACTAAATGCTGCTGGTGGATTAATAGTGTCAGATATTGCAGATAATTTTACTGATGCGATTGAATTAGCATTAGATACTATTCATAGTGGCAAGGCATTTGATAAACTAGAAAACTTTGTAAAAAACTGTGGCAATATAGAAAAATTAGAAGGTGCTAAAAAACTATGAAGAATGTTCTAGAAAAGCTAGTTGTAAATTCACGAAAAGCTATTGATGATGGTATTTACGATGTTATGGAAACATTGCCAAAATCAGAAATTGATTTAGAAGAATCAATAAAGAATAATAATCATGCCTCACTCATCACAGAAATAAAATTTTCATCACCTGCAGAAGGCAATATTAGACAGATTTCTGATCCTATACAAATAGCTGAATCGATGGTATCTGGTGGTGCAACAGCTCTCTCCATCTTAACACAACCATATCTATTCAATGGTTCACCTGAATATTTCATAAAAATTAGAAAAAATGTGGAAATACCATTGTTGATGAAAGATATCATGATTGACAAAATACAGATTGATGCGGCAAAAAAAATTGGTGCAGATTATTTTTTACTTATTCAAGCATTGTTTGATAATGGCTTTGTTAATGAAATAGATGAATTGATTGATTATGGTCATAAAAATGGGCTAAAAGTTTTAGTAGAATCGCATACGAAAGAAGAATTTGAAAATGCGCTAAACACTAATGCAGATATCATTGGAATTAATAACAGAAACTTGGATACTCTTGAAATCAATCTTGAAACTACAAAACAAATTTTAGAAAATTATCAGAAATCCAAAATGATATTATCTGAAAGTGGGATTAAGTCAGTGGAAGATCTAAAATTTTTACGTAATTGTGGTGCAGATGCATTTCTTATAGGTACAAGTATAATGAAAAGTTCAGATAT
>CAZCFF010000033.1:0-10048 GCA_964497885.1 uncultured Candidatus Nitrosopelagicus sp.
CAACCCAAGTTTGTAACCAATACTATGAAAACGGAAAAAAACTTCCAAAAAATGTAATGCCTTTAGTTATGAAAAATATTATTAAAATGGAAAAAAAGACAAATAAAAAATGGAATTCTACAAAAAATCCATTACTAGTCTCAGTTAGATCAGGTGCTGCAATTTCTATGCCAGGGATGATGGATACAATTTTGAATTTAGGTTTAAATGAAAAGACGGTAGAAGGATTTGCTAAACAGACAAACAATCCACGATTCTCATGGGACTCATACAGAAGATTCATTCAATTATTTGGAAAAGTTGTCTTTGGGGTAGATGACAAAAAGTTTGATAATGTGTTAAACGCAACTAAGAAAAAACAAAAAGTGAAAGATGATAGTAAGTTAAATGTTAAATCATTAAAGAACATTGTTTTAGAATACAAGAAAATTTGTGAAAAGCACACTAAACGAAAATTTCCTGACTCACCTAATGAGCAATTAGAATTAGCAATTGAGGCTGTTTTCAAAAGCTGGATGGGTGAGAGAGCAGTGGTTTATCGACGACAAAACAAAGTTACAAGAGACATTGCAAATGGAACCGCAGTTAATGTGGTTACAATGGTTTTTGGTAATATGGGAGATGATAGTGCAACAGGAGTTGTATTTACTAGAAATGGGCATAATGGTAAAAAAGAACTTGAAGGAGAATATTTGACTAACGCCCAAGGCGAAGACGTTGTTGCAGGAGTAAGAACTGGAAAAAATATTGAGATGTTAAAAAAAGAAATGCCACGATCGTACAAAGAACTGAACAATGCGTGTACAAAACTAGAAAAACACTTCAAAGAAGTACAAGATATAGAGTTTACTATTGAACAAGGTAAATTCTATTTGTTACAGACAAGAAATGCAAAAATGGCTGCACAAGGATATGTAAAAACATCTGTAGATATGATAAAAGAGAAATTAATTGACAGAAATAGATCTTTGACAAGAATTCCTGCAGAACAATTAGAGGCATTATTACATAAAACAATTGATGAATCAAAGATTAAGCAATTCAAACAATTAGCAAAAGGAATTGCTGCGTCACCTGGTGCTGCAAACGGAATTGCAGTTTTTGATGTGAAAAAAGCAATAGAATTGGGAGAGTCAGGGAAAAAAGTGATTTTAATTAGAAAAGAAACTAAACCAGAAGATGTTCCAGCATTCTTTTCATCAGAGGGAATTTTGACAAGCCTTGGTGGAAAGTCATCACACGCTGCAATAGTATCAAGAGGAATGGGTAAATCTTGTATTGTTGGGTGTAATGAATTGAAGATTGATGAGGAATATAATAGATGTAAGGCAAATGGAATGACTGTAAAGGAAAATGATATGATAACAATAGATGGTACTACTGGTGCTATCTATATCGGTAATGTGCCAACAGTAAAACCAAAGAAGACAAAAGATTTTGAGACAATTCTTGAGTGGGCCCAAAAAACAAAGAAATTAGGAATTCGTGCAAATGCTGATACTCCAAACGCTGCAAAACTTGCAAGAGAATACGGAGCAGAAGGAATTGGATTATGTAGGACAGAAAGAATGTTCAACGAAGAAGATAGAATTGGAATGTTTGTAAAAATGATTATGGCAAAATCCGTAGAAGAAAGAGAGAAAGTTTTGGAAAAACTACAAAAGCTGCAAAAATCTGATTTTATAGCAATTCTAAAAGCAATGGAAGGATATAAAGTCACAATCAGACTCTTAGACCCACCACTACACGAATTTTTACCCAACCCAGAAACATTAATGGATAAAATTTACAAAAAAAAGGATAAAAGTGAAAAAACAATGCGTGTGTTAGACCGTGCACGTGATTTGGCAGAAACTAATCCGATGATGGGGCATAGAGGAGTCAGAGTAGGAATAACATACCCAGAGATCTATAGAATGCAAATTAAAGCAGTATTTGAAGCAGTAGCTCATCTTACAAAAAGCAAAGTTGATGCAAAACCACAGATTATGATTCCGCAAGTAGGAAGCATTGCAGAATTAAATTACATAAAAAACATCTATGACGAAGTAAAAAAAGAGATGCAGAAAAAATTCAAGATAAAATTCAATATTAATTTTGGAACAATGCTTGAGGTTGTCCGTGCATGTCTTACAGCAGACGAATTGGCAGACATCGCAGAATTCTTCAGTTTTGGAACGAATGATTTGACACAAGGTGTATTTAGCTTCAGCAGAGAAGATGTAGAAGGAAAATTCCTTGGTGATTACATGGACAAAGGTCTTGTAGAGATAAGCCCATTCCAATCAATTGATGAAAACGGTGTTGGGTATCTAATGCAAATTGGAATAAAACAGGGTAGACAGGTACAAAAAACCCTAGAGATTGGTATATGTGGAGAACATGGCGGTGACCCAAATTCTATCAAATTCTGTCATGCAGTAGACGTATCATATGTTAGTGCATCACCATACAGAATACCTACTGCAATACTTGCAGCCGCACAAGCTGTTATTGAACAAAAGAAAACTAAAAAATCAACAAAATAATATAATATTAATTATTACTTAACTTTTTATAATGAAAATTAAGTAGTAATAATATGTTATTACCTAGCCTTGAAACAATCAAACAAAAACGTGAACAACTCCATATCAGTCAAAAAAAATTAGCTGCAATGACTGGTGTAAGCACATCAATGATAAATCAAATTGAATCTGGTACAAGTAAGCCATCATATCCAACTGCAAAAAAAATTTTTGAAAATTTAGCTAAACTAGAGGGTCAATCATCATCCCACATGGCTGGTGAAATTTGCAAATCGCCCATAATAAAAATGAAAATCACACAAACTGTTAACGATGCTATAAAAAAAATGAATGGATTAGCAATTAGTCAGATTCCAATTTTTGATGGTACTGAACCTGTTGGTATAGTTAGCGAAGAAGGACTTGCGAGACTACAATTGGGAGTTTCTAATATTCCTCAATGGAAAAAAACACCATTAAAGGATGTAATGACATCTGTCCCACCAATAATAAATTATGATACACCAGCTAATACACTTGGAAACTTACTGGACTATACTAAATGTATACTTGTTTCAAAAAATTCAAAAATAATTGGTATAATTACTGCAACAGACACTCTAAAAATGATATAATTTTCTAAGTTTTTCTGATATCAGTAAATTCCGCATGAAGTATTTCTTTTCTTACAACTCTTACTATATTATATATTTCAGTTTTAATTATTTCAGATGAGTTACACATCAACCTTACAAGTAATCCAGAATCGTTTGGTAATATAGTAGAACCACCTGAAATCTCATCATTGTTTTTTATAATTGAATTTATTTTTTTATTTAGTGTTAGTATACTGTCATTCTTTACCAAAATGTATACTGAGGCTAAAACAGTATGTTTACCAAAAATTCCAAGTGTATTCATGTTTTGATTTTTTGGTTTTAACATACAATTATCAATAAATTTAATTTTTTTCTCAGTATCCTGTCCCATTGTTTTAAGATAACATATATCATATGAAAATAATTCACCCATTGCAACTCTTCCTGGTACAATGATTTCTGAATAAATCAATGTTGCAGAAGGATCTACGTTCAATGATACCTTTTGGTAATATCTAGAATTTTGGAATGGTATTATTTGATCTGGTATAAATTCTAAATAACAATTCTTTCCAACGTTTATGTTGATCATCTGTGTGGCATAGTTAGAATTCATTTTGTAAATCCTAGTTGCACCTTGTGTCGTAATATGACTTACAGCATTATTTGCTAGGGAAATATCCATTCGATATCTGTCTCCCTGTAATATTCCCCCTGATGGTGACATGATAAACAAATGAGCCATATTTGGAAGTGCTTCATCATAATACAGTGCTTTTTGAGTATAAAGTGGAATTTGAGAATATTGGTCAGTGATTACAGTTTTATTTTTATCCAAATCTTCCTCAAACTTTAATCGTAAAAGTCCAATCTTACCTGATTTACCCACATCCAATTGCTCTATTTTTTCATCATACCCTGAAAATATTGCTGGAACATCATCTGGTTCACAAAATTTTAAATCAGTCATTTCACATTAGTCACCATTTTTTTTGGTGGTTGATCAAACAATACGTCTTCTATTATATGCTGTACTACTGTATCTATGCCTTGATCCGTTCTACAGTTAACAAGTGCATATGGCTTATTTCCCCTAACAATTTTTGCATCTCTTTCCATCACATCTAGATTTGCATTAACCAATTCTGCCAAATCAATTTTGTTTATAACCAATAGATCAGATGTTTCTATACCCAAGCCTCTTTTCCTTGGATATTTGTCACCCCCCGAAACATCAACAATGTAAATAAAGTAATCAGCCAAAGCAGGGCTAAATGTTGTTGTAATATTATCCCCACCACTTTCAATTATAATCAAATCTAGATCAGTATGTTCACTTTCTATTTGTTCAATTACAGACAAATTGATCGATGGATCTTCACGTACAGCAGTATGAGGACATCCTCCAGTGGCAAGACCGATCACTAAATTTTCAGGTAATAATCCCTGCTCAGTAGCCAAATTTTGACGCATTCTGTCAGCATCTTCCTTTGATATAACATCATTTGAAATAATACTGATACGATAATTTTTCTTGGCTAAGATTGGTACAACCCTTTCAATAAGCATACTTTTTCCACATCCTACAGGACCTCCAATGCCTATTCGTGGTATTCTATTATTCATTTTAGCAAAACCAGTTTATGTGATAAACATCTTAGAAAATTGTTGTTCATGTTTGATTTGTATAACATCATACTCAGGTGCAAATTGCCACATATCATCTAATGATTTTGTAATATATTGTTCAGAGGTTTCTCTAATTACGGGTTTTAATTGATGTAAAATTTTCTGGCTTTGAATGTGTTCTATCATTCCTAATCTTAGTGCGGCACCTATCATACTCACAGAAAAACCATAAAGAAAATGTAAGACCGACTTGTGTTTTTCTATTCCCAATATGTTAGACACCACACCCGTGACTACCGGATGTGTTCCAGGCGTGTGAGATTCTTTTATTGCGTCATGATATCGAGATAATGTATTATTATTAACGAAAGAACTGACACATTTTATCATCTGTGTTCCAGATCTGCACGATGCTTCCCGCAATTCTCCGATAAGTTTCATTGCAAATAATGATTTGTCACATATGATTATTTTTTCAATATTGTTTGAACTGGTAAAATCATATGCACAACCAAGTGCCACACAATCAGCAGGTCCAATTTGTTGTTCTATGTTTGTTTTTATTAATTCATAAAGATCATCAATCCCTGTTATTGTCTTTTCAGAAAAAACAGTCTCTAAACCATTCGACATTGTATAAAGTCCTGTGGGAAAAAAGGAGTCAGAAAGTTGCAATAAGCTTAAATCGCTAAAGTCAGTGTTCATGTACATCCATACTTTCATGTGGAATAAAGATTTCTTCCTGCATTGATAAATCAATTTTATTAATCACGTCATGAAATAACTTCCCAAATAATTCCAGTTCTGAATCATCATGAATTGGAAAAGAGATTGTTTCATTTTTTATAGAAATTGGTCTGTGTCTGTTGCCTATAATATGACCAACCAAAAGAAACAATTTCTTATCATTTTCAATAAATTTAACAGTCAGTATTTTTTCTGGTAACTGCTCAATTAGAATAATCTCCAAGTCTTGTGAAATGACATCGCCATGATGTAACTTTTTACCAGGCTCAAGTACTAGGCCTACATCAAATCCATCTTCAGTTTTTTTTCTCAAGCGTGATTTTTCCATTTCAGTTCTAGACAGAAATAAGTGTCTTAATTTGCCCTGCTGTTTTGCATCATCCGTTTTTTTTCTCAATAAATTATCATGATGGACATTACCAAGAATCGAGTTTACAATCAGCATAGAATATTTATTCATCTCTTAGGATTATATTTTTTGTTAAAACCTAAGCATAAATACCACATAACGGAAAGTTATACATGAACCTGACACCAAGGGAACTTGATAAATTACACGTCTTCATGACTGCTGAACTTGCTAGAAAAAGAAAGGCAAGGGGTTTAAAATTAAATCATCCAGAATCTGTTGCAATTATCGCTGATCATATTTTAGAAGGTGCACGTGACGGTAAATCAGTATCTGATTTGATGAGTTCAGGGAAAAAAGTTTTAGGAAAAGATGATGTTTTACCAGGCGTGACTGATATTATTCATACTATACAAGTTGAAGCAACATTTGAGGATGGTACAAAATTGGTCACAATACATGACCCCATAGTGTGATAGATATGTTAGCAAGATGGCATTCCGACACACCTCATGTTGGTGAATATATACCAACAGATGAAAGTATCAAGGCAAACAAAGACAAAAAAACAATCAGCCTCAACGTTTCAAATACTGGAGATAGGCCAATTCAAGTAGGCTCTCATACACACTTCTCCGAAGCAAACAAAGCATTAGAATTTGATAGAGAAAAATCACTTGGGTTTCATCTAAATATTCCATCTGGTACATCTATCAGGTTTGAACCCGGAGAATCAAAACATGTTGAAGTAGTAGAATTTGGTGGCACTAAAACAATCTTTGGTTTCAGTGGATTGGTAAGCGGTGATTTAGATTCCAAAAAACAGGAAGCAATAAAAAAAATTAATGAAAATGGTTTCAAAAATATTTCTGAAGATGTAAAAGAAGGCTCAAATTCACTTGAGATTCAACGTAGCCGATATGTTGCATTATTTGGACCAACAGTTGGTGACAGAGTTAGATTAGCAGATACAGATCTTATTATAGAAATTGAAAAAGATTTGATCAAATATGGTGATGAGTTAGTTTTTGGTGGTGGTAAAAGTGCAAGAGATGGATTGGGTCAGGCTAGTGGAGTATTACGAAAAGACTCTGCTGACTTGGTAATCACTAATGCTATGATAATTGATCCTGTACTTGGTATCATAAAGGCAGACATTGGGGTAAAAGATGGTAAAATTATAGGAGTTGGAAATGCAGGAAACCCAAATGTCATGGATGATATTGATATTATCGTTTCATCAAATACCGAAATAATTTCTGGTGAGCATACAATCTGTACTCCTGGTACAATTGATAGTCATATTCATTTCATATCACCTCAACAGGCAATTGACGCAATTTGTAATGGAACAACAACGATGATTGGAGGTGGAACTGGACCAGCTGATGGTACAAACGCAACAACTTGTACACCTGGAGAATGGAATATACATAAAATGATTGAAGCCGTAGAAGAATACCCATTAAACTTTGGATTTTTGTGTAAGGGTAATGACTCTCGAGAGGAAGCATTATTGGAACAAGTTAAGGCTGGTGCGTGTGGATTAAAACTTCATGAAGATTGGGGAACAACCCCTGCCACAATAAACTCTGCACTGAATGTTGCTGATAAGACTGATACTCAAGTTGCAATTCATACAGATACCCTCAATGAATGTGGTTATGTTGATGATACCATCAAAGCAATTGCTGGAAGAGCAATTCATACATATCATACAGAAGGCGCAGGTGGTGGACATGCTCCTGATATTATGAAAATTGCTGGTGAGCCAAATATCCTACCATCATCAACAAATCCTACAAGGCCATATACAGTAAACACACTTGAAGAACATCTTGATATGATGATGGTTTGCCATCATCTTAACCCATCAGTACCAGAAGACGTATCTTTTGCTGAGTCAAGAATACGTGCAGAGACAATTGCCGCCGAGGATGTATTACATGATATTGGTGCCATAAGCATGATGTCATCTGATAGTCAGGCAATGGGTAGAGTAGGTGAAGTTACTACCAGAAACTGGCAAACTGCTGATAAAATGAAGAAGATGAAGGGAAGTTTGTCTGAAGAAACGGGAGATAATGATAATCTTAGAATAAAGCGTTACATAGCAAAAATTACTATAAATCCAGCCATCACTCATGGAATTTCTTCCCATGTGGGTTCACTTGAATCCGGTAAAATGGCTGACATTGTTGTCTGGTCACCACAATTCTTTGGAATAAAACCTAAACTGATAATCAAAGGTGGATTCATTGCATATGCATTGATGGGTGATCCAAATGCATCCATCCCAACAACAGAACCTGTTTACTATCGCCCTATGTTTGGTGCACTTGGAAAAGCAAAACAAACTACATCAGTCACATTTACATCTCAAATTGCATTAGATAACAAATTAGAGGATAAACTCAAAATTCAGAAAAAACTTGTTGCTGTGAAAAACTGTCGTGATATTGGAAAAAGTGACATGCTGTATAATGATAAAACACCTAAGATAGAAGTTGATCCAGAAACATATGAAGTCAAAGTTGATGGTGAAATTGCAACAGTTGATCCTGCAGAAAAATTGTCACTTGCAAGACTTTATAGTTTGTATTAGGTACCTGCAATCAAACGTCTATTACGCAAAGTACGTCTCAATAACATAAAGCCGGCTGCGGTTGTAAATGCACCAAATAAAATATTGACCATATTTGCATCACCTTGAGATGTTCCAACCAATGTAAAGACCATTCCGAGTACCATCATTAATGCACCCAAACCAGCAAAGATCATCATAGAGATAGGCATCTTACCAGGTGCCTCACCCTTATTTTTATCAGGTAAAACTCCACTGATTGCAGTTCTGTAACACACGCCGCAAAAATTCCTTTTCTTTTCGCCTTGCCATGCAGGTTTTAGAAAATAAAATTCAGTTCTGCACAAGTCACAAGGAACCATTGGAATTGTAACTCTGCCATATTTTTCCCAGTTCTCACCAACCCTCATCATACAAGACTTGCAATAGTAACCACCAATTTTCCATAATTTATTGAATCTGTATTTCTTAAAGCCTAATGCCTCACCACAGCCATTACATGAAGCCATAATACAAAATAAATAATCTAGTTTATAATCTTACTATTCGCTTGCTTTGTTGCCGCCACTTGCAACTTTGGCGAATCCGCCTCTTGCCTCCCATATTGGGATTCCAATTATGCAGAATGATGCAATTGATACCCAAACCATTGCAATGCCAACCCATAGTCCATAGAAAGCTTGGTCAAAGACATAGCCAGAGAAGTATAATGGTAATGGCCAAATTACTACACAGACTATAGTCAAAATACCGCCGCCCTTAAGGCTGAATTGATATGCCTTCTTTAATGTAGCCTCATCCTGTTCGGCTTTAGCAATTTGGGCTTTTACATCCTCAGTCATATCGGCTTCAACAATTCTCATCTCCTTATTCATGAGACTCCAATCATACTTCTTGTTCTGAGCCAAACTGATTACTACACAAATTAATCCAGATGATAAGATTGCTACAACGTTACCATATAACATTGGGAATGCACCACCGAGTGAAGCAATATCAACTACACCGTTTGCTTCTGATGCTGCAACACTTGTCCATGTGAGTAATGATAAACATACACCGATAAGTGCACCAGCAACTGCGCCAGCACGAGTCGTTTTGCTCCAAGTAATTGTTAATGCAATTGGAATGACGGCAGAGCCGATTAAGATTCCCATTGCTAAGTATACAAATCCTAAGCTCAATCCCATACCAAGTAGGACAACAGCTAGCGCACCCATACCAAGCCCGAACGCCACAATGACACCCCGAGAAACTTTCAATAGTTGTTTTCCAGATGCTGCTGGATTACTATACGTTCTGTATACATCATATGTAATCAAAGAAGATACTGCGATTAATTCAGCAGATCCTGCTGAAGTTACTGCCATGAATAGCATGACTAGAACCATAATTGCTCCAATTTCGCCCATCATTACTGATGCGGCTGCTGGGACTGTAAGTCCAAGCTGTACCTGCTCTGGCGTAAGTGATACATTAAGCGCTACAGCGGTTAAGCCCATAGTTGTTGCTAGTGTAAATGGAATAGAGAACCAGCACATTCCTCCTAGTAAGAATCCTTTTACAGTGGAACTTGGTTGTGCAGCGATTGCACGTTGCCAGTAAGCCTGGTCTACAAAGACAGTTCCAAAGT
>CAZCFF010000034.1:0-9529 GCA_964497885.1 uncultured Candidatus Nitrosopelagicus sp.
AGGTTTTGTTTTTAACAAATTTCGTGGTGATTTAGATATTCTTAAACCTGGATTTCGAAAACTAAAGCAAAATACAGGCAAGCCTGTTCTTGGAACAATTCCACTCACAAAGTTTTTACTTCCTGAAGAGGATTCTATCACCTCTAATTCAAAGCAACTTGCACTGAATAGTAAGAACTTAAAAAAGATTGATTTTGAGATTGAAAAATTAAGCAAAGTTGTAAAGTCAAGTCTTAATATCAGAGCTATTGAGGGACTCTTGTAATGATACTTGAAAGTATAGTTATAGTTGGTTTTGCACTTTTGCTAGATTTTTTGGTAGGCGATCCAAGAACCAAATACCATCCAACAGCTTGGATTGGAAAATTAATTGCTTTACTTGTACCATTTGCAAAAAATAATTCTGTAAAAAGAGAACTAATTGGTGGAGTTTTGATTGTTGGAATTGTTATATCTATTGTAAGCATACTACTTGTTAGTTTAGAAATTGGAATCAGTTTATTGACAATTGATATTGTTTCATTCGTAGTATCGGTAGTTCTCGGATCGATTTTACTAAAAACAACTATTGCTATTAGAGGAATGCAAAAACATGCTTTAGCAGTAGTTGATGCTGTTGAAAAAGAAGATTTAGACTTGGCTAGAAATCATCTTTCCATGATTGTAAAAAGGGATACAAAAAATTTGGATAAAAATCATATCATATCCGGTGTTTTAGAAAGTGTAAGTGAGAATACAGTTGATGGAATTACGGGTCCATTATTTTATTACGCTATTTTTGGTCTCCCAGGAGCATTTGTGTATAGGGCAGTAAACACCATTGATTCAATGATTGGTTATAAGACAACTTTATTCAAGAATGTTGGCTGGTTTGGAGCTAAGTCTGATACCATACTAAACTACATTCCATCTCGCCTCACGGGATTAATAATGATCTTGGGTGCATTGATTTTGGGTTATAATTGGAAAGAATCATTCTATATTATGAAACGTGATAGTACAAAACTAGAAAGCCCTAATGCAGGATATCCAATGGCTGCACTAGCAGGTGCACTTGGAACTAAGTTAGAAAAAACGAATTACTATACAATTGGCAATGGTAGTATAGAATATACCAAATCTCATATAATTTCTGCAATTAGATTAATGAAAGTTTCGTCAATTTTATTCTGTGGCATCGTGACTATACCTATCATTACATGTCTTTCATTTTTAGGATGGTGGATACATGCTTAAGGAAGTAAGTTCAGTTTTTTCATTTCTCACAATAATTCCTTCTAATAATACAGATCTGGGAACAGTAGCAAAATACATGCATATTTTTCCTATTATCGGAATTGCGATAGGGCTGATAATTGCCTCAATCGGATTTGGATTATCAATTTTCCTAGATCCATTGATTGTTTCACTATTAGTTGTTGCATCGATTGCTGTCATAACTGGAATACATCATACTGATGGATTAGCAGATTTTGCTGATGGTCTGATGACCAGAGGATCAAAAGAAAAAAAACGCAAAGCCATGAAAGATCTTTCAACTGGTTCAGCAGGGATTGTTTCTGTTGTATTGTATATAGCTGGTGCAATCATTGCGTTATCACTAACAAATGGCTATGCACTATTCCAAGCCATATTACTTAGTGAAATTTTAGCAAAATTTTCAATGGTTTTAATGGCAAGTCTTGGCAATTCAGCGGCGGTTGGTTCTAATTCACCATTCATGCAAATCATGAAGGATAAAAGAAGGCTTGCGATTGCCGCTATTATCACAATCATTCCACTTGTTGTTATAGGTGGTACTGTAGGAATGATACTTTTTGGTGCATCAATTGCTGTTACAATGATTTTGATTGGTATATCTACTAGAAGCTTTGGTGGAATTACTGGGGATGTTCTTGGTGCAACTAATGAACTTACAAGGCTATCATCCCTGTTAATCTTTGTATCATTATGATTGGATTAGTAATGGCTGGTGGCAAAGGAACTAGAATGGATCATTCTAATGAAAAATTATTACTTCAATACAAAAAACCAGTGGTCCTTAATGTAGTTGATTCACTAAGAAATTCTAATTGCTTTTCTAAAGTTATTGTAGCTACAAGCCCAAACTCACCCAATACAAAATCTGTATTAGAACAAAATGATGTAGAAACTTTGGCCACACCAGGAAATGGATACACCAACGATCTAAATTCTCTACTGAAAGAAATGCAAGGATTTCTGTTTGTTATTTCCGGAGACTTGCCACTACTAGATGAAAAAATTATTCAGGTTATGACTGGAAAATTTAATCCAAAAAATATTTGGACAAGTTTTCTTGTATCTAAAAATTTTTTAAACTCCTTGAATCTGGAATCTGATCTAATTATTAATGATGGTGATATTGAATGTGTGTATACTGGAATTTCTATAATAAATGCTGACAAAATTACAAACTTGGATTCTATTAAAGAAACTTACATAATTTTAGATGATAAGAGAATAGCTTTTAATTTGAACACAAAGAAAGATTACGAGTTACTCAACAGTTCCTGAAACTTTACCAATTATTTTTGCTTTTGACCCAGTTGGTTTTGCTATAACATTTCCACATGATTTGCAAGTTATAGGTGTAGATGCATGTGAAAAAACTACATTTTCAGTGTCACATTCTTTACAATTCACTTTTAAGAATTTACTACTTGGTTCTGGTATAATTTTATGTTCCCTCTTCATTTTGCAACCAACTCGAATTTTCTGATTCTAATACCTTTTTTCATTATCTTTTTCTTACATTCTGGACATGTAAAAATCTGAGTAACTTTCTTTGTTGTTTTTGCAGGCTTTGCAAGCTTTGGGAATTTTTGACCACCATATCCCTTTTTTCTTAACGCATGTCTTCTTTCGCCTGCAGCTGTTCCACGTCTTTTACCAGCTTTGTAAATAGAGACTTTTTGAACAGTATGTTTATTACATTTTGGGCAAAAAGTGTTTTTTGCTTTTGGCAGATTCACAATTTATTCCGAATCTGACTGTAATTTAAACATCCGCTTCTAATCTATAATAAGTTCAATTGGTTAAAGATCAATAATGCATTCACATCTATCTAGATCTATTTCAACTCTAAACTCAGTTGCTACTGGTTCAAAACCGGCTGATCTTGTATTGCATAATTTGTCATTAGTTAATGTGTATACACGTGAGATTGTACCAGATATTGATATAGCTATATCACAAGGCAGGATAGCTTATGTTGGAAAAAATGCATCCCATACACAAGGAAAAAAGACTATAATCATAGATTTAGAAAAAAAAATTGTTACTCCTGGATTTGCTGATCCTCACATTCATCTGGATCAGTTTGTTACACCAACAGAATTTGCAAAAAAATCCATCCTATGCGGCGTTACCTCTCTTTTTGCGGATTCAATTGATATAACTAGTACGTGTGGATATAGAGGTTTTAGAGAATTTGTCAAAATGACATCTGATCTTCCAGTACGCATTTTTCATGTAATACCCGGAGGCATGCCGGTTGATAGAAAGTTTAGTCATGGAAAAACATTCAGTGCATCTGAAGAAAAATCTGCAATGAAGATACCTGATGTTATTGGGCTTGGCGAAGTATTTTCATGGACAAAGGTAACACAACGTGATCCTAAAACAATGAAAACATTATCAGCAATACTTGAAAGGAATTTGGTGATAAATGGTCATACTGCAGGCTTGGCTGATAAAAAACTAAATGCTTACATTTCATCTGGAATTTTATCGTGTCATGAACCGATTAACTTTGATCAGGTTTTAGAACGATTGCGATTGGGAATGTGGATAATGATTAGGGAGGGATCGATTCGCAGAGATCTTACCGAGATCATAAAACTTGTTCATGCAAATAGAGTTTATACGGACAGATTGATGTTTTGTTCAGACGGTTTGGATCCTACGGATATAACAAAATTTGGTCATATTGATCATTGCATTAGGGAATCAGTAAAAGCAGGTCTTCATCAGGTCGATGCAATATCTATGGCATCAAAAAACTGTTTTGATTATTATAATATGGGAAGAGATCTAGGAGGAATAGCACCAGGTAAAATTGCGGATATTTTAGTATTTGATGATCTGAATAAGTTGAAACCTAACAAAGTTTTCCTCGGAGGGCAATTGGTAGTATCTAATGGCAGTATTGTTTCAAAAATAAAAAAACACACCATACCAAAATGGATGACAAAAACTATAAAATTAAAAAAAATTACAGATAATGATTTCCTAGTCAAAAGTACATCTGATTCAGTTAATGTTAATGTAATTGACATGAAAACAGAGATAATCACAGAGAAGGGCAGTGAATCTTTATCTGTTTATAATGGAAATGTTTTGGCATCCCATGACAAAGATGTATGGAAAGTTGCTGCTTTTGATAGGACATCAGGCTCAGCAAAACATACTGTGGCATTCTTAAAGAATTTTGGTGCCGAAATAGATGCATTTGCATCAACTTGGAGTTTTCATGAGAATGATATGATTGTAATAGGTTCAAATGAGAAAGATATGGCAATAGCCGCTAATCATCTTACCAAAACACAAGGGGGTATGATAGTAGTAAATAATGGTAAAATTCTTTCGTTCATGCCTTTACAAATGGCAGGTATTGTTTCTACAGATAGTTTTGAAAAAGTCACAGAAAACTTTGAAAATTTATCATTAGTGTTAAACGATAGAGGCTGTAAATTTAAAAAACCTCACCTAATACCACTTTTCTTACCATTTTTGGCACTTCCATCTATCCGAATATTGTTTAGTGGTTTAATTGATGTAAAAACTCGCTCATTTCTCAATGTTGTTACTGGATAAAATTATAAAGGGAACATATAAAAAAAATCTGTAAATTAATGGCATCTATTCAACAAACTCCTAACGGTCCAGTTTTAGTATTGAAGGAAAGTGCATTACAGCAAAAAGGTAAAGATGCACAAAAAAACAATATTACTGCTGCCAAACTAGTTGCTGAATTAGTTAAAACTAGTCTAGGACCACGCGGTTTAGACAAAATGTTGGTGGATTCGTTAGGCGATGTGACAATTACAAATGACGGAGCCACAATTCTAAAAGAAATTGATGCTCAGCATCCAGCTGCAAAAATGATGGTAGAAGTTTCTAAGACAATTGATACTGAGGTAGGTGATGGAACAACATCTTCTGTAGTTATTGCAGGTTCTATGTTAGAAAAGGCAGAAAAACTACTTGAAAAAAATATACATTCTACAGTAATTATTGATGGCTATCAAAACGCTTCTGCAAAAGCCCTTGAATTGTTAAAAAAATTGGCAAGGAAAATACAGGCTAATGACCACGAGTCATTAACTAAAATTGCAAAAACTAGTATGCAATCCAAATTAATTTCTGAAGACAGTGTTGGTTTGTCTAAACTAGTTGTTGATTCTATTCTAAAAATTGCACATAAAGATGGTGAGAACTATTCAGTTGATCTTGATAATCTAAAAGTAGAAAAAAAATCAGGTGGTTCTATCGACGATACAACTCTAATCAAAGGTATAGTTCTTGACAAAGAAATTGTTCATAGTGGTATGCCAACAAAGATAGAAAAGGCAAAAATTGCACTTGTTAATGCTGCTCTTGAAGTTGAAAAAACTGAAATGAGTGCTGAAATTAGGATTTCCGATCCAACCCAAATGCAAATGTTCTTAGAAGAAGAAAATAGGATGCTCAAAGATATGGTTGAAAAATTACATCAAGTTGGTGCTAACGTTCTAATCTGTCAAAAGGGTATTGATGATATAGCACAACAT
Source organism: uncultured Candidatus Nitrosopelagicus sp. (assembly GCA_964497885.1). Lineage (GTDB taxonomy): Archaea > Thermoproteota > Nitrososphaeria > Nitrososphaerales > Nitrosopumilaceae > Nitrosopelagicus. The sequence continues at coordinate 5,793 of CAZCFF010000034.1, forward strand.
TTTCTTGCTAAACATGGAATTTTAGCCGTACGAAGAGTAAAAGAAAGCGATATGACTAAATTAACAAAAGCTACTGGTGGTAGGATCACTACTAATCTTGATGATATAACTACTAATGATCTTGGAAGTGCTGATATTGTCAAACAAAAAAAGGTTGAATCTGATAAATGGGTCTTCATCGAAGGTTGCAGAAACCCACATTCAGTAACAGTTCTAATCAGAGGAGGTTCACAAAGAGTAGTTGATGAAGTTGACCGCTCAATTCATGATGCATTAATGGTTGTGAAAGATGTAATTGAAACTCCATCGATTGTGGCTGGAGGCGGTTCACCTGAAGCATATTTGTCTTCACAATTAAAAGAATGGGCTGATACATTTGATGGTAGAGAACAATTAGCAATCAAACAATATGCTGAATCCTTAGAAGCTATTCCATTAACAATAGCTGAAAATGCTGGAATGGATCCAATTGATACTATTATCTCTCTCCGTGCAAGGCAGGCTGGTGGCAAAAAAAGTATTGGAATTAATGCAAAAGAGGGTAAGATCGGTGATATGTATTCATTAGATATTGTAGAACCACTAGTAGTGAAAGAGCAGATTATCAAATCAGCCACGGAAACCGCATGTATGATTCTCAGAATAGATGATGTCATTTCTATTTCTGGTGGTGGTGCTGGACCAGGTGGTCCACCAATGGGATAATTATAGATTTTTTACCAAAACTTCAAAACTCACGAAATAAACTATACTTGTGCATAAAATAGGAATTGATCTAGGTGGAACTAAGATTGAAGGAATTTTAGTAGACGAAAAATTTGATTTAATTGAACGCAAACGCATTGAAACCCATCAAGAGAATGGTTATGATTCTATTGTAAAATCTATTACATCTTTGGTAAATGAATTAAAATCAAAAACAAATGTAGATACATCAGTCGGTGTATGTACACCAGGTATCAACGATACTATCTCTGGGCTAATTAAGAACAGTAACACACAATGTCTTATTGGAATGCCGTTAAAAACAGATATTGAAAAAAAGTTAGGTTCCAAAATTTTTATGGAAAATGATGCAAATTGTTTTGCCCTTGCAGAATCATCCTTAGGTGCTGGAAAAGGATACAATGTAGTTTTTGGAGTAATATTAGGAACAGGTGTTGGTGGAGGAATAGTGATCAACGGATCGTTACATAAGGGTAGAGCAAATATTGCTGGAGAATGGGGACATCATACATTACATCCAAATGGTAGACAGTGCTATTGTGGACAACAGGGATGTGTTGAGACCTATATTAGTGGCCCAGCACTAGAAAATGATTGGTCAGTCCTTACCGGAAAAAAAGAATCATTACAAACCATAACCCAAAATCATTCTGATGAAAAAAAGGAAGAGTGGAAAAGAAATTTTTTAGAAAATTTTGGAATTGGTATTGCAAATATTATTGATATTTTAGATCCTGACGCTATTATTTTAGGTGGAGGAGTTTCTAACATTCCATTCCTATATGATGAGGGTAAAAAGATGGTATTTGACAAGGTGTTTAGTGATTCAGTTGACACACCAATTCTAAAAAATCAACTTGGTGATTCTGCTGGAGTATTTGGTGCTTGTCTGCTAGATGATTTGTGATTATTGAGGTTCTATTGTTGCTGGAGGTTTACTTGAGATCACATAGGAAACCCATGTAACTTCATCTATCTCATTTGTGATACGATTACTAATTTTCTCTAATAATTCATTTGGAAGTCTAACCCAATCAGCAGTCATTGCATCAACTGAATTCACAATTCTAATCATCACAACGTGACCGTATTTTCTTTCATCTCCAACAACACCAACAGCCCTATCATCACCTACTATAGCGAATGCTTGCCAAATATTATCATACAATTTTGCATTCCGCAATTCTTCTTCTACTATCTTACTTGCTATTCTAGTGATCTCTAATTTATGCTGGTTAACTTCACCGATTATTCTTACAGCAAGACCAGGACCAGGAAATGGATGGCGTTTGATCAAATTTTCTGGTACATCAAGAATCTTTGCAACCTTTCTTACTTCATCTTTATACAAATCACGTAATGGTTCCAAAACCTTAAGTTCTAACCAGTCTGGTAATCCTCCTACGTTATGATGTGTTTTGATCACATCTGCAGGTCCTTTTGACACTCCACTTTCAATTACATCAGGATAAAGTGTTCCTTGTGCAAGCCATGTAAACGAACCATTATCTTTTGCAAACTTGGTAAAAATTTTAACAAATTCTTCTCCAACAATCTTTCTTTTTGCCTCTGGATCCACCACACCATTTAATTCTGATAAAAATTCTTTCTCTGCATCTATCTTTACAAAATTGATTTTAAAGTTATTTACAAACATATTTTCTATTTCTTTTGCTTCGTTAAGTCTCAAAAGACCATTATCAACAAAAATGCATTTTAATTTATCTCCAATTGCTTTATGGATTAATAATGCAGTGACAGTAGAATCAATTCCGCCACTAACTCCACACAAAACATTTCCATCCAATTTGGAAATGTTTTCTATTGAATTTTCCACAAATTGTTCCATACTCCAGTCTTGATTGGCATGGCAAATTTTCAAAACGAAGTTTTTTAGAATCTCAACCCCATTCTCTGTGTGAACTACTTCAGGATGAAATTGGATACCATACACTGTTCTTTCACTATTTGTTATTACAGCACTTTGCGAGTTTTCTGTATGGCCAATTATTTCAAAACCTTTTGGTATATTTTCTGCTTCATCACCATGACTCATCCACGCTCTAATAGAATCCCCAATGCCTGCAAGAATATCTGAATTATTATCAACTGAAAGAATTGATGAGCCATATTCTTTTTTTGCCCTCTTTATTTGACCGCCAAAATTATTGACAATTATCTGATGACCATAACATATTCCTAAGATTGGCAATTCTAACTGGAAAATTTCCTTGTTGGGTTTGGGTGCATTTGAATCATACACACTTGATGGTCCACCAGAAAAAATAATTCCCTTTGGATTTAGCTTTTTCAATTCTTCTAGAGAAATATTGTATGGAACGAGTTCAGCGTAAACTGAAAAATCACGAATACGTCTACATATTAGATGGCTATATTGTGAACCAAAATCTAGAACAACAATTTTGTCCATGAAATCACTCCGAATTTTCGATCATTTTTCTAAGAGACCATGTGGTAGTGGTTATAATCTCATCAACTCTTTCTTTTTGACGGTAATTTTTGATTATAATCTCTCTTAATGCACTCCCATTATTTTTTATCATACAATCAATAATGTCATCTCTATTTATTGTACCGTTTTCAGCTTCCTGGCTATCTTTTTTCTTCATCTCCCCGATAATTCTATCAACAAAAAATGTTTTCAGAGGAGGTGTTTCAGGATTAATTGTTACATTATCTTCCAAAACAATTGAAACCTTATCATCTGAAACAAATACATTTGCGATGGTTGTTCCATCAGAATTTTTTGTAATTGGAATTGATGCTGCCTGTTTTTTTGTATCTACAGTAAGATCGGAAGCTTTTGTGAAACTTGATTGTTTCAGTATTGAATCTAACACAGAAATATTTTTTTCGAGTTTTTCAATTTGTTCCTTATGTCCGATTATTTTTTCCTCAAGATCTTCTTTTAATTCTAACATATCACGAATTTGCTCATCAGAAAGCCCCATACATCTTCTTAGCTAGAACGATATTAAAACGCATTCTTA
>CAZCFF010000035.1:0-8588 GCA_964497885.1 uncultured Candidatus Nitrosopelagicus sp.
TCTAAATTCTTACTATGTTTTTCATTAATAATTATTTACCAGGGATAGGAAGAAGTTTAGAATCTGGATAACCCCATTCCTTCAGTTCATCCTGCGTTACCCCATCTAATTCCATAGATATGATAGACTTTGTATGAAATTTTTCATTTAATGCATTAGCAAGATCTGCAATTTCCTTACCTGTATAGATTTCTTTAGAACCTTCCAAGAAAATTCTTTCACCCTTTTCAATTTTTTCACCACCAAAACGTTTTTGAATAAATTTTGTAATTTCTGGTAGATCACTTCGTTCTATATTATTGTGATAATAGACTATCCCCTTTTTTGATTCATAGTCATACGGAGTACCATGTCGATATAGAAATACCCCAATAAATTTAGCCTCTTCCTCTGGTTCTTTTACACATTTAATTTCCCAGTTTAGGACTTTATCAGGGTCATGTGTAAGACTTTTTACTTCATCAGATGTTAATTTCCAATATCTAGAACGACTCATTTTAATCGACTATCATCTTTACTGATACAAATACGTTCGCGTTAAACATATTATCGTTTAATTATGAAAATGAATATGCCAACATATTGGGTTCACGTGATAATTGAAAATAAATCTGGTATAAGTGATCCTGAAGGTGAGACAATTTTAAATGATCTTGTTCTACAGGGTAAATTTTCTTCAGTATCAAAAATACGCTCAGGGAAATTATTAAAATTCCAAATAGCTGAAAAAAATAAAGAATTGGCTAGAAAAAAAATAGAATGCCTTTGTGATGAATTAAGGATTTTTAATCCAATGGTAAGTAAACTATCGATTAATGTTATTGATGAGTGATCTATTTTTTAATATTTTTTATTGTACTATCAATCATTATCTTTTCGCGTAAGTAGCTTGCCAGATCTGTTTGCGTGATAACTCCCACAAGTTTTTCATCATCAAGAATCAGTAATCTTCTAATATTATTATTCAGCATTTTTTGAATTGCATCTTCAATTTTTGTGGTTGGTTTAACCCATCGAAACTTATACGACATTATATCAGAAATTTTTACATCAGACGGATTCTGATTATTAATACATAGTTTCTGAACAAAGTCACGTTCACTTACAACTCCCACAGGTTTTCCATTTTCAATTATTACAAGAAAGCTGATATCATTTTCTTTCATTTGGTTGGCAGCATAATTTGCAGTTTCATTTATGTCTATTGTGATAACATTTTTTTCCATAATATCCCTAACTTGTCCCATATTCAACAGCTAATTTTTTGATTAAAAACTGTTTTGTGTTGATTTAATAACACGAAATTACAAGATAATATGTGAAGGTAGGAATAGTAGTTTTTCCAGGCAGTAATTGCGATCGTGATATCTTCCATGTGCTAACTGATGTTTTTAATTTAGAGGCAGAGTATTTTTGGCATGAAAAACACTTATCATCAAAAATTGATGCAGTTATCTTACCAGGTGGATTTTCATACGGCGATAGATTAAGAGCTGGTGTTATTGCTGCTCACAGCCCAATCATTTCAGATGTGAAAAGTTTGGCAAAGAAGGGTGTACCTATTCTTGGTATATGTAATGGTTTTCAAATACTTGTTGAGTCTGGTCTTTTGCCAGGAGTTTTATTAAAAAATACAACTATGAATTTTATGTGTAAATGGATTAATCTTATAGTACAAAATAATAAAACACCATTTACAAATAAACTAAAACTTGGACAAAAAATTTCAATACCTATAGCTAATGGTGAAGGCAGATATTTTGCAGATGAAAAAACACTTAAAGAATTACAGGAAAAAAATCAAATAGTTTTTACTTACGAAGAACCACTTAATGGCTCATCGTTGAATATTGCTGGAATATGTAATGAATCTGGTAATGTAGTTGGAATGATGCCTCACCCAGAACGAGCAGCTGAATCACAAATTAATCCAACAGATAACAAACCATCATCACTAATCTTTGAATCATTATTAAAAACAAGTGGTATTGAAAAATGAGTTTGAGTATTCAAGAATCAGAATACATTACCAAAACAATTGGAAGGGAATTGAGTACTACTGAACGTCAGATAATTGCTGCAGAATGGTCAGAACATTGTTCATACAAATCATCTAAAAAACATCTGAAAATATTGCCTACTACTGGGAGAAATGTAATTAATGAAAAAGGATATGATTCTGGTGTTTTAGATGTTGGTGACGGATATGTTGTTACCGTGCATATTGAAAGTCATAATCATCCATCTGCTGTTGAACCGTATGGAGGTGCCGCAACAGGTGTAGGTGGTGTTATTCGTGATATCTTGTCAGCTGGAACACGTCCTATTGCAATATTTGATGGATTACGTTTTGGAGATATTGAAAATGATACACATGCACGTTGGCTTTTCAAAAATGCAGTTTCTGGTATTGCTGATTATGGAAATTGTTTGGGCATACCAACTATAGGTGGTGAAGTTGAATTTGATGAATGTTATAAAAATTATGCATTAGTTGATGTCGCAGCAATTGGATTCGGAAAAAAAGACAAACTGATAAAAAATCACGCAAATGTGGGAGATTTAGTAGTTTTAATAGGTGGTCCAACTGGACGTGATGGAATAGGAGGTTCACAGTTTGCTTCTGATTCATTAGAAGGTGAAGATCGTTCAGCAGTTCAAATTCCTGATCCATTTATTGAGAAATTAATTATAGAAACAATTCTTGAGGCAAGAAATGAAAATTGTATAAATGCGATGAAAGATTTAGGTGGTGGCGGATTATCATGCGCAATTTCTGAAACTGCTGAAAGCTTGGGAATTGGAATAGAATTAGACGTTGATAATATTCATACAAGAGAATCTGGTTTATCACCTGATGAAATAATGATTTCTGAATCACAAGAAAGAATGTTAATAATCACAGATAAAAAAAAATTACCAAAATTAAATGAGATCTGTAATAAATTTAGAGTTAATTGTTCACCAATTGGTTATGTTAAAAGTGATAAAATGATGCATGTAAGAAAAGGTAAAAATACATTGGCATTACTTCCTGCAGATTTTGTTGCTCATGCACCATTACTTGATAGAAAGAAGGTATCTCCAAAGTATTTGAAAGACCTAAAAAAAGAATATAAAAATAATGAGATACTTGATTATTCAAAAATATTTTTAAAGTTATTATCTAGTCCTAACATTGCAAGCAAACATTGGGTTTTTCATCAATATGATCATGAGGTTGGAATTCGAACTGTTGTGAAACCTGGTTTTGATGCATCTGTTCTTAGATTAGATAATGGGAAATTCCTTTCAGCAAAAATTGATGGAAACCCAAAACATTGTTATCTTAATCCTAGACAGGGTTCTATTGGTTGTTTTGAGGAAGCATGCAGAAATGTTGTTTGTACTGGTGCAAATCCAATTGGTATGGTTGATCATCTTCAATTTGGTAATCCTGAGGATCCAGAAATATTTTGGACTTTCATGGAATCACTTGAGGGTTTGTCAGATTTTGCAAAATTTTTGAGAGTTCCATGTGTTGGGGGTAAAGTAAGTTTCTATAACGAAACTACTAATGGACCAATAAAACCAACTCCATTAATAGGTGTTCTAGGAATTATAGATAAATCCCCATTGATACCTGTGCCTCCAAGTCATGATGATTATTTACTAATTGTTGGTGAAACAAAAGATGAACTTGGTGGCTCTGAATATTTTGAATACATTCACAAATTTATTGGTGGTAACTGTCCAAATGTTGATTTTAAGACATCTAAAATTAACATGATGACAGTATTATCATTAATAAAAAATAATTTGATCAAATGTGTACATGATTGCTCAAAGGGAGGATTTGCCATAGCATTAGCAGAATTATCAATTAATGGAAACATCGGATGTAATATTGATATTGAAAAAATACCATCTATCAACAATCTTAACTATGAAAAAATATTATTTTCAGAAAGCCATTCTCGTTATTTGTTGGTAGTTGATGAAAAACACATAACTAGTGTTAAACAATATCTTTCTAAACAAAAAATACTATTTGGTATTCTTGGTAAATTTTCTGGCGATCAAATTAGTATTACACACAAATCAAATAATCTAGTAAAGTGCAATGTTGATGTGATGCGAAAAAGATATTTCAATGGATTGGAGGATTTATTGAAACATGGTTAAAGAAAATTGTGGAGTTGTTGGTATTCATAGTTTGGATGGTGTTAACGTTATTCCAATGCTTATTGATTCATTGCGAGCACTTCAGCATAGGGGACAAGAAGCATGGGGAATTGCTGTACCAAATAAATCACCATTAAAAAAAATTGGTTTGGTTTCTTCTTCAGCATCTGAATTCAAGAAAATTTCTACACAGTATTCATCTGCTTCTGCAATTGGACATGTTAGATACTCAACAATTGGGAAGAGCAATATGGATAATGCACAACCACTTAAGGTTCGTGACTTATGTGTTGCACACAACGGAACAATATCAAATGTAGAAGAACTATCTAATGTTGTAGGTGGCTGTTCATTCACACCACAAAATACAAGTGATACAATGATTGCAACACAAAGATTAGTTTCATTGATAAAAGAAAAGGGACAGATGTCTAAGGCATTATCAATTCTAAAGGATGAAATGATTGGCTCATATTGTTTCACATTTTTGTCTGATGATGCATCTGTTTATGCAGCACGTGATCCATGTGGTTTTAGACCACTTGTTTTGGGTGAAAAAAATGATGGTGGTATACATATTGTTGCCTCTGAATCCTCAGCTTTTTCAGCTGTAGGTGCTGAATTGATACGTGACGTATCACCTGGAGAATTAATCAAATTTTCTAAAAATGGTGTGGAGTCTCAAACATTTTCGGATGATAAGACTTGTGCACATTGCTCATTTGAGTTTACATATTTTGCACATCCAACTAGTAAAATGGAAGGAACTAACATCTATGTATCAAGAAAAAAAATTGGTAAATATCTTGCCAGAAAATTTCCTATAAAGGATGCTGATTTAGTTATCCCTGTACCTGATTCTGCTAGACCTGCTGCACTTGGATTTGCACAAGAACTGGGTGTTCCCTTTGATGAAGGATTACTAAAAGATCGTTACAGTAAAAAAGGTCCACTTAGAAGTTTTATTGAACCACATCAAACCGACCGTATTGAAATAAACAGATGGATTATTCCAATTAGAGAGATTATTGAGAATAAGCATGTTGTTGTTGTTGATGATAGTTTAGTTAGAGGAACAAGTTCAAAAGCAATAATAAAAGCATTAAGAAAAGCTGGTGCAAGTAAAATTACTATGCTCATTACATATCCACCAATTAGATATCCTTGTTATGCTGGTATTGACTTTCCATCTCAAGATGAATTAGCTACCTATATTGATGATAAGAAATATTCAGAAGAAGAAATAATTGAAAACGTTAGGCGTGATATCGGTGCAGATTTTCTAGGATATAATGATCCTGAAAATCTCGCAAATGCTATTGGGATTAAAAAGGATTCATTATGTTTTACATGTACAACGGGTGATTATACATCATTAGGAATTACTCCTGTTTTTAAAACACGTGAAGAGATGAAGGGTGAAGTATGATGAGTATTGCATATGTTTTGGTACAATGTAAAATTGGATACGAAATGAAAATATTAAAAGAATTACTGAATTTACACTTTGTAAAAGAAGCTAAAGGAACTTTTGGGTTTTATGATATTCTAGTTAAAATCGAGGATCAATCAGAAAAAAAAATTGAAAATGATATTACTAAAAGTATAAGGAAAATTACTAATGTTATAACCACTACCACTCTTTCTGTCATTCCTGAGCAGGATTGATGTGTTATACATTGCGTATTAGTTATTTCAACTCGAATGATATCATTACTCGTTATGTAATTTATCAATATCCGCTAATTATTTTTTTTACTACAATATTAATAGTAGTAAATCTAATTTAGTTATATTAGTATAATATATATAATACAATTATTAAATTATTAATATTAAAACAATAAAAATGATGTTAATGGATAAAAAAACCTGATTTAACATAATTTTAGATCCGACTATAATTAGTAGGCATGGGAGTATTACTGAAAAAAAATATCAGGATTAACAAAATTATTAGCACTACTGTAGAACGTGCAAAAGCTATGGATGATCCTTTACGCGTAAAAATTTTACAGATATTATATAATAAGCAACTAGACGCATACCGAATCACTCAACAATTGAAAAAATTTGGTCATAAAAAAGCCTTAACAACAATTAGACATCATCTTGACATTCTTAAAATATCTGGTCTTATTGAAATTGTAAAAATTGAGGAATCACGAGGTGCTATAATAAAATATTATGGGACATCTGTAAAACTTCTAGAATTTGATTTACCTGGAGATTTTGACGCTAGATATGCTCCTATAATAAAATCAACATCATCAAAACTTGAAAAACTTTGTTTAACAATATCCAAAAAAATCCCAAAAAAACAAAACGATCCAGATTTTCATGATTATCTTGTAATGGAAGTTATAAACAGGGCCACTACTGCTATTTTAGAAAAAAAATAATATTTTACTTTACTTCAATAATCATTTTTCCTATAATTTTTGGGTCTTGAAGTACATGAATCATATCTCTTGGTATATCACTTGATGCTTTATCACAATTGATTGCCAGTGTTCTAGTGCAGGTAAACGCACTTTTACGTAAAACTATATCTTTTGGATGCTTGAGGGTTAATTTTTTCGATCCATTTCCATGAATTGAAAATGAATATTTACCAGCTTTAACTGTAAAAGTGATTTTTGCATTTTCTGATCTGATATTTTTTTTGAAGTTTTCAGGTAGATCTTTACATGCTAAATTTGCATCGATTCCTATGATACAATCACCATTTATTGTTAAATCTTGGTCTTTAGTGATTTCAAGTGTTTTTTCATGAAGTGAAACTATGTTTTTATGACCCTTAAAAGGGATTTCAATTTTCATATCAATGATAAAGTGTGGATTAAATATTAGAATTTGCTTAAACAATATATGGACCCAAAAGTTGAAAAATTATTTCAAGGGAAAAATCTTATTTTTATTGCTACGATTAACAGGGATGGATCACCACAACTCACACCCGTTTGGGGTAATTATACTGATAATCATATTTTGATAAACACTGCTGAAGGTAGAATAAAACATAGAAACGTCAAAAATGATCCTCGTGTGGCTGTTTCAGTCGTAGAACATGATAACCCATTGAATATGACAACAATCAAGGGTAAAGTTATTGAAATAATCCCAGATTATGATTATTTGCACGCCAATGAATTAACCAAGCAGTATATGGGGATAAGCGAATATCCGTTTAAAAGAGAAAATGAAAAACGAATCATCTTTAAGATAAAACCAGAAAAAATTTTTGTTATGCCGGATATTAGATGACCATACGTAATTTAGCATGTTTCTAAATTCGAATTTAGAAACACACTAGACCTTCATGGTAAGGTATAGATTCGATTATCATGTTCAATATCTATGCAGAACCTACGTGAAAGTATTGAGCGATGGTTAATTCATGAGAACTACAGCTTTGAAGAATTAAAATCAAATCAAGATAAGTTCAAGTTTGTTATAAAAAATGCAGATGCATTTGGTAATAATTTGGAGATTTTTGAGCCTAAGCAGCAATTGAATATACTGGTTATCGGGATAAAAATTCCTTTAAAAAACAAACAAATGATGAGATTTTTGAAATTAAACAAAATAGAAAAAGAAAACTTTGAGCAAAAAATAACCGATTTTTGCTATTCGATCAAAGCAGTTAACAAGTTTTTTGATGAAGATGGTAAAAAAAAGGTAGGGGTTTACATTGTATTAGATAAAAAAGAGCAGTTAATTCAGCCATTTTTTATGGAAACATTGATCAAAATTGTGGAGATGAGTGATAAAACTAGTCAATTTTTGCACAAGTCATTTTAAATCAGTATTTTGATATTGATGCCTGGGAACTAAACCCCCCCTTATAGATCATTAAATTATGACTAGGGTGATTTTTTCATAATTGAGTAAAATGAGGGGGGGTTGAGCATTTATTCCTGTATATACGATCCAACCATAAAACCACCTAGCTGGTCCATCTACAAACCGATCATCTTTTTGAGTTAGGTTTAGAAGCTAAACCCCCATTTTTTGATTAAAAGATGTGATCGCAGAAAAAAAATGTGTTAATAAAATACTGTAATTGGGCAAAAATACGTGACTTCTACTACATAAGACACAATAACATGGCGAAAAATTAATGGCAACATCTAAAGCCAAACGTAGTGCTGCTGCTAAAAAAGCTGCACGTACAAGGAAAAGAAATGCTGCTGCTAAAAAAGCTGCTGCTGCAAAAGCTGCAGCAAAGCGTAAGCGTAGTGCTGCTGCTAAAAAAGCTGCCGCAAAACGTAAGCGTAGCTTAGCAGCAAAGAAAGCTGCCCGTTCTAGAAAGAAAGGCGGAGCCAAGAGAAAAGGCGGAGCCAAGAGAAAAGGCGGAGCCAAGAGAAAAGGCGGAGCCAAGAAGAAAGGCGGCAAGAAAAAAGGCGGAGCAAAAAAACGTA
>CAZCFF010000036.1:0-8268 GCA_964497885.1 uncultured Candidatus Nitrosopelagicus sp.
TTGATCAAAATTTAATTACTGAAATAATGTAATACAGATATTGAAGTCCCTTAACCGGGACAAAAGCGTTACAGGTAAATCTGTAGTTGTTTACTATATCGAATAAATGTTATAGATATGAGTACGATAACCCATATTCCTCACAAATTTTACGTATATCTGACTCTGATACAGCTTTTGAATAATCCTCCAAGAGGTTTTGATTTAATGTGTAAAATGTATGTCCCCAATTAAATTTGGCAAGTAGTAGAGTCATAGTATCAATATCCCCTAAAATGTGTAAAGCTGCAGCCAATGCTTCAACAGTAGTTAATTTATTTAGTTTAGCATAATTCACCGGATTTCCCGCTAATAATGGTGGGAGTTTTCTTAATACTCCAGAAAATGATTCAGAAAATGTATCTGTCGAATGATTCCAAGAACAATCAATTCCAGTTATAGAGTTTACAAGTTTTTTGTCTGATTTTAATAATGTTCTCTTTGAAAATGGATTCAGAACAAGTGTATGTGAAGATGTTTTTCTAATATTATTTGCCAGTCCAAATTTTACAAGTTTTGCTGCACTACACTTTTTGGGATCATCCTGTTTTAACATAATTACATTTATTTTCATATCAAAAATTTGAGCATGCTTAGTTAATGTTTTTCTTTGATGTTTTGTATGATTATAAAAAATAAATGGGATTGGAGTGATTCGAACACTCGACCTCTGCGACCCAAACGCAGAATCATACCAAGCTAGACCACAATCCCAGTGAGATACAAAATTGCCCCAATTTAAGCAATATCACATAGATTTGCTTTGGTACAAATCACATGGATGATTTTAATATGATACAAAATTAGATTGCATATGCAGATTGAATCTTATGAAAAGGCAGGGAAAATTGCTGGTGAGGTAAGAGAAGACGTTCGTAACAAAAATTGGGTTGGTCGTACTGTTGAGGAAATCTGTGAATATGTTGAATCTGAAATTATCAAAAAGGGAGCTAAATGTGCGTTTCCTGTTAATACAAGTATAAATGAAGTTGCAGCCCATTACACTGCCGAACCAAATGATACAATAACAATTTCTGATACAGATTTAGTAAAAATTGATCTGGGTGCGCAGATAGATGGATTCATTGCTGATACTGCAGTTACAGTCAACTATAATCCAAAATATGACATGCTTGTTCAAACTGCAGAAAATGCTTTGCAAGGTGCTATGTCAATGATCAAAAGTGGTATAAAATCAAAGGATGTTGGTAGAACTATACAAAAAACCATACAAGATATGGGTTTTAAACCAATTGCAAATCTCAGTGGCCATTCATTAGATCAATACACAATTCATGCGGGAAAAACTGTTCCAAACACATGGACGATTGGCTCATTCACATTTCCTGAGAATGAAGCATTTGCATGTGAGCCTTTTGTTACAACACATGAAGGGCTAGGATACGTTCGTAACGGTCAAATAAAAAACATATTTGCACTGGTATCACGAAAACAAACCAAAGATGAAGATGCTAACAAGTTACTAGAATACATATGGACAAACTTTAACATGCTACCATTTGCATTACGGTGGGTTTTAAGAGAATGGGAAGAAAAGGAGGCAAGAAAATTACTAGAATTCTTAGTAAAAAAGAAAGCAGTTCATTCTTATCCGATTCTTGTTGAGGCAAATGGTGAAGCTGTAGCTCAAGCAGAACATACATTCATTCCTACTGCAACAGGTGTAAATGTCACCACTATGGTGTAATTGTTTCTCCAAAAATTTTTGTTATCCTTATTTCACCACTACATGAAGGACATTTTGAAACAATTTTAAAAATATAATCTCCAGACAAAAACTTCCTCTTGGACAACTCCGTACAAGAATCACATTGTTCAACAGTATACGATATTACAGTCTTAATCTTACGAGTCATTATTGAGACACACCTAGTGTATTTCCCACACCTATAACAAGTACAGTTTCGTTAGGATTTGTATTATCATTAATCATTTCAAAGATTTGATTTTTTACATCATCTACCTGATCAATAATTTCTTTTTTTAGTAGTGAGATCGCATCGCCAATTGATTGTTTTATAATAATAGAAAAAATTGGTATGTTATGTTTAGTTGCAATCTCTTCGATCATAAATCTATCAGTTCCAATTCCACCAATGGCTGCACCAAAGCCCTGTGCAGTACTACCAGTTTCTTCACCCTCCAATTTCAGTGATGCGTCGATCATTATCATCATATCTGGTTTATACTTTTCAACTAATTTTTCGGTAGCTTTTCCAGGTCTGCCAACAGTTGCATATGGTCCTTCAGCTTTCAGTAAAATGATCTTTCTTCCTTCTAATTCTGACTCACTGTAAACAGTTTCAATCTCTATATTCTGTTTTTTTGTAGATAACATCATTCCCCCAACTATCAACGGACCTATTCCGTCACCAATAGGTTGACCCTGCTTGAAAGCAGGTACAGCGTCATTTAGTGCACAAGCATGCTCCATAATCATTGGTAAAATCATTTGTAACGGCAATATCAAAGGATAGTTCTTCTGTTTTTTTGCAGTCAAAAATAAATGTCTAACTACCTTATGTAAAAGATGTAACGTTGCAACAATCTCCAAAATATTTTGAATTTTAGTAACCTCCATCGTATCAATGTCAGTAAATAATAATCTAACCTGTTTTCTGGTAACATCATCCCGTGAACGTACAAAATGATCAATTTTTGGGATTATACCATTAGGATCAATGTCAATCGGCATGATAGTAAAATATTCTATAAAACGATCAATTTTTTGAGATAGATCATCTTTTGGAGAAAGGTTTTTTTTGATATATTCAATAAGTGAGTTTTTAGAATCATTTCTAAATTCTTCAAGCTCTGTAATCCTTTTTTTGATATCACTCGATGTGATAATTAATTGTATACGCTGACCATAAAACACAAAAAGAATAATTGGAATAATCCAAATTAGCATCATAAGCGGGTTTGAATCATCACTCATTCCAAGAAACTCATCAATGCTAAAATTAGTAAAATCCACATAGCAAATCATTATACTATAAACATAAACTATTCGTCAATTCACCTCATCTGATTAGTATCAAATTAGAATTGCTTTTATTATGGAATATAAAAAAACACAACTATGCCACAGACTAAACCTATAGTAAGTATAGAAAATGTGGTATCTTCTGCATCTGTTGACCAAAAAATGGATCTAAATGAAATAACACGTAATTTCCCTGATGTTGAATACCACCCTGATCAATTTCCAGGATTAGTTTTTCGTCTCAAAACACCAAAGACTGCTACATTAATTTTCACGTCAGGTAAAATGGTATGTACTGGTGCAAAATCTGAAAAAATGTCAAAACTAGCTGTTAAAACAGTTGTTGAAAAATTACGAAAGGGTGGAATTAAGGTTAAAAAACAAGCTGTTGTTGAAGTTCAAAACATTGTTGCATCAATTAATTTAGGCGGAAAAATTCATCTAGAGCAAGCAGCAAGAACTCTTCCACGCAGTATGTATGAACCAGAACAATTTCCGGGTCTTATTCATAGAATGCTTGATCCTAAAACTGTGATTCTTTTATTTTCATCTGGAAAACTTGTTTGTACTGGTGCAAAAAAAGAAGAGGATGTTTATCGTTCTGTTAATAACCTACATTCACTTCTTGAAGAAAAATCTTTAATGTTTTATGAATAAATTTTAATGTAAAATAGAATTATTTAATTGCTGTTCCGGGAGGCACATTATTATCCACGGTTAACCAAAATGGTTTACCATTCACATCTGCAGCTAAAAGCATGCAATCAGATTCAATGTCGGCAATTTTTTTTGTTTCTAAATTTGTAACAACAATGACAGTTTTATTCAACAAATCCTCAGGTTCAAAAAAGTCAGCACCCCCTACTATCACATTCCGTGTTTCATCACCAAGATCTATCTGGCCTTTAAGTATCCTTGTTTTACCAGGAATTTTTTCAATGGATAAAATCTTTGCAACCCTAAGATCTAATTTCTTAAAATCTTCATACGTTATTGTCATAGTTTAACTAGATATCACACTTTAAAATTAATTTCGAAATCAAGACTAATATTTAAAGTGATTATATTACTAATATGGCAATAATAAATTCGTCTATTGATATTAATGCGTCAACAGAAAAAGTTTGGAATATAATATCAGATCTTGATAACGAACCAAAATTTTGGAAAGGTACAAAGGAATCAAAAACTATATCAAAAGATGGAAATGTGATTAATAGAGAAATAATAATTGCGTTCAGAGATTCTAAATGCACGCAAAAAATTACATTATACCCCCAGGAAAAAATTCATGCTGAATTTACAGATGGAATACTTAAGGGCTCAAAGACATTAAACCTAAAATCTAAAGAGGATGGTTTAGATCTTGAAGTCGAATGGGATATTAAAATGTCAGGACTTGCTGGTATGTTTACAGGTATGATAAAGAAACATGTCAAAGGTGGAACTGAACAAGCTCTTGAATTAATCAAACTAGAAGCAGAGAGTTAATAATTCATGGACATAGTGCTAGATATTTTTCATTATGCATTAATTGCAATACTAGTCGGAACCTCAGCAGCATGGATTGTACTGATTAAATCCATGATTATTACTTTCAAAAAAACACCTGTTTTGGATAAATTTAAAAAAATTGAACATGAACATCCAAAAGTTTCGATAATTTTACCAGCTAGAAACGAGGAAAAATTTATTGATAGATGTCTCAATTCGTTAGTAAATCAGGATTATGCTAACTATGAAATTATAGCCATCAATGATTCATCAGATGATTCTACTGGAGAAATAATCAAAAAATATGCAAAAGAGTTTCCTAATGTAATATCAGTAGATGCAAAAATAAAACCTGATGGATGGATGGGAAAAAATTGGGCGTGTATGGAGGGATACAAAAAGGCTACTGGTGATTTATTATTATTCACCGATTCTGATACGAGTCACACATCTTCTGTTATTTCATTAGCTGTATCACATCTGTTATCATTGAAACTTGATGCGTTGACAGTAATTCCAAAAATGTTATGCTTAGATCCAATTACCAAAATTACCCTGCCCATGATTTCTATATTCTTGCATACTAGGTTTTCTGCATTACGAGTAAATGATCCAACAAAAAATACGGGGTATTTTTTTGGAAGTTTCTTTATTATTAACAAAACAACATATGATGCGATTGGAACACATGAAGGTGTTAAAGGAGAGATTATTGAAGACGGTGCGCTAGGAAAAAAAGTAAAAGAATCTGGTTTTAAAATGCGAATGGTTGATGGACGACATCTTGTTGATGCGATTTGGGCTAGAGATTCTTCAACATTATGGAATGCATTAAAAAGATTAATGATACCATTGTATCTACAAAATCCAAGAATTGCTATAGGCAGTTCTTTTGCAGTTTTATTTTTACTATTTGTTCCATTCCCATTATTTGTATACTCGATTATTTTTACAAGTTCAGAAATATCATCTGTAATTCTTTTTGTAGTATCCGGTATTGCATCTGTATTGATATACATTGGTGGAGTTTTGGATGCGGTGAAAGGTATTGGTTCAGACATAAAATATTCGTTGTTTGCACCTATAGGTGGTTTTATTGTAGCTTCTGGTTTTTTTGCTGGACTGATACAATCTACAAGTAAACACGCGGTATCGTGGAGAGGTAGAACCTATTACATGAAAGATCAAATTCAAAAATCTATCAATGTATAGAATAGTTTATAGATAAAAAATAAAAGTAAAAAGCACTTGGCAAAATCTGGATTTATTGTTGGTGGGATAGTTGGAGCTACTACAATATTCTTTGCTTTGTTCATACTATTTCCATCTGAGAGTATTGAAACACCTGAACTAATTACATCAAATGGGCATGAAGCCACAAAACTTGGTGATGAATCTATACCTTCGCCGGAAAAAAACCTTAACCTTGTAGAATTATTTGAAAAATCTGAAGAGGGAGTAGTTAGAATTGATGTGGATAAAACTGGCTCAATGGGGGAAAGAAATAGTGTAGGATCAGGTTTTATCTTTGATCATTTTGGTAATATTATCACTAATACTCATGTTATTGACAATGCTAGTAGTATCACTGTAACATTTCTGGATGGCAGCCAATACAATGCAAGTGTTGTTGGTATGGATAAATTCACTGATATCGCTGTGATTAAGGTTGAAGAAAAACCAGATTACTTACATCCTCTACAAATTGGTGACTCTACTACTCTGAAAGTTGGGGAATCAGTAGCTGCTATAGGTAATCCATTTGGACTTTCTGGCTCAATGACTTCAGGAATAGTAAGCCAAATTGGTCGATTACTTCCTTCTCATGATACGGGATTTTCAATACCCAATGTGATCCAAACTGATGCAGCAATAAACCCAGGAAATTCTGGTGGTCCATTATTGAATATGTATGGGGAAGTAATGGGAATTAATACTGCAATACAATCTGGAACTGGTCAATCTGCTGGAATTGGATTTGCGGTTCCTTCTAATACAATTTCAAAAGTGGTTCCAGTTTTGATCACAGAAGGAAAATACTCACACCCATGGATTGGTATTTCTGGTCAAGACATTAATCCAGAGCTTGCAAAAATACGTAATCTAGACAATTCAAAGGGCTTTTTGATAGTCAATGTCATACCTGATAGTCCAGCAGAAATAGCTGGACTGAAAGGAGTGTCAGAAATTGAAAAAATTGGTAATAAAGAATATCCAAAAGATGGTGACATTATTGTCTCAGTAGATGGTAAGGAAGTAAGGAAAATTAGTGATATTCTGATTCATTTACAAGAAGAAAAATCAGTAGGCGATGAAATGATTCTGGGCATAATTAGAAATGGTGAATCTATGGATATAATTCTGACATTGGTGGTAAGACCAGATCTATAATAAAATCAAAAATAAATACTAATACATTAAACATTTTACCATGAGTAAATTAGAATTTGATTTTGAGATATTAAACAAAGTTTTGGATGGTAAGGAAATCACAAAAAATGATGCGTGTGAAGTATTTTCACATTCAAAGTATAATCCAGAAAAAATTTTTGAGGTTGCCAGTAATCTACGTGATTATCATAAGGGAAAAGTTGTATCTTTTTCAAAAAAGGCATTCTTTAACATAGTAAATCTTTGCAGGGATACATGTTCTTACTGTACATACAAGGCTGAAATTAACGAATCAAAGCTTTCAATGATGAATCTGGATGACGTGAAAAATCTAGCTAAATCAGCTGCAAAACTCAGATGTGTAGAAGCATTACTTGTTACTGGTGAAAGTCCAGAACAAAAATATGATGAAGCACACAAATGGCTTAGAAAAAATGGTTTTAGATCCACTGGTGAATATTTAGCTCATTGCTCCGAATTACTATTAGACGAAGGATTGTTTCCACATACAAATGCTGGAAATCTTAACAAGTCTGAGATGAGTGATCTTAAAAAAACAAATGTTAGCATGGGTTTAATGTTAGAAAACTCTAGCCATAGACTTGTAGAAAAAGGAATGCCACATCATGATGCGCCAAGTAAGTATCCAAAAGCAAGAATCCAGATTCTAAAAAATGCAGGTGAATTAAAGATACCAATGACCACAGGTATTTTGGTTGGAATAGGAGAGAATGAGCGTGAAATAATTGATTCTCTTTTTACAATCAAAGTACTTCATGAACAATTTGGTAACATACAAGAAGTGATTTTACAAAACTTTGAACCCAAACAAGATACAAAAATGAAAGAACATCCATCTACACCTCAACAATATTTTAAGAGAATAGTAGCCATGGCAAGAATAATTTTACCTGAAATGAATATCCAAATTCCTCCAAACCTCTCACCCACCAATTATGATGATTTTCTTGACGTTGGAATAAATGATTGGGGAGGAATCTCACCAATAACTGTGGATTATGTTAACCCAGAATTTGCTTGGCCACAAATCAACACTTTGGAAAATAAATGCGCTGAACAGTGTTTTGAATTAAAGGCACGCTTTCCGGTATATCCAGAATTCATCAATATGATTAATCCTAATTTAAAAGAAAAAATTAAACTGCTTTCAGACGATGAAAATTATGTGAAGAGGGAATTTTGGAGATGACATTAAAAAACACAAATTTAGATTCGGAACTTAAACATGGAGACCCAATCATTGCTGGAATACTAAACAATGCATTATCAGAAAAGGAAATTGACATAAAAGATTCTGTAATGTTATTTTCCGCAAG
>CAZCFF010000037.1:0-8121 GCA_964497885.1 uncultured Candidatus Nitrosopelagicus sp.
GGTTCTTCTGTATATCTTGGTGGTTCTGGTTCTCTTACGAAAAATTTTTTTGCTTTGTATTTTTCTTCTGGCTCTGGTTCAAACCCAGCATTTTTTCGTCTATACTTTCTTAACATGCGTGGAAGTATTCTTACCAAGGGAATCATGAAGAAGATCAAATAAATCCACATTCCACCAGTAGGGTCTTCCATGATTTAGTATAATGAAATGATTATTTCATTTTTTCTACAGTTTTACGCACTAGATCATTTCTAAACATGTCCTAAAAACTGAGAACTGGCGGCTAATTTATTAAATCCCTCAAAAAAGCTTCGTCGTAGGATAGGGGATAAAAAATGTGTGAACACAAGAAAATTATTAAAAATAAAACCGTATGGGCATGCTCAGAATGTGACGAGGAATTTCTGATAGAGTAACATTATGGACGCACAACTAAGCCAGCACAAACTTCATGACATTACCAATATGGGTATGCGTGCAGCAATTGGCGTCATTTTCATTGTGCATGGAGCTGGCAAATTTAATGAAGGATTTGTCGGATTTTTGACAGGAGGGCTTGGGCTTCCTGCCGAGATGCAGATTCCAATTGCACTGGCAGAGATGGTTCCAGGAATTTTGCTGTTGATAGGAGTTTTTACAAGACTTTCGGCTTCACTACTTTCGATAGTTATGCTTGGTGCAATTTTCTATGTCAAACAGGCTGGCAGTTTAACCGGAGAACGTGGTTTTGAGTTTGATCTCATATTACTTGCTGCATGTTTGGTTGTAATGATTGCTGGACCAGGAAGAATTTCTATAGCACATGTAGTAAAGAAGCTGCCACGATGTTTGCACTAGGAACATTTGTGAGATCATTTTTTATAGAGTAGAGAAAGTGATAATCCATGAATAGGTCATCTAAAATTACAATTACGGCAATTTTAGTAATTGGTGTATTTTCAATATCAATCCTAGCCACTCCCGCATTTGCAGAGTGGGATAAAACAGATTATCCAAAAATTCAGGGAACCATCCCAGCTGATAACCCGGAGCAAAGGGATACAATTGCGCTATCAGTTGCAATGGCAGTTGGTGAAAACTCTGTTTCAGACGGAAAGGCAGTCTATGGGAAACTTACAGATGTCAACGAATTTCTGGTTTACAAAGTTATAGTGATCACTGACGATCATGCATATTACAAAATTCTAGTTGACGCAGGAAATGGTGAAGCACTTTATGTATCTGATATGATAAAAAGGGGTGATCACAAAAAAATCTCAGACAAAAAATACAGTGACAAATCAAAAAAATATTTCAAAGGAATGTCTGATGAGCAGATAGCGGAAAAGAAACAACAATTCAAAGAGATGGGAGATGTATTTAGATCATTATCATTACAAGACAGGGCTGCATTGGTTCTTCATTTCATGCAGATGAAATTGCAGTGGGATGGAATGTCTGAGGATGAAAAGGCAGAAAAGCGACTGGAGATGAAAGCAATGTTCGAAGAATATCTGCCTTTAACAGTTGAAGAAAAGAAACAAAAACTTCAAGCATACATCCAATCCCTAAATTAGATAATTTTTGTTTCTGTAAAACAAATTCTTTTATTATCAAAAAAATGCCATAAATTGAATTGGTTGTTTTAGAACTTCATGGCTCTGGCGGTCGTATTATTGCGGATATTACAGATGAACAAGCAAAATTATCTGATCTTGGTGTTGGTAAGAACTTTTTAGCTCCTGTTGGAAAACTTGAAGAACAAAAAATACAGAAATATTTTTGTAAGAAATGTGAAGCTGAGTTTGATGGCTCACCAAAATTCCAAATCGAAGAAAGCCCTAATGAGTCAGTTGCAGAAGATCTCATCCTGATTGAAAGAGGTCAATACACTTGTCACAAATGCGATTCCATTATTGGCGAGTATAGAGTCTTTCAGAAAAAAGAATAAGTGAGTAGTCTTTTATTTTGGTATGGAAGAAACATCATGCCCAACCTGTGAAAAGGATATGAGTAAACACAGTGACTGGGAGACTCATTTATGCATTAAGAAATTAATCAAGGTTGTAAGCAATCCCGTTGCTTATGCTTCTGTAAAAAAAAGATTATGTCCAAATTGCAAGAAGGATATCTATGATCATAATGAAGAACAGGTTGTAGAATGCTTGAACAAGTTTATTAAACAAGTGACGAGTAAATCAGATTAAAAGGGCCTTAATGGCTATCCGGCAAACTTACTGCTTGGTAGCCTAAGAAAGTCCATTTTGACGATATTTGCTTCTATAGTGCCAAACGTAGTATTTTTTGATTGGTAATGTTTTTTAACTTTGCAAATTTGGGTAATATGGAAACAGAGGAAGCCAATTTTGAATATAATCAGGATGGCTCTCTTCTCGCTCCACTCTTATCAAAATAAATAAAGCCTCTTGATTTTTCATATCATGCCAATACGAAAAAAGGGGAAACATCGCAGATGGGCTGATCAAAAAGCCGAACGTAGAAGAAATAAACAAAAAAAACGTTAGGCATTTTATCATTCTAAACTTTGGAAATGTAAGTTACTGAATAATTTCTAGTATTTCCATTCGTCAGAGAGACCATTCCATAACGGACGGAATGGAGTAATATCTTTCTCGATTTCACCTTCAATCCTGTTTGAAACTGTAAACCAAAAATTTTCTAGTGCATCAGCACCACCATCTTCAAACAACTCCTTACCAACTTCACTAATTCTTGTCTTTTTTGCTTCTACCTCTGGTGAATCTGGGTTTTGTAGACAAAACGTGAATAGGTCAATCAGTTCTTCTTCAAGCATAAAATCCAAAAACTAAGCAACCTCAATTTTTAGTTGATCATTAGCAGCTATTACAGAACTATGGATTGTCATTGCTTCTTCTAACAACACTTTCTCATCATTATATCTAGCAGAAAAGTGAGTGATAATCAAATTTGATACCTTGGCATTTTGTGCAAGTGTTGCTGCTTCTTTTGCAGTAGAATGGCCAGACTCCGCTGCTTTTTCTTTCAATTCATCTGAAAAAGTAGAATCAAAGATCAAATAATCACATGCATTGAAAAACTCCTGCAATTTTTTTGTAGGGCGAGTATCACCAGAAACACCAATTTTTTTACCAGCTATATTTGGTCCCATTACTTGTGAAGGCTTTATTGTGTTATTTTCAATTGTAACTTCCTCGCCGCATTGTAATGTATGCCATAACTTTCCTTTTGGAACTCCAAGGGCAATTGCTTTATCAGGATAAAATTCTCCAGGTTTTTCTTTTTCCTTGAAAAGATAAGAAAACGCAGTAACAGAATGTTCAGCTTCACATGCATGTACTTCATATTTTTCTTCATTTACAACTAATCCATTATTTACTGAAGTTATTAAAACCGGAAATGACAAACTAAAATTCATAACTTTCATGTTTGTCGCAATAAACTCTTCAATCCCATCAGGTCCGTAAATCTCTATTGGCTCAGTTCTATTTTGGAGTGTCATCGTTTGTAAAAATCCTAAAATTCCAATACAATGATCTCCATGCAAGTGTGTGACAAATATTTTCATTTTTTTATTCCAACCTAATCCTGATTTAAGAAAAGAAACTTGTGCATTTTCTCCCGCGTCAAACATTAAGATTTCTCCTTCTTTGATTAGACACATACACGTTGTATTACGTTCAAGCGTAGGCTGTGCTCCTCCAGTTCCCAGAAAAATAATTTCCATCATTATTGAACAGCTTCTGCTATTACTCCAGACACGTCAACCTTTGAGATACTTCTAGGAATTGTATTTGTACTTATGATTTGTGTCACTCCAGCATTTTTGATATTTTTCTCTGCATCACCTACAAGTAATCCATGTGTACAAACAACAAAAACTCGTTTGCATTTTTGCTTTTTTAGAAATTGAGTAGCTTTAACAACACTACCACCAGTACTTATTATATCATCAACTATTACCAAATCCTTTCCTTTAACATCAGCCTTAGTTGATTGAATACTTACCTTACCGGTTTTTCTGTTTCTGGATTTTTTCAATATTATAAAATCAGATTTTAAAATATCGGCAAATTTCTTTGCACGTAAAGAACCACCTGCATCAGGGGATACAACTATCGGATTTTTCAACTTTAGTTTTTTTAAATATTTGGCAAGTTCTGGTATTGCTGAAACATTTTCGGTTGGAATTTTAAAATGACGTAATGCAGTTTTACTATGTATATCTACAACTATAGCCTTTTTTGCGCCAGCTGCTTGTAGCATTTTCGCAACTACAGACATTGTGACTACCTCCCCACTAAGAAATTGTTTATCCTGTCTTGCATAACCCATGTAAGGAATTATCGCATAGATCTTTGAGGAGATTTTCTTCACTTCAGAAATTATTGATAATATTTGTAATAGATTTGTATCAACAGGGGGGTGTGTTGATTGTACTACCAATATCACACTTTTCTTTAGGTTCTGTCTGAAAGTAATTTTACTCTCACCATCAGGAAAAGTTCTTGCATCTATCGCTACATATTTTGCCTTTAATCGTCTAGCAATACGCCTTGCCAAATCTTTAGAGGTGTTTCCACCCACAACAGTAAACTTTACCAATATTAGATCGAACTAAAACAGATTCTTAAATCTTACAGAAACTATTCGTCACCCTCACCACGAGCCAAATCACCCATACCAAATTCATCAACCGCTTGCTTACGCTGATCTTCAAACTCAGAAATCTCTTGTGCTTCTCTCTTTTCGTCTCCCTGGTAAACAGTTCTAATTGGCCATGGAATTCTAATATCATATTTTTTAAATTCTTCATACATTATGAGACGCATCGCACTTTTCACTTTGAATTGTGTTCCGTATGAATTAACATAAATCCAAAGGGAAAAATCAAGAGAAGAATCATTGAACTTGTTAAATCGTACAGTAGGTTGATCTATGTCTACATGAATGTCTTTATCACATCCACAGCTTGGCTTGTTTTGGTCAAGATACGGGCAGCGCTTTTGCACAGCAACGTGATTACCCTTTGAATCTTTTACCTCAACAAGCGCACGTTGTCCAACCTTCACTAAAATTGATGCAACTTGTTTTGGATCGTTAAGATAGGATACGCCAACATCAACTATGGCTGGCACTAAATTAATTTCCTTTGTGAAATTAACAATCTCTGCAGTAACTAATTGCCGCGTGGGAATAATTGCAAGTGATTCATTAAGTGCATGTCTAATGTATGTAACTCTAGGTGTTATTCTATGTACATATCCATTATAACCACTTTCTAACTGAACCCGATCTCCTTCAGTAAACACTTTGTCTTTTCTAATCAAAATATATGCAAAATAATTTTCTAATGTTTCTTTTAGTGCTAGTCCAACTCCTAACGCCATGCCACCAGTTGCAGTAGCTAAAACAAAAAGATCAACTCCCCACCATCCAACTACACCAATAACAGTACCAACAAAAATTCCAATAGGAATAATTTGCTTAGCTGATTTTGGAACGCGCTCTTCTTGCATCTCTGCATGGCCTGCAGGTTTTGCTGCAGGAGTTATTGGGTCATATCCACGTTGCCTTCTTTCTTCTCTCCATACATCAATTGGATAGATTTCTTGAGGCTTTGCTCCAGGTACAAGCTTTCTACCTGCTTGATTATTTCCACTAATGCAGTCATCAAAATATTGCTCATATTTTTTTCTCACTGATTTTTTCCATTCTTCAAATGGATCACTTACTTGCTTTTCATAACTTCCTATTGCAACACCTTTACTCGTCCGATAATTTTCTAAAAAGTTTAATCCTTCTTTTGTTTGTAGATTTTTTTCAAATTCTTCCTTTGTGAGATCCTCAGGAAGAATTTTTGGTGGAACCCATTTGAATAATTTATGAAACAAATCCCCATCATCATCTTTGAAACCTCTTAAATCCTTCCAGTTCTCAAAGTCCTCTCTTTCAAGTACTGTTTTTTCCCGTTTATTCAACGCAACTGGTATTAAATGCGAAATTGTGTATCCAATTACAAGTATGTTAATTGTATTTAGAATCTTTGCAAATGTTTGACTCGGCGAAAGCTCATCAGTTAATGTAGCAGCTTGTTCATCAAATAATTCAAAAGCTTGTATGTATGCATTTACTGACGAAACGAGTCCAATTGCAAAAAAGGCTAACATTGCTGTACGGGCAAATCTGGATATATGTGGTCGAGTGTAACTAAATTTCTGAGTTTGTATCCAAGCAGAAAACTTGCGATATACGGTAACTATAATGATCAAACCAATCACTAGAACGGCTAATGCTATCTGGAGCGAAACCGAAGATGCAAGTAATTGTGAAACAGTTTCAAACTGTCCTGCCGAAAATTCACTAAGATCTTCTACCATTTCCCCTATTCACTAGTGAAACTGCCTAAATGTCAGAGTTATACACAACCAGTCAGTAGTTATTTAAGTAAATATCAAAATTTTTTATAAAAATTTACGCCTATTTTGCCATTTTGAGCCAAGATTTAACAATGGTATCTGATAAAATATGTAATGACAGAGCAGCAAGCAATGTGGTCAATAAACGAAACCACATCGATTAAATCTTATACTTTACAAAATTTTCATTCTATTCCCGAAATTCAGCAGATGTCAAAGGAAGCACAATTTGAGATGGAAGTTGTTGGTAACGTACTTCCTTTTAAAACGAATAATTATGTAGTTGAGCAACTTATTGACTGGAATAACATTCCAAAAGATCCTATGTTTGTTCTCACGTTTCCTCAAAAAGGCATGTTAATTCCTGAGCATTATGATCAGATGGCAAACACCATAAGGAGTGGAGCAGATAAAAAAGAGATTCAAAGAGTTGCAAATGAGATTCGGTTAAAATTAAATCCTCATCCAGCTGGTCAGATGGAACTGA
This sequence comes from uncultured Candidatus Nitrosopelagicus sp., assembly GCA_964497885.1. Taxonomy (GTDB): domain Archaea; phylum Thermoproteota; class Nitrososphaeria; order Nitrososphaerales; family Nitrosopumilaceae; genus Nitrosopelagicus. The sequence goes on from CAZCFF010000037.1 coordinate 6,886, forward strand.
ACGTTCCAAAGTTAAAGGATGGAACAAAACTTTATGGAATGCAGCATAAATATGATGAAACCTGTCTTTTCTTTCCAAGCCAAAGCCAAACCTGTCATGCTTATTGTAGTTTCTGTTTCCGATGGCCTCAGTTTGTTGGTATGGATGAGATGAAATTTGCAATGAAAGAAGGAGACCAACTAGTACAATATCTTAGGGAGCATCCGGAGATATCAGATGTTTTGTTTACTGGTGGAGATCCTATGATTATGAAGGCTAGTATGTTTTCTGTTTATGTTGATGCCTTACTTGACGCCAAATTACCTAATCTTAAAACAATTAGAATTGGAACTAAAGCTGTATCATATTGGCCTTACAAATTTTTAACCGACTCTGATGCTAGTGAAACCTTAGAAAATTTTGAAAAAATAGTAAAAAGTGGAACACATCTAGCTATAATGGCACATTTTAATCACTTTGTTGAACTTTCGACTGACCCAATAAAGGAAGCAATCAAACGCATAAGAAACACTGGTGCTCAGATTAGAACACAATCACCACTTTTGGCTCACATAAATGACGATGCAGACATGTGGGCAAAGATGTGGCAAAAACAGGTTTCATTGGGCTGCATTCCATATTACATGTTTGTTGTTAGAGATACTGGTGCCCAACATTATTTTGGAGTACCTCTAGTAAAGGCAGAAGAGATTTTTCGATCTGCATTTAGAAAAGTTAGTGGTCTAGCAAGAACAGTTAGAGGACCTAGTATGTCAGCTACTCCTGGCAAAGTGCATGTTCTTGGTATATCGGAAATTAATGGACAGAAAGTGATGGTATTACAGCTATTACAAGGAAGAGAATCGGAATGGGTTGGTGTACCATTCTTTGCAAAATATGATGAGACAGCAATATGGCTTGATGATCTTAAACCTGCCTTTGGTGAAAAATTCTTCTTTGAAGATGATCTTAAGGAAAAATATACAAAAACTGTCTAAACTACTATAATTCCAGTTTTTATTAGATATTGTATTCCAGAAACAAACGTATTATCATCGATTTGGTCAGTAGCCCACCATCCTGCATTGTTTTTTATCCATGCTGGAACTTCTTGTGGTGCCAAAGATCCTGACGTTTCAGTAGGTGGTACGATCATTACTCCTTCCTTTATCAGGAATTGAATTCCTTGAAGAAATGTAGAGTCATCGATTTGGTCAGTAGCCCACCATCCTGCATTGTTTTTTATCCACTCAGGAA
>CAZCFF010000038.1:0-7949 GCA_964497885.1 uncultured Candidatus Nitrosopelagicus sp.
GTTTGAGGTGGTCTTTACTATGATATTTGCAAAACCGATGGATACATCCCATATTGTGGTTGAAACAGAGAACAAACATGGAATTCCAGAGACGTTGTATTTGACTAATGCATTAAAGGTAAACGAGAATATTCCACAAGCGTTAACATTAGAAGAAAAGTCAAAGTTTGAGCTGAAATATGAGCAAGAAATTGTTCCGGAAATGGACCCAGAGCCAGAGATGAAACAAAACATGGAAATGTACTGTGGTGATGGAACTACACTCAAAGATGATATGTGTGTAGCAAAAGGCTGGTCATTTTTTGATTTCTTTAAAGATCTTATGAAATTTTTTAGCTAGCTTAATTTATTAATTCTCTAAGATTCAGCCAAGTATGGCAAAAGCAGCTGCAATCATAATCACAGGTATTGCAATAGCCTTACTCGTAATTTACGGTGCCGATGTAGCAGCAGGTGTTAATGTTGATGGCGAACTTGGTGAACAAGGCGAAGGATTTTTGCCATTTGATCACAAAACAAGAGGATATGGATTAGGCGGTCCTGCTATGATCTTGCCTATTATTGCATATTTTATTGCACGAAATGATTCATCTAAAGGACTTGGTGGAATGATAATCATTGCTGGTATTCTCATAATAATTGGTGGTGTAACAGTAATTGGAATGGCAGATTCTTCTGAATCCCAAGAAACAGCTAGAAATCCACTTATGGAGACTGTTCCATTGTTAGTAGTGGGTCTAATTCAAATTGGATTAGGTGCGTTGAAGATAAAAAAATCCTAGTTAATATGCCAATTTGTACAAAATGCCAAAACAAAGTTCCACAAGTGTATAATTGTGAGCATACAGACGAACAAGATTATTGTACAGATTGTTATACTGAATTGCACTATTATTTGACCGAAGAAAAGAAGCATTAGATAACATACTTTTAATTCAGTTTGTGAGTGAGATTTTTTATGGAAGCAATGATATTGTCAGGCGGACGAGGTACAAGATTACGACCAATCACAGATTCCATTCCAAAACCTCTAATCCCACTCAATAATACACCTTTAATCAGTTGGTCAATAAAATATCTAAAAAAATATGGGATTACTGATATTATTCTATGTAATGGTTACAAGTCAAAACAGATTGAGAGGTATCTTAAATCAAAAAATAATTTTGGTTGTAAAATACAATATTCAATTGAAAAAACACCATTAGGTACAGCAGGTGCAATTAAAAAAGCAATGAAAATGATTTCTGGCGAATCATTTATTGTGATTAATGGTGATGTGATCACAAATCTTAACCTGAAAAAAATAACAAACAAACCTAACTGCATAGCAGCAATTGAACTACGTACAAAATTTGGAACTATGAAAATTAATAAAAATAAAATTGTTAGGTTTAATGAGAAAACTGATGTTGAAAATATATGGATGAATCCAGGAATATATCACTTAGATGCAAGCATAGGCAAAATTTTACCAAGAAAGGGTAGTTTGGAGGGTTTGATATTTCCAAAACTTGCTAAGAAAAACTCACTAAGCACAGTCAAATTCAAAAATGTTCTATGGCATTCTATTGATTCGCATAAAGATATTGAAATTTGCTCGAATGATATGAAATCTAAAAAATATTCTAAATACTTTAAAAAATAATGGTTGGTATGAGATTATCATATAGTTTGGGTTCATTATTGACAATTGAGCAGGTATTAGAATGCTCAAAAAAACTAGGTCAATTAAAACCAGATACTATGTGGATTCCAGAAACATGGGGAATGGAAAATTTTTCAATGCTTAGTCTAGCCAGTAAGGAAAATCCCATTTCAAAAATTGGTTCATCAATAGTCAACATCTATTCAAGGAGCCCAAGTTTGATTGCAATGGGTGCCGTAACGGTTGACACTGTATCTAAGGGTAGACTGATTCTAGGATTAGGAACAAGTAGCCAACCACTAGTCGAAGACTTTCATGGAAGTAAATTCGAAAAACCAGTTAAACGTATGGAAGAATATGTAAAAATAATACGACTGATTTTTGCTGGAAAAACAATCAATCATTCGGGTGAATTTTTCACCCTGAAAAATTTTTCACTGTTAATCAAACCTCCTAGAAATAATATTCCAATTTATTTGGCTGCAGTGAACCAAAAAATGGTAGAACTTGCGTGGAATATTGCAGATGGTGTAATTTTTTATCTTAGACCAAAAAACGAGCTAAAATCCACACTTGAACTAATGCAGGCTAAGAAAAAGATTGATGCGTCTATTCAGATCATCACATGCGTTCATCCAGACTCTGAAAAGGCCATAAACCGTGCTAAAAAAACACTGGCATTTTATATTTCGGTTGGAAAAATTTATCGTGAATTTCTAGCCTCAAATGGATTTGAAAATGAAACAAAGAATATTTTTGAGGAATATAAGAAAACTGGACTGAATAATAACTCTGAATTAATACCTGAATCTATGGTAAAGGAACTTTGTATTTCTGGTACACCTAATGAATGTAAAAAACAATTACAAGAGTTTTATGAAACTGGAATAGATTTACCTATAATACAATTTAACCCCATAGGTAATGTGCAAGAATCATTTGATTTGGTAACATCAACATTTTCGGAGGAATCTAGATGAAAAAAGTTGCAGTTGTTGGACATGGTAGTACAAAATTCTCAACTGATAAGATACCAATTGAGTCACTACTACTTGAATCAACAAAAGAAATATTCAACACAACTGATAATCTTTCACAAGATCTTATTGATGGAGTAATAGTTTCAACTAATGATAATTCAAAGTATCTTGGAGCTATTTTATCAGAATTATCAGGTATAAAACCAAAAATTTCTCATACTGTAGAACATTTGTGTAGTTCTGGTACTGCTGCCACTGTTTCTGCATTTTCATATATTGCATCAGGGTTAGCTGACGTTATTTTGGTGGCTGGGGCTGATAGAAATGATAATCCTGGACAAGTTTTGGATTGGGACAGATCAAGAGGTGAATTCACACATCCAATTTATTGGGCTTCTATGTTTACGAAGGCTCATAAAAGAAAATTTAACACAACAGAAGAAGAATTAGCAGTCGTCTCAGCGAAAAATCATAAGCAGGCATTAGATAATCCACATGCATATTCACATAAGACGTACACAATTCCTGAAATAATGAATTCAAAAAGTATCACAGACGATTTACGTATGTTAGATTGTTCATATTCATGTTCAGGTAGTTCATCAATTGTACTTGCATCAGAAGATGTTGCCAAAAAATTCACAGATTCACCAGTGTGGATTTCTGGTATTGGTCAAAAAACTAGTTCTGCAAGTTTTACTAAAAATGATTTAACAAATTTGGATACTACAAAAAATGCAGCAGATATTGCATATAATATGGCTAAAACCACAGCAAATGAAATTGATGTTGCAGAAATTCATGATGCATTTTCTATATGTGAATTAATGGCTGTAGAAGATCTTGGCTTAACAAGGAATACAACCGGTGCAGAATTTGTTAGAAATTTGTTCAATACTGAGAATCGTCAGATAAACCCACGAGGTGGCCTAATCGGAGCTGGACATCCATTAGGAGCAACTGGTATTTCACAGCTAGTGGAAATCACTCAACAATTACAAAATAAAGCCGGAAAGAGACAAGTTTCTAATGCAAACAAGGGTCTTGTTCACAATATGTCTGCGGCTGCAACATCTAGTACAGTTTTGATTCTTGAATCATGAACAAATTTGAAAATGAATTAAAAGAAGGGAATTTTGTTACTAGTGAATGCCATAAATGTGAGAAAATTGTTTGGCCTCCAAGTGATTACTGTGATAATTGTTTTGGTAATGTAAGTTGGAGAAAAATTTCTGAGAATGGAGAAATAATAGAATGGTCAAAAAAAGGAAACAATGTGTTTTGTATTGCTGAATTTGAAAAAACTATACGTATTATGGGAAAATTAAATACAAAAAATACTAATGTCAAAATTGGGCAACATATCCAATTGAGTGAATGTTCATTTAATCAAGGATACAAATTCATTTTTACGTAATTTTTGAAATTTAATGTATGTAATAGCGATCATTAACAGTCTTGTTGATAATATAATTACCAGCTATTCTATATCCTTAAAAAATATGATTTAGTATGTCATTTTTGATTAAAGATTATAAAAAAATTGCAAAAACCAGAAGACAAAGGGGCTATCAATGGGAAGATACATTGGTAAAAAGATTCAATTCGCTTGAAGGATGGAAGGCATTTCGGCTAGGATCTCCTAGTGTTGCATTACCTGATGTTTTAGTTGTTAATAACCCAAAAAGCATAATTTTCACAATAGAGGCAAAATCTGGAACTGGCACTACATTGGTTGTACCATATGATCAAATTGAAAGATGCCAAAAATGGACAAACAATTTTGAAGTTTATAAAACAAGAAAAGTTATCTTGGCATTCAAATTTTTATCGAAAAAAAGAATAGGTACAGGCAAATATGAAAGTAGAAAACTACGTGAGTTTTACAAAGTATGGGGTAATAAGAAGAAGGCTGTTAATTGTGTTTGTACGTATAATGGTGAAATATATGAATCAACTAATGGTAAACGAAAAAAATTACATCTTAGTGATTTATCTATGCCATTTAACTCCAAATATCAAATAATAACAAAATAACCAAATGTAATCATTTTTTAATAATAAAATATAACATAAATTATGAATATCAAAGGCTATTTTAAAAAAATTCAAAATAAATATGATGATAAAAAATCAAAACCAAAAGTAGATGATAAAAACGATGCCCCAAAAGAGGGATTAAAGGCATCAATTATTGCTAATGAAATGGAGTCTCATATAGAATCTACATTAAACTTTGTAGATAAAAACAAGGACCCACATGAATATTTGAAAAGATACATTCAGGAACCAGAATACAGAGATTGGTTTAAGCGTAATTTTCCTAACAGAACAATCTATGAAGCAGTTGGATTAACAGCAATGGATTATCTTGAGGTTAAAAGAGGTTTAGATAATGAATCACAACAAGAAGTTAAGGAAGAACCTAGTTTCAAGCCTATTGTTAAAGAGGAGCCTAAAATCAATTTTGATGATTTTATTGATGAACGTTTGTTAGTTAGTCATAATGCATTTGGTGATAAAGAAATGAAAATAAAAATAATTGAAGTTTCTGATGAAATAGCTCCATTGGAAACAAAATTTGGTGATCGTGTAAAGGTAAACAAGGTATTAGTTACTATAAAACACCTAAAAACTCAAGCAGTAGAAGAAGCTGAATTTGATATCGAGGCTATTGAAAGAGAATTAATGGAGAAACGACACTATACATCTACAAATAGATGGGTCCCAACTAAAGAGATCAAAAATGGATATGTGGCAAATACAAGACATACAATACTAATTACTGATGCAGCATCATTAGATTATATCACATTTTGAATAATAATTTGATTATATTAGAGAAGAAAAAGTATAAGAAGCATATAAAAAAATCTGTGATATGATTACAAAAAATCTAAAAATTGCTGGGAATAATTATCGTCTTACGTTAACAGATCAGACAATAAATCAGGTAAATAGTTTAAAATCACTTTATAGTACTGCATATGAAGATCCAGAAAGTTTTGAACATGTTAGTGCTGAAATTTCATCAACTATCAAACAAATTTCTAGTGCAGTTGAACCAGAAATAAATGATGAAAATTTAGATGAATTAATACAAGAAATTATCAAAATAGTTGATGATAAAGCTGCTCAGATTGAAAAGCAAACGGAAGAAAAAATTAGTAAAAGAACAACTAAAAAATCAAAAAAATAAAATGTTTGATATTTTGATAATCTAACTTTAAAATCAGAAATAAATGCTACGTTTTAGTTATATTTAACTAGTGTAATATATTGTATGGTAAAACACTGCGAGTGTGGAATATGTGGACACTATACTGAAGATGACTGTATAAAAAATAAATGTAAATGTTGTAGTAATTTTCATCTAAGATCTGGTTAGATGACAATGTAAAATTATAATCTATTAAAAATATCTTGAAACTTTTCAATCAATTTTTTATCATTTAATGACTCAATTATCACTAATCTTAAATTTTTTAATCGTAAAGGATCATTGTAATAAATCTGTGATAATAAATTAATTTCTCTGTTAAAATCATAAGTTTCTGTGTAATATAATGAGATTTTATAGAGTGTGACTAAATCATCCGATTGGTATTCCTTACCTTTTAATTTGTTTTTTAATACAATTAACTGTCCTCTTATTTTTGATAATTCTTTCTTTATAATTGCCAAATCAGTTGGATCATCATTTAATTTAACAATTATATCATATGAATCTAAAATCTGTCGCATAATCCCTTTCAAATATTCAGAAAAGTTCTCCAAAACAATTTTTCTTGTAGATAGCCATTCAAAAAGTTTAGTAATTTGGATCAAATTTGCATAAATATCTTATTTCTTATCTTTAAATTACTCAAAAACTAAATCAGCATATTGCAAGCAGACTCATATTTGAAATGCATTAGTCATAAATGCGGAAAGGAATATCCTATTTTATCTACAGATTTCAAGTGTTCTTGTGGCAATCTTCTAGATGTAAAATATAAAAATACCCCATCAACTAATCTAAAAGAAGTTTTTTACAAAAGAAGAAACCCAGAAGGAAGCATATTCAATGAAAGTGGGGTATGGAGATTTCGTGAACTTTTGAATTTTTGTGAAATAGATACTGAAGATTTAGATCAATGTTCAAAAAATCTTGTGTCATTAGATGGATCTGAAGGTAGGCAATCAAAGCCATATCATATGTCAAAAGTTGCTTCATTTGTTGGAATTGATAATGAAAAGTTGATGCTACAACCTGAGGGATATAATCCAAGCGGGTCATTCAAAGATAATGGTATGTCAGCTGCTGTGACACATGCAAAAATGGTTGATGCAAAAAAAATAATATGTGCATCAACAGGTAACACTTCTGCTTCTGCTGGTATGTTTGCTGCAAATGAAAACATGGAATGTGATGTATATATTCCAGAAGGAGAAATTTCACCTGGTAAGCTTAGCCAAGCGTATCAATTTGGAACACAAATGATACATGTTAAAGGTACTTTTGATGACGCTTTTATAAAATCCCTTCATGCTTCGAAAGAATCAGGTAATTATACGGTCAATTCGATTAACCCATTTCGTATTGAGGGACAAAAAACTATTCCATATCGTGCATTAGAATTTTTGAATTGGGAAGTTCCTGATTGGATAGTTTATCCTGGTGGAGCTTTAGGTAATACATCAAGTTGTGGGAAATGTATTATGGAGCTTTATGAATGGGGATGGATTAAAAAAATTCCACGTATTGCTGTTATTAATGCAGAGGGTGCAAACACATTAGATATTTTATACAATGGAAAATTTGAAGATACTGAATTAAGATGGAATAAAGGAGATCCTAATACTGAATTAATTGATCAGTATTATTCAAAAATGAGCGATGATGGAATTAGACCACAAACAAAAGCAACTGCGATACAAATTGGCAAACCTGCCAATCTTTTGAAGGGATTACGTGCATTAGAATTCACTGATGGTGTTGTTACATCTGTAACAGATAGTGAAATGTTAGATGGTATGTCAATTGTTGGTTTAAATGGATTTGATTGTGAAATGGCTTCTGGTGCTGTTCCTGCAGGTGTAAAAAAATTACTAGGTGAAGGAATAATCAAAAAAGATGATACAGTTGTTGGGATTTTAACTGGAAGGCAAAAAGAACCTTTACTTCCAATAGAATACCATAATAATATATCAAATAAATTTGCACGTCCACCTAAAAAATAAATTTGAGCGTATACTCTCTATCGAAAAATGTGAACCCTTAAAAGATCGAGTTTGTATGTGGTATTAACAAGAAATGTGGTGTTTTCTAAGTTAATGTG
>CAZCFF010000039.1:0-7872 GCA_964497885.1 uncultured Candidatus Nitrosopelagicus sp.
AACGAACTTGCAGAATGGTTGAAATGTGAGCTGGTTGAGAGTGAATGGCGACCTGTACCACTAATTGAAGCAGTATATTCAAATCATACCATTATGACCAGTCAAGATAGTGAATATTCTGAAGGTAATCTTAATGAAAAAAGAGAATCTAGGCATACCAAACCAGCAATTGGTTTAGGATTGGATACAATAGAAAATGGAGATCAGTGTCTGATATTTACTATGACAAGAAAAAGTTCAGTTGCTACTGCAACTGAGGCAGGACTAAATGTTGCAAAAACGTTGGTAGAGGATCAAAGGAAAGAATTACAAAAAATATCAAAGAAAATTCTCCCAAAAGATAACGAAGATGAAACAAAATTGATTAAAAAATTAGCAGACACTGTAAAAAATGGTACAGCATTCCATCATGCAGGACTTGACCAAAGATGTCGCACAATAATTGAAACTGAATTCAAAAATGGACATATCAAACTTTTAACTGCAACCCCAACCCTGGCTGCCGGTGTAAATCTTCCTGCTCGTAGAGTTGTTATACCTAGTGTACAGAGATATACACAAAATGGTTTGGACAAAATTAGTGTTTTAGAATACAAGCAAATGTGTGGAAGAGCTGGAAGACCACAATATGATGACGAAGGTGAATCAATAATTATCGCAAAAGGTGATCCTTATTCATTCATAGAGCATTACGTAGATGGTGAACCAGAACCATTAGAATCGCAAATACTTGAAGAAGATAGTTCACTAAGAATACACTTACTAAGTTTCATCAAAACATCATCTGTTTTTGATGCAGTATCCAAAGAAAAAATTAACAAATTCTTTTCTCACACTTTTGGCGGTTACCAAATCAACGATGATGATAATTTAGAAAAAAAAATTTCATCGCAACTAGAAAAATTAAAAGATTATGATGTGATCACAGGGGAAAACAGTTTCAAGCCTACACCATTTGGCGAGAAAATTTTCTGGCTAAGATTGGATCCCAAAACTGCATTTGAAATGACTGGTTACATTGAACATTATGTTAAAGGTGCTAAACATACATTTGGTATATTACATATGATTACTAATCTTCCTGAATTTTACCCACAAATCCCATATGAGATGAATGAAATCATAATCAAAAATGAACATGAAAAATTATACACTGGACAAAAATTCCAAGAAGATGATTGTTTCAAGAGTCTACTAATTCTTCATTATTGGATTGATGCCATGACTTTTTCTGATATGTCTAAAAATTTTGATGCCGAGCCAGGTGATATTTACTATATGCAGCAAAATGCCATGCAATTAGTATATGCTTTTAGAGAAATTGCTAGATATTGGAAAAATCAAATTCTTGTTGATGAATTGGATATTATCAGAAAACGAATTCGATACGGGGTTCCAGAAAAATATCTTGAATTAGTAGAAATCAAAAATGTGGGGCGTGTACGTGCAAAAATTTTGTATCATGAAAAGCTAATAGATCGTCAATCTTTGAGAGATATTTCACTTGATAAATTAGCAGCAATAGATAAAATTGGCATGATTATTGCAAAAAGTATCAAGTCACAGATAGAAAAGGTAAGATAATTGCAAGAACAAATAATCATAGCCATAATCGTCTCATCAATTGCTTTTTTTTCAGTATATGGTTTAACCCCGATTTTCATTAAAGCATTAGTAAGCAAAAATCTGACAGTAAAAGACGCAAACAAAAAAGGTGATGTTATGATTCCTAGACCAGGAGGCATTCCTATAGTTATTGGACTCGTTGCAGCAGAAATTACTTTGTATATCTTTTTCCCGATTTCAGAGATTTTGGCTGTGATTATTGTATCTGTTTTGGGATTTTGTGTTGGATTGGTAGATGATAGAAAAGTAATGAGAGGTTGGTTCAAGCCTCTAGCATTAGCATTTTGTGCAGCCCCAATACTTTTGCTGGGAGCTTATGATTCAAATCTAAGTTTCCCATTATTTGGTTCAGTCCAAATACCATCATTATATTTGGCATTAGTAGTTTTTATGATTCCTATCACTGGAAATACAATTAACTCGATTGATGTTCTCAACGGTGTAGCTAGTGGTGTTGTCACAATTGCAAGTTTTGCATTAGCAATTTCATTATTTATTATGCAAAATTATGAAATTGGAATAGCAAGTTTATGTTTAGCCTTTGCTTCTCTTGGATTTTATAAATATCATAAATTTCCAAGCAAAATATTTCCAGGAGATTCTGGTGCATTAGTATTGGGTTCAACATACGGTGTAATTGCCATAGTAGGTCAAGTAGAAGTAATTTCTGCGATTGCAATTTTACCAGCAGTAATCAATTCTTTCTTGTTTCTTACTAGTGTTAAAAGAATTGTTGAGCATAGGGAAATTAAAAATCCAACTTCACATACAGATGATTTTAAATTAAAAACCACAGATGATACAACTGCACCAATTACTCTTGTGAGACTAATTATTGCAAAATTACCATTATCAGAAAAACAAATTGGCACTGAAATTTTCAAGCTGTCCATATTTTGTGGAATTTTAGCTGTGATAACAGCATTTTTTATGGGGGTAAAAATTTGATATCAGTAAAAATTTATGCCTTCATATTTTCTATGTGGATTTTAATTTTGATAGGTGGTGGTTTAATGGTGATATTCATTGGACCAATTTCATTTCCTGAAAATATTGATCCAAAAATAACTTCTGTTGTAAAAATATCGCTTGCACTATTTTTAATATTTATCTGGGTTTTAGTACTTACAAAAATTAAGAATTGGATATTTAGATCACAACTAAAATCTTAGATAATCACTTCAAGTATTTTTCCACTCATTCTGCTTTTTATCATATTCTTGTCGTGAGTATTTTGCCTTCGCAGGTACACCAATTACTACTGTATCAGGAGGAACATTATTGGTAACTACTGCCCCCATTGCAACTACACTATTTTTACCAATAGTAACACCAGCCTTTATGACTGCTCGACCACCAATAATTGCATTATCCTCAATTGTTATACCGATTAATTTTTCACTAGGTGGATATGGATCATTGGTTAATGTAGCACTTGGTCCAATGAAGACATTTTTGCCAATTCTAGTGAGTGGTGGAATGTACACTAATCCTTCAATGAGCGTATTATCTCCAATTTTTACATTATAATCAACATGTGCTAAGGAGCCAATCTTGACATCATTTCCAATCTCAACATTATCTCCAACATAAGCAAAATGCCAGATCTTTACATTTTTGCCAATCTTAGCTTTATCAGAAATATAGTTAGAAACCAAAATTCCTCACAAGTGCCATGGTAGTGCTTCCTTAACTATTTTTTGTGGTAATTGTTCAATATGTGTTTGTAGAAATTCAAGATCACGTTTTTTATCTCTCAGATCATCTGGTAACATGATTGGAATTTCATCTATTATAGGGAAAAACCTCAAACATTTTTTACAGTGTAACACACCTTCTACTATTTTTTCAGTTTCAGTTTTACATTCAAAAAGATCTAGTGGATGAAATTTGTCTATAGGACATGCAAGTATTTCTAATATTTCTCTATTCATTTTATATCAAGATAAATGGGTATTCCTTTTTGACTAGATAGAAGTGCGGCTTCAGCAATTTTTGTGACATTAACAGCCTGTTCTGCTTTCACTTTAATATCATTTTTAGTTTCTATTGCATCCAGAAAATTTTTTATCTCCAATAATAATGGCTCTGTTTTTTCATTTTTTGGATTTTCAGTACCATGATCTGTCTCAATTCTAATTCCTTGAGTGATGAAATCAGAAAATATTCTTCCATCAGTACAAACAGCATTAAAATTTCTCACACGTGTTGGAGTTATCCAATTAGAAGAGATAGTGGCAGTTTTGTTGTCTTTGAAGCCAAGCATTATTGTAGCAAAATCTTCGTGCTCATGATTAATTTTACCCGCTATAGCAAAAACAACTTCTGGTGTTTTACCGAATAACCACATCGCGGTATCAATATCATGTACCGCAGTATCATAAATAATCCCAACATCTTTGATATGTTGTGGCATTCTATGCTCTCGGTAAAATTCAAGTCTGATCAGCTCACCATATTTTTTTGAAGTAAGAAAATCTTTTACAGTAGAAACAGCAGGGTTGAATCTTTCAATATAACCACAAGTTAGAACTACATTATTTTTATTAGCTATATCTACAAGTTTTTGCCCATCTTCGGATAAATACGTGAGGGGTTTTTCAACAAAAACATGTTTTTTATTCTCGATTAATTTTGTGGCTATATCTGCATGTGTGATTGTTGGTGTACAGATAAACGCAGCATCAAATTCTTCTTTTTCTAATAATGTTTCAAGTGAATTATAAAAATTAACAGAATATTTTTTTCCAAATTCTTCCGCAAGGTGCATGTCTTTATCACAAACTGCAGAAAGAACACCAAGTTCTGAAAGAACTCTGCAATGATTCTTACCCCAACCACCAGTACCTATTTGAACAATCTTCAATCAATACACCCTAGTTAACCATTTAGAATATTTTTTGCTTTTATTCATTACGATGTTTGAATAAGTAGTCATTAACAATTTAGTAACGTTTCCAACTTTTCCAGTACCAATTTTTCTCTTATTTATTTTAATAACTGGTGTAATTTCTGCAGCAGTACCAGAAAGAAAAACCTCATCAGCTAAATTCAATTCATTTTTTCTAATTTTTCTTATTACTATTTTGATATTCATATCCTTCAATATAGTAATAATTGATTTCCGTGTAATCCCATCAAGTGCTGAGGAACTTAATGGTGGAGTAATCACTTGATTATTTTTTACTAGAAATATGTTTTCACCAGGAGCTTCACTTACATTTCCATGTTGATCTAAAAGAATTGCCTCATCAAACCCTTTTTGTTTAGCATCCTGTGTTGCTAAAATAGAATTTAGATAATTTCCTCCCATCTTTGCCTGTGTAGGAGTTGACATGTCACTAAATTTTCTCCATTTTGATATGGTTGCAGTAATACCTTTCTTGTTAAATAAATCACCAAAATGAAAACTAAATACAGATACATGTGTAGGTGCTTTTTTTGTAACATGTAGATTAATTCCATAATCACCAACAAAATAAAATGGTCTAATGTAACATGATTTTCTTATTTTATTTTTTTTGCATAAATTTATTATTGCATTTTCAATTTGTTTATCAGTAAAATTTAATGTGATATCATAAAATTTTCCTGAATTTCTAAACCGTTTGACATGTTCCTTTAATCTAAAAATATGTAAATTTTCTGAATTCCAATAAGCTCTAATTCCTTCAAATATTGACGTTCCATAATGTATTGCATGTGTTGTCACCGGAACTTTAGCTTTGGTTGTAAGTACAAACTTACCATCAAACCATACATATTTAGAAAACAAAAATTTCACAAAAATTTGAAAAATAATCTATAATTAATCTATTTTGAATTGTAACCCTCTTTTGGGAATTTCATGCCTGCTATTCTAGTAGTCATATCTTCTCCGGAGGCAAATTTTTTGATTATATCCCAATTTTCACTAATTATTCTAGCAACTTCCTGAGGAACAGATTTTTTCCATTCGGTATTATTATTTTGAACTGCTTCGTATATCTGATTTTTTACATCTTTTGCTGAGATGGATTTTCTAATCCCGACCTTCGGATTCAATCTGTACAGTTTGAGCATAAGACCTTCAGCCTTATCTCCTGTATATGTAAAATAATCACTTTCAATTCCTTGTAAAATTTCCTTTCTTAATGACCATGATTTTGGAGAAATTAGTGGTGGAAAATATTTTTTGAAAGGAGCATAAAAAGAATAGTTTGATGAAACGTTTACCGAGTTACCAAATACTGATTCAATCATTTTTTTTCTTATTTCAAAACTAAATGGAAAGCTTTTACTATTAATTTCCTGTTTTTCTTTTAAAAAACGTACAGGCATTACAACTACTTTATTTTCTTGCTTTAACTCTTCAATAATTTCCACATGGGCATTTGTAACCGGATTCAAATGTGCAAGATATATTGCAATACTCAATGTGTATACTTAGTACTGGTCATATTTCAATGATTGATTTTGGAAGGGGTGATAGGATTTGAACCCATAATCTTCAGCACCCAAGGCTGGCAGTATACCAAGCTATCCCTATAAGATAATCAAAACAAACAGCATTATTTTTTAGTTATTTTATCCGTATGATTCAAACTTGACAGAAAAGTTTCCATTTTTGTCTTTTTCCTTTTCTAATAAGAATCCCTTTGGCCGTACATAATCCAGAACACCATCAACCGTTCCTTGCCAACCACACACATAAAATATACTGTTATCAGGAGTAACCTTTTCTCCAACAAGTTCCTCAAGAGGAGATTTTCCATTACTAGTTGGTTTCAAAAATTGCTCAACCCTTCCAGTCTGACCAGTCCAAGATCTATTGAACCATTCTTGTGGTCTACTAATAGAAGCCCTATATTTGAAGTTCCATTTGTTAGGACCTCTATCCAAACTTTCTTGATCTAAAGCTGTTAATTCATCCTTGTAGCTCAATTCGTCAACATAGCTAGAACCATGCAGAACTACAAGCTCTCTTTTATCACCTCTATCATGAAGATGTCGAGCAAAACTCATGAATGGGGCAATACCTGTACCACCACCTATACAAACAATTCTTCTTTGATCCTTACTACCATCACCCATCTTTTCATTAATTTTTAAAGCAGCACCAGTGGGTGGAATCCAGGAAACTTCATCACCTTCACCCGCATTAAATAATGCAGTTGTTACACGACCAGGTAGTGGTTTTCTTACCCATCTAATCACCAATTCGATGTATTTTTTATTTTCAGGATGTGAAGCGATTGAATATGCTCTACGAATAATCTTATTATCTTCAGTAGGGATTGGCAAGCCTACAGTAATGAATTGACCTGCTTCATAATTTGGGACTACACCATCAGTTGGAACAAGTCTAAAAACCGCTAAATCTTCTTTCAGTAATTGAACATACGTGATAACAGCTTTTTTGTCTATCGCCATACTTTGATGATCCCATCCGCTATGGTTAAAAATATTGTGCTCATTCTTAGGCTAACCTAAATTATTATCCATTTAGAAATGCTAAAAGGTCGATAAATCATGGTTTTACTATGGGCCGGTCGTTCAGCCTGGTAGGATGCGCGCATGGCATGCGTGAGGTCAAGGGTTCAAATCCCTTCCGGTCCATTCAACATTTTTTATGTTTTTCCAGCAGAAACATCAATTCTTCATCTGCATTTTCACGCAGTTTTTCAACCTCATTATCAAAAATTTTACCTTCTATCTTAAAAAATGCTTGAACTGCATTCTTTCTCACTTCAATCTTTTCATCATCAAAACATTTTCTGATGAGATTTATTGATTGCTGAGCATTTAGATGTGCCAATGCACCAAGAGCATAAGATCTTACCATACTACTACTATCCTGTATCAATTGTTCAACATATGGTATTGCATTAGAATCTCCTCTGTTTGCTAAAATAAGAGACGAAAAACCTTTGATATTGTTACTCTCTGAATTCAAACCATCAATCAAAATATCTGATATATCATTTTCATTAAGAAAAAGTGAATAAAATGCTTCACCTCTTATCTGGATATTCTGATCATCTAGTTTTGATATAATTTTCTTGATAATTTCTGGGTTTTTTGTATGAATATGTTCTGAGATTTCAGTTTTATCTATTTTTGATTCATTCATGAATTAATTATAGATAACAAGAGGTAAAAATATTCTGAATATCATTTGTATTTTTAGATCTGATTTAAATTATACCTAATGTTCAAATCAATATGTCAACAGATAACACAGAAACAAACACAGAAACAAACACA
>CAZCFF010000040.1:0-7811 GCA_964497885.1 uncultured Candidatus Nitrosopelagicus sp.
TTTGTAAGATATTCTGATGAAATTCTAAGTGTCTTTTTCTTCTTTCCATAAGCTAAAATCATGTCGTCGAGTGATTTGTACTTGTAACTATCAGGAATGGCAATTACGAGTTTAATTTTTCCGTATTCTAAATCAAGTAGTTTCTCCACATCTGCCTTATTCTCATCAACCCAATCCTGTCCAGTAATACCTACATCATACAGACCGTCTCCAACTAGGGTTGGAATCTCTTGGGGACGAAGCATTTTGACTTGAATATCTGGATCATCCAAGAATACACGATAAGTTCTTGATCTACGCCTGACTTTTGTCCATGATTCTTCTAGTAGCTTGAACGTAGCCTCTTCTAGGCTTCCTTTAGGAATTGAAAATTTTACTGGTGCAATTTTTTTCATAATATCTTAAGGTTATATAAATGCGATCTGTCTATGAATTTTGGTTTTCCTTTCTTGCATGTAGCTTCATGTGACCTTTTTGAATTCCTTCTGTAGCTAAAGCACGCATAGCAGAAAAATTTTGAGCCAAGCCTACTGCCGCAATAACACACGAAAGCTCTTGCGCAGTAGTAACTCCAAGTATCTTTGTACAAATTTTTGCAATTGGATGATGTTGAATAACTCCACCAACTATACCTACAGAAAGCGGTAATTCAAAATTTCCAACTAAATTTCCGTTGTCATCCTTTTCCCATTTAGTTAAAGAGCGATAATGTCCGGTTTTTGATGCATATGCATGAGCAGCAGCTTCAATAGCTCTGCTGTCTTGTCCTGTTGAGTTAGCTACAGCAATCACTCCATTCATTACACCTTTGTTATGAGTTACTGCTCTGTACATATCGTTATCAGCAAACTGAAAAGCTGAGATCATATCATCAACAACTCCTTCTCCACCAATGTCATCTTTGTCAAATACAGCAGAAGCACGAACCATTCTTTTTGTGGAATAATTGGAAAGAATGCGAAGTAGAGTTTTTCCTCCCGATAATTTCTCTATCATTGGTGCCACAGCTTCACACATAGTATTTGTTACATTTGCACCCATGGCATCTCCGACATCAATCAATAATTCAACAATTAACATGTGACCAGAATCCGTCTCTATATCTTTACATGAAATTTCTTTTGCACCCTTTCCCAATTTTGATAATGTGTTACTTTGTTGATTGGCAAGATTTAGGATGTCATGAGAAGCAGCAATAATTTTAGGTATTGCAGCTTGAACATCTGTGTCAACTACTTGAATTTGTCCAATACTGTATGATTCATCAGCTTCTGCCTTGAACCCATCATGAATCCTAGCAGTTTTCGCAGCTTTAGAAGAAGCTGCAATCACTGATGGTTCTTCAATTACCATTGGGATAAGATAGTCTTTATCGTTAATTCTAAAATTTGTTGCAATCCCTAATGGCAGTGAAAATATTCCTATTGCATTTTCTATCATGTTATCAGCTTTTTCAAAAGAGATTCCTCCAGTAGCATCTTCAATGATTTTTAGCTCGTCTGGTGATAGATCAGAAAAATCTGCCACAATACCAAGTCTTTCTTTTAGAGTTTTTTCAAAAAATTTTGATATTGACGAATCCCTCATTTTATTTTAATAGCCTCAATAACTTATCATCATTACCATCTGGAAAACCTTTTCCATCTGTATTAGAAGTTATTAAATAGATATAACCATCTGGGCCTTGAGCCACATCTCTAATCCTTCCTACTCCACTAAGTATTATTGTCTGAGATTCTAGACCATTTTCATCAATTTCGAGGCTAAATAGGTTTGAACCCTTCAATGTAGCCATTAAAAGAGATTTTTTTATGTCGAGTTTATCTCCGTAATAAAATATGATACCACCTGGCTCAATATCAGGATCATAACAATTTAGTGCACCAATGAATTTTTCATTTCCTATACATTCATGTTCAGGCCAACCATAATTTTTTCCTGCATGGATCAAATTAATTTCATCGTTTTTTGTGGGACCAATTTCCGTCATGAAAAGATTTCCGTGTTCATCCCATGCCATACCTTTCGGATCTCTATGACCATATGAAAAGACTGGGGAATCAGAAAATGGGTTATCGTCTGGTATTGTTCCATCATCGTTTAATCTGAGGATTTTTCCCTCTAATGATTTCAGATCTTGAGAACCGTGAGAAGAATCCGATATCGAACCAGTACCAACATAGAGTTTTTCGTCTGGACCAAATTTCAGTACACCGCCGTTGACAAACGTAGAGGCAGGAATTTTATCAAGGATTGTTTTTGTTTCAACAATCTTGTTTTGAGATTCAGAAACTCTAAGAATTTTGTTCCATAATGTACCATCTTCCTCATATGTATAATAGAGATAAAGAAAATGATTTTCGCTAAAATGTGGATGGACTGCAAGTCCTAGTAATCCGCCATCTGGAACCTTTGCAGTTCTTAATGTGATTAATGGATCATCAAGTAAAGTATCAGATTCAATGATTCTAACACGCCCATCTTTTTCTGTGAGAAATATCTTATCGTCACCAAAACCAATGCCCCAAGGTTTTTCTAAATCTGTAGCTATAATTTCTACAAATTCATTGCCTGAGCTTGTCATAGGTGCTGGTATGGGTGGAGGATTAGATGGGGAAACCCATATTATCACAGCAAAAATTAACGCGGCTATAATTCCAGCAATTCTAATTCGTTTATCCATAAGAAACTGAGTGTATGAATCCTAATAATTATTCCGAGTTTGATAAAGGCGTATATAGCGCATAAAGAATTTTTGTTCAGCGGGGTGGGGAAGTCAGGTCATCCCGTCGGGCTCATAACCCGAAAATCAGTAGTTCAAATCTACTCCCCGCTATAATTCTTTGATCGTTTTTAAGATTTCATATGTACCATTGGTAGAAGTAGCGAATACTTGTTCTGGATAACAATTTGTCATCCAACCGTTATCAATCTTGTAGAACTGCATAGTAAGGCATTCTGTATCATATTCATATGGATGGGTATTATCAAATTCCCAATCAAACCCATTTGATACTGGGTCTTCTGGTGGATAATTATGTCCTCGTATGAGTGTTATAAGATTATTCTCATAATCAACTTCAATTTCTGCATAAAGTGCATTAGGGTAAAGATAGATCACGTTGGGATGATTTGTTATTGCATCAAACATTGTACGTGTGACATATTCATTATGTAACATGATTACTTTATCATATTTTTTTAGTATGTCTGGATTCTTATCAATAGACATATCACTTATCATTTTATATCCCATTAGTGACAAAGCCTGAACCGCATTTCCACTTGTGGCAAAATACAGTTCAGGATTGGCAAATGGTGTTGTTGTACATGTATCACATTCTCCTCTGAAGTATGTATAAAAACCAGGTTCATTGTATGCTGCGTTAGTAAAAAATGGGTATACTACTACAGCGTCTTGAGGATTATTCCATATAGATACCTCGTTGTATTCATCCATTAGTTCATTGTTGATACCTAGATATATTGCGCCCCAAAATTCTTCTCCGTCAATAACTTGTATCGAATCTATATCACCAAAGACATGAAAGAATGAAGTAGTAACATAATCCAGATTTTTTTGTTTAATATCTGAAAAAATTGGTGAGAAAGTTACATCATACGGATCAACAACTTCAGGAAGATTTACTATAATAATTCCATGTTCTATAAGCCATTCAAGTCCAGATAAAAATGCAGAATCAGGAATCTCTCCACTAGCCCACCAACCAGCATTATTTTTTATCCATTTTGGTATTTCATATCCACTTTTTGCTTCTTCTCCAGTAAAAGATACAGTTATGATATCATTCGTTATGAGCCATTGAATTCCTGCAATAAATGAAGCATCAAAAATCTTTCCTTCCGCCCACCAACCAGCATTATTTTTTATCCATTCTGGTATAGGCTTTGGGGATGAATCCAGAGCTAGAGTTGATTGAGTTCCAATTAAGAGAAATGAGGTAATGATTATTGTTAATAAACAAAATAGTTTTTTCAATATATTTCGCATTAATTTATTACATTAAGTGATATCTATGTTATTATCATTATATTATTAGAGAATAAACAGATTCAAAATTTGTGTATAATATACTAATAAAATATTACTTCTAATAAACACAAAACCAAGGTGATGAAGTATCAAATCTGGTCTGTTTGTTTCTTTTTTTGATTCTTTGATATGGTCGTGTTAAATGACGATGTGCCGACATAACAGGCAAGTATAGCTTACATTCTATTTTTCGTGGAATCTCTGAGATGGGTTTTGAGAATGAGTTGTTTCCACATTTAGTACATTCAAATCCTTGTTTAGTTCCTTTGGATTTCATTTTCTTATTGCAATTTTTACATGTTGGGTTGCTGACTTGAATGTCTTTTGCTAATTGTATTACATCCAAGAATTCAACATTAACTATTCTTTCATGATTTTTTGATGCTTTTCTAATTCCCCCACCAATTCGAATTTTATCATTTAAAATAAGATTCTGTGCTATCTTTGTAATTTTCGTTGGTTTATAGACCCCACATTTAACCTTCTTACCATTAACCCTGATTGAAAAAAATACATGCCCACCTTGCATCATGACTGGGTTGCTACATACTTGACCAGCTAAAAATCCAGATGTATAAGGTCTCAAATCATTTACATCTAATTCATTTTTTAGATGATCTGAAGTTCCTTGATTTGATTTGAATATCATATATCCATCTAATTTTTCATTTGCTTTTACTATTTTAGATGCTGTCACCACAGATTCAGCGTTTTCTCCCCGTATACCATAAAATACAGGATCCGGTCCGTGTGGAGTGATTAAAGCTCTATCAGATTCAACATCATAGCTGTTAAAGGTCTCAGGAAAAGTTACCGACTGCATATTCTTTACACTGTCTTTAACAATTATCCTTTTTTTTCCAAACTGTGATTTTTTCCTATATGACAATAATTCAAATGTATGATCAGAAAATTTGTATCCAATTGCACCTATTGCTCCAACCAAACCCTGACCGTTTCCTAGATAAAATGAATCAATTTTATGTTCTAAAATAAATTGTTTAGCTTTTTCTCTACTGATTAATTTCCAAAGTGCAAGTTCACTAAATTTATGAAATGATGGTGTAACTGTCTCATTTTCATAAAAAACAAGACCTGGGTTTGCACCATTTTTTGTTTCTGAATAATCATCCACAAACTTTGTAATTTTATTTTTTATTTTTTTAGGATTGTTAGTTTTGATACTTAATCTGACAGCTCCATTACCTCGTGTTTTCCATGGAATGTTGGGATTAAATCTGATCAAAGATGGATAATCTATAAACTGAACTTTATTTTTTTCAAGAAATTTAACAATTTTGTATGCAAGAAAAGTAGTACACATGCCTTTGGGTGAGTCCGTGTCATCTATTCCTACATGAATTACAGTGCTGTTTTTCATTACTTTTTACCCTATATTCTTACATTTTTGGGTTTTGACAGTTAAGCTTGATTTAAATTAAAAACATGGGATTTGTCATAATACAAATGATAATAATTGATGAGAAAAAAATTTTTGATATCATAGAAACAAAAAAACCAGTTTCTGTAGCTCTAAATGGACCAGATGGAATATTACCAAAAGTACAAGATCTTGCATTAAAAATCAATCAAAAATATGGAATTCCAGCCTATCTTCTTGCAGATTCCACTTGGGGCTCATGTGATCTGAATTCGGTAGGAGCAAATGTCTTACAAGCTGAAATATTATTCAACATAGGTCATACCAATAAACTAGAAATATTTGAAAAAAATATTTACATGATTGATGCTTATGATGATATACCATTTGATAATGTTGTAGAAAAATGTGTTAAACAATTTAAAGGAAACACAGTTTCGTTGTTAACAGACAGTCAGTATCTTCATCAGATTGACCATATTGCTAAAACATTAGAAAATAATGGAGTAGTTGTAAAAATTGGAAATGGAAAAGGACAGCTTAATGATGGACAAGTTTTTGGTTGTGAATTCTATCCTGCGACAGAAATTAAAAATGATGTTGATGCCAATATTTTTTTAGGTCAGAGTAATTTCCATGCAGCTGGTATTGCTTTGGCTACAAACAAACCAACTTACATTTTAGATCCATACTTCAACGAAGTAAGAGAAGTAACAGAATTTGCTAAAAAAATGCAAAGGAGAGCTACTTTAGAAATATACAAAGCTACTGATGTTGAAATTTTTGGTGTGATAGTTGGGCTGAAAGAAGGTCAACTTTCTAAATTGACTGCCCTGAAACTAAAAAAAGAATTAGAAGATTGTGGCAAAACTGTTCATCTTATAGCCCTTACAGATATCACAAATGAAAGGTTACAAAACCTAAAGGATATTGGTGCGTTTATTCAAGTAGCATGCCCAAGAATTTCAACTGATAACAAGTTTGATAAACCAGTCTTATCAACTCCTCAAGCTCTATCTCTCTTAAAGATACTTAGAAAAGAAGAGATTGGTGAGTACTTTCAGACAAATCATTGGCTGTAAACAATTAATAATTATAATTTAAAAAACTAAACATGTCAGATACAGTCCTGCCAGGTGATAAAATTGCTGTAGTTGAAGAATATGACGCAGGTAAAAACAGCTATGATGATGATGGATTGGTAAGATCTACAATAGTTGGTAAAAGTCAAATGAATAAAAAAGAACGTTTAGTTGATGTAGAAAATCAAAAAGTCTTGTCAGTACCAAATGTTGATGATATTATTATTGGTACAATTGAAATGGTCACACCATCGATGATTGCAGTGTTGATTAATTACATAAATGATAAACCGGTAAAATCACAGATTGAATGTATTTGTTCAATTAGAAATCTTCGTAACAGAAGTCCTGCTCTAATAAAAGATGTTGTGAAAGCAAGAGTACTAGGAACTCTCAATGGGGTTGTACATGCAACAATACGGGATAAAGAACTAGGAGTATTATTTACAAAATGTAGAAAGTGTGGTGAGGACGTTGTACTATTTCGTGATATTGTAAAATGTATCGAATGTGGTTGGACAGATGATAGAAAAATATCAACTGATTTTCTACAAAGCAATTTTTTAAAAATGAGAGAGTGAGATATGACACGTATTTCGTTCCAAGGTGAACGGGGAGCGTATAGTGAAGCTGCAGCTCTTTCCTTCTTTGGTAATACAATAGATACAATCCCATGCGCCACTTTTGCTGATGCATTAAAAAATACAGAAAATGATAAAAGTGATTACTCTGTTTTGCCTGTTGAAAATTCACTTGAAGGAAGTGTGGGTGAAAGTAACGATTTGTTAGTAACAGTGAATCTTGAAGCTGTTGGTGAAATATATCATAGAATACAACATTGTCTGATTGGAACTGGTTCAGTTGAAGATATTGATACAATTTATTCCCATACACAAGCATTGGGTCAATGTAGAAAGTTCATTCAAGAACATTCATTGAAAACTATTCCATCTTATGATACTGCTGGAAGTGTTAAGATTATCAAAGATCTGAATAAGAATAATGTGGCATGTATTGCAAGTAAGAATGCTGCAGTGGTTTTCGGTATTCCTGTAATTAGAGAAGGAATTGAAGATAATACAAATAACTATACCCGATTTCTGGTCTTTTCTAAAGAATCTAATAAAAATTCAGTCACATTCAAACAGAATACTTCCTCAAAGCAGAAAACGTCCATTATTTTTTCTGTAAAGCATGAGGCAGGTGCTCTATATCAAATCATCAAGGAGTTTGCGATGTACAAAATAAACCTAACAAAGATAGAATCCAGACCAAACAGAAATACAGCCTGGGA
>CAZCFF010000041.1:0-7678 GCA_964497885.1 uncultured Candidatus Nitrosopelagicus sp.
CTGGTCTTCAATGGCTGATATCAAACGGAATCATGACGATTTCGTAATATCATTTTCTAATAATTCATCAATTCTTCTTTTATCATGAACACTTTTGACAAAGAATAATGATGAAATTATAATACCTCCTGCAATCAGTGGTGATACAATTTCAGTATAATTAAAATTAAATTCGTTGGTATCACCTACCACAGTTTTTGTTGGATTAGGAACACTAGAAATTGATACCATCCCTAATTTGTTTCCTCTTTGTTCAACAAACCAAATATTGCCATCGTTGTCCGATGTTGTAAATTGCGTAAAGCTTTCAGGAGTTGGGATAGTAACTTCGATTAATTGCTCATTGTAGGGATCGTATACTCCTAATTCATCTACGATATGTTGTCCAAACCAAATGTTATCATATTTATCAATAGATAAACCAAAAGGAAGAGACTCTGGGTTGGGAGCTTTTACACGTTCAAATGTTTCTAAAACTGGATCAAATTTTGTTATTCCCGGTCCGATGTGTTCAGATATCCATAATGAACCAGATTTATCAAACAGTAAAGCAAATGGTTCAGCCAATGGAGGGTCTGGTGCAAATTCGGTAATCTCAAAAGTCTTAGAATCAACAACACCAATCTTACCTGCTAATGCTTCTGCAAACCATACATTACCACTATCATCAACTAACAGTGCAGATGGACCAGATTCTTCTGTTTCAATTGTAAGGAATTTGTCAAATTTGTTAGTATTTTGATTGTATGCTAGTAGTCTATTTTTGTCTACTAGTGCAACCCAGATTCTATCTTCAAAATCAGCCTTAACTGCAATTGGTATTGACTGTTCAGAGATTATATCTAGTAATGGAATTTCAATAGTTTCAAATTTTTCTGTTTTTGGATCAAAACTTCCAATCATAGAATTTGGTGTGTCCGTAAACCAAATCTTGCCGTTTTGATCTATGTCGATAAATATTGTAGTAAGTCCGTTAAATTCATGCGATTTGAATTGTTTATCATCTAAAGTAAATTCCCAAAGCTGAGGCTTTGCAGCATCACTAATCCATATTGTATTATCGCCATCAAATCTGGGATAAAGTGGAGCGGAGTCAGGATCGGGAAAATCATATTCAGTAATTTCAGTACGAACCTCAGAAAGCGTTGGTTTGACTAGAATATCAAAAATAATGCCTTCATTTGCCGCTTGAGTTCTTTGTGCTTCAATTTCTATCTGCCATGTTCCAGCAAAGCCAAATGTAATATCTCCCTCAAATCGTGTTTCATTCTCTGATTTTTGTTCAACTATTGGAACTTCGATTGGTGCAATGTTTCGTTGCGGATTAGAAACCTTGATCTTCAGATTAGAAATATCCGATAACGGTTCTCCAGAAACATTTGAAACCAAAACATTGATTGTGTTTTGACCTACACTTGCAGGAACAAGTAAGACATCGAATTTGGCTTTTTCTGAAAATAAGTTTGATGAAAATCCAAATGTTATATCCTGTGCATCCACTGTCTGAATCTCACCTGCAGGAAGAGAAGAATTGACAAGTAAAGCTACAACTCCAAGAAGTACAATACCAACCATAGCTTCTGCCTTGAGTAGTTTTGATAGTTTGCTAAATGTGAATGTCTTGCCTGACTTTAGATTTATTTCAGCTGGTTTTTGGATCTTAAATTGGTAAAATGCTCCAAACCCAATCATTACTATAGCTAACAATATTTTTCCGATTATCAATGAACCATAGGTTGAATTTGTCAGAGATGATACATCACTCTCTAAGAACCATAATAGTAAGGGTCCAGTAATTATTAGTATACCAAGTGCAATTATAATCATTCCAGAATATCTAGGCAATATTGCAAGAGTTGCCTTTGATTTTTGTGTTCCATCAAGACTTGCAAGTGTGGGTAATAATACAAAACCAAGGAAAATTACACCGCCTATCCATACTGATGCCAATAAATTATGTACATAATCAAGTATGATTGGTGCAGAAAGCTCAGTTGATGCTCCATGTCCCATCATTGTTGTTGTAAATATTAGCATCAATGATACGATAAGCATGGGTATATGTTTTTTAGTTGAAAGACGTGGTTTTCTTTCCATCCAAAACCAGATGCCTAAAAGAATTGAAGTGATTATCATACGAATTAACCAAGTAGTACCAAATGTAGTGTCTATAACACTCATAGGTGATGTTTCAAGCCTCATGGTTTGAATACCTAACATAATAAAATTAGATGCAAACACTGCAAGAAGAGATATTCCAGTAAGCTTAGCAAACTTCAAACGATACACCTGACTCAACAAAACACGACTCTCTTTTCCGAAATGCTTCAGTTGTGTACCCCATATTGCAATAGCTGCTATTGCAGATCCTAAAACAATTGTCTGACCAACCATTCCTGGAAATCTTGCTACAGCTTCAGGTAGAAATGTAGTTTCTGATTCGTCTTGTGATTCTAGAAGTGATAGATCAACTTTTGCTTCACCAACACCAAAGATAATTGCGGCTTGTACTAAATGACCATCTATCTTTGAAAGAACTTTACTTGTTACAGTATAGATGCCGTCGTCAAGCGGTGGTGTTGTAATTATTAGAGAATCTTCTCCATCATAATATGATGTATCCATATTATCAATTTTATTTCCATTACTATCAAAGACCTGGAGTTCAGAAAAGTCAATTTCTATAGCTTCAGAATAAAAAGTAATGATCTGTGTTGTACCAATTGCTGCATTTTGTCCCTGTCCTGGGTCTGAATCAAGCAAAAAAGGATGGGCGTACGCAGATGGTATACCTATAATCAATATCAAAAAAGATAGAAAAAGTAACTTGTTCATTTTACATAAAACCACTTTATTCATAATTTAAAGAATTGTCAATTCGAAAGTTGTACCATTTTAGTAAAGATAATAACACATGGATTTGTTTTGCAAATCGTGAAATATGCCTTTTTTGCAATTGTGGGCTTGATTGTTTTTGGATTTGGTTTTACCTTTGCATATGCACATACGACTGTTCAAGTGGATCCCTACGAAATTGAAGCCGGATGGCAAGATGAGCCACCAGTAGTGGGTATTTTGAATTCTATCACCTTTGATGTTAGAGAACCTGGTGATGTTGAGGGCGTGTCCACCGGTGTGCTTAATGCATTTAAAAAATTAGAGGCGACTGTTATTTCTGGTGGAGCTTCTAAGGTACTTGACATAAACACTGATCCTAGACCTGGACATTATTATGCAAAAATAATCCCAACAAAGACAGGTTCTCTTGAAGTAAAGTTAACAGGAGAAATCAATGGTATTGAAATAGATATAATAATTCCCATAGAAGATGTTGAAAGCACATCTATTCTTGACTTTCCACCAACATCTGCCTCATCATCAGGACAAGAAGTTACTGCTTTGAAAAATGCTGTAACATCTCTTCAACAAGACATTTCATCAATAAAGGCGGGAGGTAGCACTAGTACAAATTCTGATGAGGGAGCAGCATACAACTTTGCTGTGTTTGGACTATCTCTTGGTGCAGCTGGAGTTATACTAGCTATCATCGCAATGATAAAAAGAAAATAAAAAAATAAAAAAAGAACTTCCTAAAATTTAGGAATTAGAGTTGTTCTTGTCTTTGCAGTTAGTGCAATAATGCTTACTATTGCTACAGCTAGTACAATCATAGCGATTGTTCCAAACTCTGGAACAGCATAGCTTCCAACAATCTCAATACTTTCAGTTCCTG
Organism: uncultured Candidatus Nitrosopelagicus sp.; assembly: GCA_964497885.1. Taxonomy (GTDB): domain Archaea; phylum Thermoproteota; class Nitrososphaeria; order Nitrososphaerales; family Nitrosopumilaceae; genus Nitrosopelagicus. The sequence continues at coordinate 3,734 of CAZCFF010000041.1, forward strand.
CTGGGAATGAAATGAATAGATCGTTTCCTGCTTGCTCATAATCGTTGCTTTCTTCACCACCTACTATGATAAAGAATGTTCCATCGTCAGATCCAATATAGGTTTCATCTAGTGCAACGAATAATTCTCCATCATCTGTTGAAGTCATTTCAATTACGAGACTTGCTGCTTCCTCATCAACATGCATACCTAAGACGTCACCACCACTAATGTTCCAGTGTAGTAAGTCTATCATATCGCCTGCACCTGTATTACCAGTCATTGTAGTTGAGCCAACAGACATTGTTGGTGGTACACTTTCATGATGTTCTTCTTCATGTACTTCCTCTTCCATGTGCTCTTCTTCATGTACTTCCTCCATTGGTTCTGGTTCTGGTTCTGGTGCTGCTTCTGCCTCAACAATTACAGTTCCGACCATCCATGGATGAACCATGCAAAAGTAATCGAATGTTCCTGCTTCTTCAAATGTGTGAGAAAATGATGAACCTGCCATGATTAAACTGCTGTCAAACACACCACTTGGTCCTTCTGTTGCTGAACCAGCTGTTGATGTATGAGCTGCAGTATCGTCGTTCTCCCAAGTAACTGTACCGCCAATATCAACTGTTACAGTGTTTGGAATAAAACAGCCATCAGCTGTTTCTTCACAACCTGGAGTTGATGATCCTGGTGCGTTAGTTACTGTTGCAGTAGTATGATCTGCGAAAGCATTTGGTGCAATTGTTACCATTGATGCTATTGCAAAAAGTACTACAAGAGAACTTAGTGTTATCACTTTCATGTGATCAGAATCCCATACCCTTGTTAATATTCCTTTTCGCTATTTCTACCAAAGTCTGAAATTTTCTTTGAAAAATACGCATAAAAACGATATCAAGCCTGAAATTTGTAGTACAGTGATAAAAATTTTTCAAGTTTATTATATCAGATTGATTTTAGATCATGCCTTGAGTATAGTGCCAATTTTACAAAATAGAATATATCTTCTATGTATTATCGGTTGTTTCACAGCGATTGCTACAATCAGTCCATTCTTTGTTGGACAAGTAGTAACTGTAGAACTGATTGAGCATGAAGTTGTACACATAGTTTCTATAACATTTGGTACATTTCTTGTGATTATTGCTTGCCATTCATATAAAATATCTAAAAATCAACGAATGATTTGGACAATACTTGCATTTCTAACTTTTACATTGCTGTCAATCTATCTGCTAACGGAGGATCTAGGACATGATAGGGTACACGAGAGGTCATCACTTACAACTGATGTAGTGCTAACTATTATGATTGGTTTTTTTGCGATAGCTGTATTCTGGAATAATAGTTATAAACAGGATAAAAATCATCTACGATGATGAAAAAATCAAATAGCCTATTAGTTGTTGACGCAGTAAAAAAATATCCTGGCCTTCGCTTCTTTGAACTTAAAAATCAAACTGGTTTAGTAAATGGTGTACTGCAGCATCATATACGGAAGAATCAAGAAAAAAAAAATATCAAGCTTGTATATGATAATAATACTCCAAGATATTATCCAGTTAGTATTGATAACAAAAATTCACGTCTATTACAACGACTCAGACAACCTACTACATCTAAAATCATAAAATTATTGTTAAAGAAAGAATGTTGCACTTTTACACAAATGATCAAAAGTGTAAAAAAGTCTCCTGCCACAATTTCGATATACAAAAAGAAACTCCTGATAGATGATATTATTATAGGTGATACACGTGAGTGTAAAAACTGTAAAGAATCTTTTGCCAAAGTCAAATATCGATTAACAGATCCTGAGACTGTTAAATTGCTGGTTGAAGAATATGGTAAAAATTCTCTTCGTAAGGTATCAGATAACTTGTCAGATCTCTTTCTGGCAATTCGTTAACTTCTGGTGAAAATAGATAAACTTTGTAAAGAAATGTATTACATAAAAAATATTAATGAGTAAAATTTCAGTTGAACAAACATGCAAAATTCACGACTAGGCAACAATGCACAGGTTTCCATAATAATTCCAACTTATAACGAATCTAAGAATATTATCCAAATTTTGAAATCAATTGGAGAACACCTTCCAAAAAATCTGCTTGCTGAAGCAATAGTTGTTGACGATAATTCACCTGATGGAACAGGAAAAATTGTAGAATCTTATCTAAATGAAATGAAGGAAAAGGTTGGATATACTATTGATGTTATTCATCGTAAAGCTAAGAATGGTTTAAGCTCTGCAATCCTCAATGGTATACAACATTCAAGTGGAGAAACCATTGTTGTGATGGATAGTGATTTTTCACATCCACCAAAAATAATACCAAGGCTAATCGAGGAGATTAAAAAATCTAGATGTGATATTGCAATTGCGTCACGCTATATGACTGGTGGTTCTATCAAAGGATGGACATCTAAACGAAAATTGTTAAGTAAGACAGCAACAAAAATTGCGAAAACGGGTCTTGGAATAAATCAATCAGATCCAATGTCTGGATTTTTTGCATTCAGACGAAAAATTATTGATGGATTAAAATTTGATGCCATTGGATACAAAATGCTCTTAGAAATTTTAGTGAAGGCGAAGGATGTAAAAGTAAAAGAAATTCCTTACACGTTTACAAATAGAGTACATGGATCTAGTAAATTGGATTCTTCTACGATGTTAGATTATGTAAAATCCGTATGGAAATTGTACAGATATGGTCGCAAGGCAGAAAATAATGAGACAAGAAACTCTGTTCGTTTTATTTCCAAAGCATCTCGATTTTACACTGTAGGTGCATCTGGGCTTTTGATCAACTACCTAGCATCACTTCTGTTTTTGGATTCAACCATGAATTTTTGGTATATTCATGCAACCACCATAGGAATAATAATTTCAATGTCTTCGAACTTTATTCTGAATAAAATTTGGACATTTAGCGACAGGGACTTTGAAGTTAAAAAAACTCTCATGCAGTACGGAAAATTTGTAGGGTTTAGTTCGTTAGGGGCACTCATCCAACTTGGAATGGTGTTTATGTTAGTTGATAGTTATCAGTTTACTTATCCTGTGGCACTTGTATTTGCAGTTGCTATTGCTGCCTCTAGTAACTTTATACTAAACAAAAAGTGGACGTTTAAAGAAAAAATCTGGAATTAGTATTCAAGAATTTAATAAGTATAATCACTAATAGAATATGATGTTAAAATTAGAAATCAAAGACATACTTAGGCAAAAAAATTATGGTTTAGTTGCGATTATTTCTGGTTTTTTGCTTGGTTTAGTATACTATTTTCTAACACTATCAAGTGCTCTGAATCACTTTGCAATTGATGTTGTTGTTAGTCCTCAGTATCTAGCAGCTTCTATTGGGTTAACAATCATTGTAGCAATTTTGGGAGGGATCAATATTGCTTTAGTTGTATACAATATCAAAACACAAAGAATGAATTTACAAAAAAATAGCTCCTCAGCAATATTTGGTGGTGCTCTTGCTGCATTTACGCCTGGCTGCCCAGCATGCACAACATCACTAACAGCAGTTTTAGGTATTGTTGGTGGGTTAGCAATTTTTCCACTACAAGGATTAGAGCTAAAATTTGTATCTATAGCTGCGTTATCATTCTCAATCTGGTGGGCAATGCGAAATATTAACAAAGCAAATTGCTGCTCGATGAAAAGTAATTAGAATAGATTTCAGATTAGAATACTTGTAATATACATAATTATCATCCCTACAGCAATACCTGCCAGCACTGAGCCATTTGAGATCCTGCCTTCTTCATTTTGTATCCATCTCATTATTGAAACAATTACTTGAAATATTGCACCAGTACCTATTGCTAAAAAGATAACTGCCGCCAAAGGTGAATAAGAAAATCCACCAACCCATGCACCAAAAATTGCAGGAACTCCAGCAATCATTCCCATTGCAGCAAGCTTTCCAATCATCAGCTTTGTACGTGCCA
>CAZCFF010000042.1:0-7314 GCA_964497885.1 uncultured Candidatus Nitrosopelagicus sp.
TACGGGAACAATAATTATTCCTCCACCCAAACCAATTATTGATCCCAATATTCCTGCAATGAATCCTAAAGGGATTAACCAAATCTCTTCAAACATATTAAATCGATATCAGTTCTAGTTTGGATTTATCAGTAATGTTAAAGTTGTCAACAAAACCAGAAGTAAGTTCTAATACATATTTTGCATTATCGCGTGAGACACCATTTTCTCTGCATGTCACTACTTCTACAGTAGTCATACAAGGTGGAACATGTTTCTCTATACCAATTACATTCTGATTCTCATCGAACCAAATAATATCTAAATGAAACTGCATATTTAACATCCACATAGGACGTAGTCCAGGATTATCAAAAACAAATAACATTCCTTGATCATAAGGCATTTGATCTTGGAACATTAAACCCCTTGCACGTAATGCATCATTATCAGCAATTTGCACCTCCAAAATTTTATCATCAAGTTGGATAGTTCCGCGTGGAAATTCAACTGATTCTAACTTCACATCTGTAGGAAAAGTAAGCATGCCAAAAACTCCAACAATAACTGCAGCTGCAGCGATTGGAATTAAAACATGTGTTCTTGTGACCATATATTACAATAATATTTCTCTGCATAAAAACTAAAAGAAATCTTATAGTAATGATTGTTTGAAATTATGAATATCTGAGATGGTATTTTTGGTATTTTCTCCTACATCAGTTATTTTTGAATCATTGTATACTTTACTGAGATAGCGACCAGCTAAAATCATTGGTCCGCCAACTGCACAGGTAATTCCAGTTGGTTCTGGAATCCACAGCATTATAAAACCAATTTTTTGGAATTTTTTGCCTGGTGAAGGAGCTTTGTTTAATGCACCCAAAGAACGCATAGCGTGCTTATCATCTAATTTACTCAAATCAGAGTACATTTCAGCTCTACGATGGGCAGATTCTTTTATTGCCTTCAATTTGGCAAGATGTTTTCTCAAAGGATCCTCCATATCTAATATATGAAGAAAATTACATAAAGAACAAAGTGAAATCCACGTCCATCGACGGTCAAAAATTGATTACAAGCCATATGACAGGCAGAAAATTATACTAGTGCAAGCATAAATTAAAGAATGAAAAAAGACACTAAAAGACTAGATTCAATCAAAGCCGCAAATCAATCTATAGATAGAAAGTCACACATCAGGAGAGAAGATTATTTAGAAATCATTTCAGAGTTGGTTGGACAAAAGGGATATGCAACAACATTAGATATATCAAGACACATGAATGTTAGTCCTCCAAGTGTCACAAAAATGTTACAAAAATTAGATAAAGATGGATATCTTGAATATGAAAAATATCATGGAATCAATTTGACATCTAAGGGTAATCAAATTGCAGAAGCAATTCGTCAGAAACATAGTACACTATTAGAAATTTTTGAGATCTTAGGAATAAAAAAAGATATTGCAAATCAAGATGTAGAAGGAATGGAACATTACCTAAATCCAAAAACTATCAAAAGATTAAGAAAATTTCTTGTCTTTTTGAAATCAAACCCAAAAATTATCAATGAATTTAATGAATTTTAAATAAATTATTCGTTTTTACACAATTATTGATTCTATCAATAGTGAATTTTAATTAAAGAGTGTATATCAGGTAAAATATGACATTTATGTCTGATCTTGATGATTTGATACGTTCTGGATATGGTGACAAAAATAAATTAAGAGAGATCAGAGAAACTATAAAACATGACAATTTTATTACTGCTAATGACAAAAAATATGTCAGTTCCTTAATTACCAAATATCTAAGAAACCAACCATTTGATGAATCTTCTTCCGTTGAAGAAGATTATGTTGATGAAGCCGAATCTACACCACAAAAATTGGTCTCAAAGGGTCAACCACAAACTAGTTTATCATTTAATACAAAACTAGTTATTCCTATTGCAATAGCTGCAGTAATTGCAATAGTTGCTGTTGTAGGATTTTCGGCAATGAACCAGAGTAATGTAACAGACACAGTTGTGAGCTCAACACCAAACAACCCATTACTGGTAAATCTTGATCAAGGTACCTACCAAAAAGCTGATATTATTTCTATATCAGGTGATACCAACTCCCATAGTAAATCAGTTGAATTATCAATAGAAAACTCAAATGGTGTGAAAATATGGAGTGAAAACATTACACCAAAAAATAATGGTATATTTTCTACACTCATTATAGCTGGTGGAGGTGGATGGGAAAATGGTGGTGATTACATCTTAAAAGTGGTACAAGGTGATTTAAAGAATGAAGCCAAGTTCAAGTTTGTTGCATAAAGCTAGGTTACTAAATCTTCATCATCCCAACTTAATCTGTATTTCCCAATAGAACGAATATATTTTATCTGACCACCGTTTTTGAAAACAATTTTTTGCTCTTTATGACCTGTATCACGTAATTCTATTACTGCATTGTCAACAATCGCCTCAAAAATTGTTGGGTTACTAGATATTTGCTTCCAAGCATTTGATGGAAAATCTAAGTAATGATTTGTGTGGATCAGACCCATACTAATACAATAATTTAGGTATCTAAAGACTTTACACAAAGATTTAGGAATATGGAATAAAATTATAATTTATGAATAGTAATTTATCAATTAAGACTATTAATGAAAAAATTATCAAATGTGATAAATGTGATTTATGTAAAAATAGAAAAAATGCTGTTCCTGGTATAGGAAATGAAAATGCTGATATTGTATTCATAGGTGAGGCCCCAGGAAGATCTGAGGATAAATATGGTCAGCCATTCATTGGTTCAGCTGGTAAAAAACTTGATGAAGCATTGAGATATGCAGGACTTACCAGAGAAGATGTATACATTACAAATATTGTTAAATGTAGACCCCCAAAAAATAGAATTCCCAATGAATATGAAAAAAAAATGTGCAGTGTGTATTTAGAAAAAGAACTATTAACAATTAATCCAATTATAATATGTTTGATGGGAAATACCGCCTATAATTCTATATTAAATGGTAATGAAATTTCAAAAAATCATGGAAAGATAGTTGATAAAAATGATAAAACATATTTTGTTACTTTTCATCCAGCTGCAATAATATATAACAAAAAACTTGAGACTGTTTTTAAAAATGATATAAAAAATTTAGTAAAAATTGTGGAAAACTTGAAAAAAAATGATTGATTCAAAAATTTTGCCAAGAGAATTTTATGATAACGACACAGTTAAGGTGGCAAAAAATCTTCTAGGAAAAAATTTAGTAAGAATTATTGGAAAAAAAACATTATCTGGTATTATAACAGAAACAGAAGCATACAAAAGTAAACACGATCCTGCAAGTCATGCAGTAAATAAAATAACTACTAGAAACAAAGCCATGTTTGGTCAGGTTGGAAGAGCATATGTTTATTTCACCTATGGTAATTATTTTATGCTTAACGCTGTGGCTAGAACTAAAAATAATGAAGCTGGTGCAGTACTAATTCGTTCTATTTATCCTCAAGATGGTATCAAAATTATGTTGAAAAATAGAAAAAATACTAATATTCAAAACCTTACAAATGGACCTGGAAAATTAACCCAAGCTATGCAAATTTCTACCAGTCAATATGGTACTGATTTAACAAAAAAATCTGATGTTTTCATCACAGAGGGTGTAAAACCAAAAAAAATTTTCAAAAAATCTAGAGTTGGTATCACAAAAGGAATTGATAAGTTATGGAATTTTAGTTTTCAGATTTAATCATCCTCACTATTCTCAAGTGTCCATGGTGCTATTCTACCTAAAATTTTTGCCCAATCTAATCTCAAAAGTAGGATGACAGTTATTGTCATAATTACACCAAATAGAATAATTCCAATGTAAACTGGTGCTGGATCATCCACATCCTCAAGAATTGGTTCCAGAATTGATAGCCCCATATAATGTGAAATTAAAACGATGATATAACATAGAACAATTTTTCCTAATAATGTTGCAACAAAAAATTTTTTTGGATTATATTTTGCTAATCCTAATGGAATGTAAACTATATCATCAGGAATAGGTGTTGCAGCCGCCACGAATGCTGCTGATGCACCATAACGTTTGACCAATTTTTGAAATGGTTTCATACGGATTTTAGTTTTTTCAGAAATGATTCTTCTACCACCATAGCTTAGGTAAAATATTATTTGTTTAGCAACTGCAGATGTTAATGCCGCACATAAAACTAGTACATGAATGTTAAATTGTTCACCCACTGCCATTGTTGCTAATAAAACAAACGATGGTATAGGCACAAAAGGAATCAATGAACCAAAAAAACTAACAAGACTTAATCCAATATAACCAATTTCAGGAGCAAAAGGAAAAATATCCAAAAGGTCCAATGTGTAGAAATTAAAAAGTTAGTATTTAAAGCGATCAAACTGAAAACATGGTATTAGCGATCAGATTTTTTAATGATTATAGCATATGTAAAATATGTATTCGACATGCACACAATGTGGTCGATTAATATCTAGACCTGAAACGAAATACTGTTCAGATGAATGCGAATCAAAACAAAATAACAAATAAACATCAATTAAATAATATTCTGAAACTAATTCTATTTCTAATCATAAAAAAATTAGTCTTGATTACTCGTAATTATAACCTTCTAATGATAATTTGAATGTTATAACAAGTTACTCATAAAGCCAACATAACACATAGCCAGAATCGGTTTTAATTTTTGGTGGATTTTTTTTGCATTTATCCATAGCTTCAGGACATCTATCAAAAAATCTACATCCGGATTCTGGAGAAAGTAAATTAGGTGGATTCCCGGGAATAAATTTTAATTTTTTTTCTCCATGTAATGTTGGTATAGAATCCAATAACCCCTTTGTGTATGGATGCTTTGGTTTATGATATACTTCTGTTGATGAACCAAACTCAACCATTTTCCCACCATACATGATACCTATTTTTTCTACAATTTCAGATAGGATTGCAAGATCATGTGAAATTAACATAATTGAGACTCCATTTTTTTTCAAACTTTTTAATAAATTGATGATTTGTGCTTGAATCAAGACATCTAGTGCTGTAGTTGGTTCATCGGCTATAACAAATTTAGGTTCAAGCAACAATGCCATAGCTAAAACTATCCTTTGTTTCATACCACCACTTAACTCATGAGGATATTTTTTTAAAATAGAATGTGAAAGGTTTACCGTGTCTAATGAATTATGCATAGTTTTTTGAAAATCACCTGTAAAATCATGCTGTTTTAAAATTTGATCAAATTGTTGTTCGATGGTAAAAACTGGATCTAATGAATTCATAGCACCCTGAAATACCATAGAAATTTCTTTCCAGCGTATGGTATCATCAAATTCAGATTCTGACATATTTGATATGGATTTTTCACCAAGTGTTATTTCTCCCGCAATAATTTTCCCTCCCTGGATCATTTTTATGATCGATAAACCCAGAGTACTTTTACCACATCCACTTTCTCCTGCTATACCAATTGATTCGTTATCTTCTAATTGAAATTCAACATTCTCTAAAGCATGAACATCCCCAGATGATGTTTCATAATTAACCGATAGATCCGATATTTGCATTTTTACCATCAAAAATAATAATAAACACTCTATTTTATTTTTTCAAGAAAGGATATATTCAATGGATCATAATTCAAAATGATTTACGTGAAATTTAATCGAACCCACAATATTGAAGATATCAACACCTCTATGAATGGTCAAGAAGTGGTACTTGGAGGCTGGGTGGAAGATTTAAGAAAAATGGGTAAAATGACATTTCTTACTCTACGTGATGTAACTGGCATCACACAAATTATACTTACAGACGATGTAATAAAATCAGCCGAGAATATTACACGACAAAGTGTTGTTAGGATCACTGGTAAAATTCAGGATACAAAAGCTAGAGATTTTGAATGTGAGGTCAAGGCTAGTGAAATTAATTTATTAGCAAATGCCATTCATCCATTACCTATTGATCCTATTGGTAGGCTTGAAAGTCATATAGACAATAGACTAAACTCCAGAGCCTTAGACATGCGTAATCAAAAAACTGCATCAATCTTTAAAATAAGACATCATACGTTGGCAGTGTTAAGAAAAATATTCTTAGAAAAAAAATTCATAGAAATCAACACACCAAAAATTATTGGTAGTGCGAGTGAAGGAGGTGCAAACTTATTCTCACTAGACTACTTTGGTAAACAGGCATATCTAGCACAAAGCCCACAATTGTATAAAGAACAAATGACAATTGGTCTAGAAAGAGTATTTGAAATATCTTCATTTTATAGAGCTGAAAAATCACACACAGGAAGACATTTGAGTGAATTTACTAGTATTGACATAGAAGCTGCGTTTATGGATTATACAGATGTTATGGATGTTCTAGAGGATCTTGTTGTGAACACATTCAAGTACATCACTGAAAATTGTAAGAAAGAACAAGAAGCAATAGGAAACAAAGTTATTATTCCAAATAATCCGTTCAAGAGAATTACATATTCACAAGCCTTAGAAGAATTGAATAAAAAAGATGCTAAGTTAGAATTTGGTGATGATCTTTTAGATTCTCATCTAAGAGTGTTAGGAGAAATATACCCTGAATTTTATTTTCTAACAGATTGGCCACTGAAACTCAAACCATTTTACATAAGTGAAAAGGAAGATAACGTTGAACTTTCTGAATCGTTTGATTTACAATTTGGTTATTTAGAATTATCATCTGGTGGAACTAGATTACATAACCCAGAAAAGATCAAAACCAGATTAAGTGAGCAAGATCTTGATCCTACAAAATTTTCCGAGCATCTACAAGCGTTTGATTGGGGTATGCCACCTCATGCAGGTTGGGGACTAGGTTTAGAAAGATTGCTTGCAGTGATTACAGGAATTGATAATGTAAGAGAAGTTATTTTATATCCAAGAGATCCAGAAAGATTAAAGCCTTGAGATAATTTCTTTAGTGAACTCTATAGTAGTTCTATCCCCACCAGTATCTTTTGTTTTAATATTATTTTTTACAACATCATAGACAACATTCTCTAACTTTTGGGCAACTTCAATACATTTTATGTCAGCATAATTATTTCCAATCCAGTCCAACATCATTTTGATTGAAAGTATGAATGAAGTTGGATTTGCAATATTTTTTCCTGCAATATCAAATGCTGCTCCATGAACAGGCTCAAATAATCCAAATTTATCCCCAATATTCGCAGCTGGAGCCATACCCAAACCACCAACAACTTGGGCTGATTCATCAGAAAGTATATCACCAAATAAATTAGTTG
>CAZCFF010000043.1:0-7250 GCA_964497885.1 uncultured Candidatus Nitrosopelagicus sp.
CGCGTGTTCAAATCCCGCCGAGGGCGCCATTATTTTATTAACGAAAAAATCTCATTCAAAATTTCTTTGTCTGTTGCTGCTACAAATGACAGTCTAGTTTCATAATTAAGATTCGAGTCAAGTGGTTCTAGGTTTTCATCCAATATTAGACCACCAGCCTCCTTAATCAAAAGATATCCAGCCGCCATATCTTGAATTCTAATCTTCCCTCTCAAATCAATAAAAATATCAATTAATCCTTGAGCAAACAAAGCCATCTCTAGGGCATTTGCACCAAAATGTCTAACATGATGATGTTTTTCATAAATCGGTGAAAGTCGCTCGAGTAATTCTGGAGATGTACCCGAACTATTTATTCCAACAATCTTGTAAAGAGGTTTTTCTTTATTTACAAAAATTGGTTTATCATTTAAGAAAGCACCATTTCCTTTTGATGCCCAATAAATATCCCCTGTTGAAAGATTCGTAATTGCAGCATCAGTAATAGAACTTAATTTGTTATCTGTTGCAAATGCAAGCGAACAGCAAAAAAACGGTACACCTCTTACAGCATTTGCACTTCCATCTATGGCATCCATTATCACAAATCCTTTAGGATTTGACGATAGTTCCACTTTACCACATTCTTCTCCAAGTACTGTACACTCAAAATTTATTTCTTTTAGATAATCAATAACAGTTTTTTCTGCAATAATATCGATATTTTGTGAAATATCTCCACCCGCACCCCTTCCAAAGTCTCCAGATACCGCCTCTTTAGTACCAGGTAGATCTTTGACATTTTCATAAACAAGTTTTGATACAGAGCGAAGAATTTCAGTTATATCCATAAGAATCACAAATTAAAACATAATTTAAGTGAAATTTTTTTTAATGCATAAATACCAATTTAGAAATGTCAAGATGTGAGCGGTAAAGATGAATCTGTTACTAGTAAAAGTTCTCTAAAAGGAACCAAATCTGGAAAGAAGATAATTAAGCAGTATTTTTTCAAATCCAAAGGATATAGACAATTTAATAAATACAAAAAGGAATATGAAACAAATTTTCCTGAATTTGCTAATAGATTCACAAATGATCTTTTACAACAAATTAAAAATGACTCGTCTCCAAATACTACACAACAAAAATTTGGAGAAGAAATTGGTTCCACTGATATTATTTTAGGATCCTCAGAAATTGATCCAATCAAGTCAAAACTGGAAAACTTTGAAATACTGAATGATAGAGTTCTAAGAATTCTAAATTCAAATTTTGTAAAAATGACCTTTCCTGTATTCTATGGATTATTCGATGCATCTGCAGAATATTTTCATGATAATAATGATCCAAAACTTAGAGAAGATATTGTTGATGGACATATTATCGCAATTGATCTCAGCGAACCGATGGATAGAATAATGGATAAAGATGAAGATTTAGATTATCTTGATGATTACAAACTGATGAATCCATACATCCTGAAATTAGCTCGTGATAAAATTGCAAAAGGCGGGGAAGAGGTTTTGAAACAATTTGAAATTGGATTTAGAGACGCTAGAGTTGGGCAATATATTGATGCAACATTAAAACAAAATCCTACTTCTATGACAGAAGAGAAACTTGATGAAAGCTATAAGAAATACAGATCTGTAATGGGTACAGCTGGTAGTAATATGGCACTTTCAAGGCAACCTCTTGGAGAAATATTTAAGATAGGAATGGGCAAGGCTTCAGAATCAGTTGGATGTGGTAATGAAATCGAAGATTCAATACGAGATAAGGCGGTAAAAATTCCATCATGGCCTTTGTATTACAGTTTATTAGAAAATGATGTGAGAAAGGGATTTGATTTAACCATGAAAAAAAGTGAATCTTATCTTAACGAAGCAAGAAACGCACTTGAAAGTTTACCAAAAAACTTCTCTCACCGAGAATTTTTGGAATTTTTATTTTTAACAGTGGAACATTATAATGAATTTTGGTTTAATAGATTACAAAATGAAAATATTTGGTCAGATCTTCAGTCAAATCTTCCCAAGTGATTTGTATGATGTGGTCAGAGAAATATCGCCCAAAAAATATTATTGATTTAGTTGGAAATGAGGATGCTAGATCTGATATTGTAGATTGGTTTACTAAATGGAAAAAAGGTACAAAACCAGTATTACTAGTTGGACCCCCAGGCATCGGGAAAACTACGCTTGCCAAATTAACTGCGAAACAATTTGGATATGATTTAATTGAATTGAATGCAAGTGACGTGCGTAGCAAAGGTAGGATTCAAGATGTACTTCAGCCCATCTTAGGTAGTGAATCTTTACTGGGACACCCAATGATTTTCATCGATGAAGTAGATGGAATACATGGAAGAGCAGATTATGGTGGAGCTGAAACCTTAATCAAAATTCTAAAAGAACCAACAGTACCAATTTTACTCGCAGCAAATTCTGATATTTCTACTAAAATGAAAAGTATTAAAAAAGTAGTAAAATCAATACGTCTAAAACCCCTATCTCCTCGAATTATGCAATTATACATAAACACTGTACTAAAGAAAGAGGGCGTATCATTAGAACCAAAATCTCTACAGAAAATAGTAACTGAATCAAGAGGAGACTTACGTTCTATGATCAATAGTATACAAGCTAACGTAACAGGCTTTGAACCACCAACTGAAAAATCATTTGAGAAATTAGACATAGAGGAAGGAATTAATTCATTTTTCAAATCTTATTCAATCGATGAAGCTAGAATAATACTTTATTCTATGCGTATTGATCCTCGTGAAAAGATTAATGCATTTTACTCCAGTATCATAACAAGCAATATTGATAAAAAAAATCTTGCATATATGTTAGAAATATTATCTAAAGCTGATATGTTATATGGAAAAATAATGAAAACACAAAACTGGAGATTATTAAGATATCTTGATTCCATTTTATTAGGACTTTACAAACCTGATACGTCAATTCGTTATTCACAGTTTAATCTTTCTTGGCCTATGATAAACCGAATTAGATGGGATGGAAAAAAGATTAAACTCTTATCGACAATAATATCTAAGAATTTACATATTTCCGTAAGCACATTTACAACATTTGTTTTGAATATCATGTTGTTATGTATGAAAAATAATAAGCTAGATTTTGAATTAGATGAAGAATTTGATGATATAATTGAAAAAGAGATGAGTTTGATAAAATGAGCTGGATAAAAATTACTATGAAATATGATGGAGTATGTATTGTATGTAATAAAAAGATCAAAGCAAAAGAAATTGGTTTTTGGTTAAAAGAAGAAAGTAAAGTTAAACACGAAAAATGTGCTGAAGAAAATAAGGAACTCAAATGTGCTATCTGTAATGGTTCAGCAGGATGCATGGATTGCGAATTTTCTGAAGTATGTGATCGGGGTAGTGTTTCCAATCTTTGTATCTGTAAAAAATGTGAGAGTTTACATGATTCATTTACTTTATATCAAGAATCAATCATTGAAAAATTTCCTCTTCTAAATCTTAAAATTTGACCGATTTTAAGCACTCATAATGTCTGAAAGTAAAAAAGAAGAAACTCAGAAAGAAACTGGACCAATAACACTTTCAGAGGCAGAGGCTGAAGCAGCAGTGGCAAAAGCAGAATTTGAGGCTGCAAAGGAAGAGGCAAAAGATGCAAAACCTGATGATGGTACGCTGAGATCAACAACAATTTCTGATGCTGTAGCAACATCAGAGGCAGCAGCCGTAGCAGAAGCAGCATATGAAGCGGCAAAAGAAAAGGTAAAAGCTGCAAGAATAGCATCAGAAGCCGCATGGAAAGCCGAGTATGAAGCAGCAAAAGCCCATGCAGGTGAAATAAAAAAAGATGAATTTACTCATAAACGGAAACAAGAGCGAATATTCAGAAGAGAGATGGGGGAACCAGAATTTTTTGGAAAAGCAAGAAGTATTCCATTGAAAGCAGTCCATACACAACAAGAAGAAGAGGAAATTTCAAAAAAAGTACAGATACCAACAGATCAAACCCCAAAATATAATCCAGAAAATTTATTGAGTCCTGAATTTGAAGGAATTTCTAACTATGAATCTGGACTAGGTGATATTTTAGATGAAGCAAAACTGAAATTAGAACGACTTCTAAACGATCCAAATTCAAGTGTGCAAGAAATTGAAATTGCTAAAACTAATCTAAAAAAATTAAATTATTTATTTGAAAATTATCATCTCGGAATGAATGTATTTAGAACAGCTAAAGGTGGTAGAGATACAATTAAGGAATAGACTGATGTGATATGGCTAAAAATAAATTTAATATTCTCAATGCAAGAATTACTTTTAAAAATGTCCCCATGCATAAAATAACAAATTATTCATTCAAAGATATTTCTGCTGCATCTGAATCATTTAAGAAAATTAATGGAGTCTCAGAATGTATAATAATTCAAACTGCTAGTAGAGTTGAGATTTTTCTAGTTAGTAAATCAGAATACTTTGCAATCGAAAAAATAAAAGAAATTTGGACATCACTAACAGAACTTGAACAAATTGATATTGATCATTGGGATCAAACTTTAGAAGTGTATATGAACACTGATGTTTATCGTAATCTGTTACGATTAGCATCGGGGATAGAATCAGTGGTTGTTGGTAAGGAAGAAATCTTCGATGAAATTAAAAATATGTCTTCAAGTGCTAAACAAGCTGGAAATTCCGGTAAAATATTGGATAAATTATTTGATAGCTGTATAAGAATTGCAACTAATATAAGAAATTCAACTGGAATTGGTGTTGGTGTAACATCAATAGGTGATATAGCTGTTAATCTAGCGGAAGAAAAGATTGGGAAGATTGGATCCAAAAAAATATTACTTATAGGAACAGGAGAGACTGCAGCTATGGTTGCTAAATGCCTGAATAAAAAAGGTCATACATTTGATGTTGTTAGTATGTCTATAGAACGTGCAACAGGTTTTTCAAAAACTTTAGGTGGAACCCCAGTAAATTTTGAAGATGTGATAGGATTTCCAAAACATGATCTAGTTTTGGTTGCAACTACTGCAGATTATTTTATAGTCTCTGCTAAAGATATGAAAAAATCAATGAAAAATAAAAAATCTGGTATTATGATATTAGATCTATCAGATCCAAGGGCAGTTGAATTACAGGTTGGTATGATTCCTAAAATTAAAGCGGTATTTAGGGATGAATTATCTGAATTGGATGAGGAAAGTGGTGGTAGGAGAAAGAAGATTTCTACTGTAGAGGAATCTATTAGTAAAGAAGTTCCAATCCTTGAGGAATCAATGAAACAACTCAAAGAGGGACGCATGATTACTGCTAACTAGTTATTCATAATATAGAAGAATCAGATATCAATTAATATAAATAAAAATGAATTGATTTGTTGGTAGATATGCATGCTGATAAAATTAATGAATTTTTAAAGAAAAGAAAGAATTCTCATCATGGTGGCGGTCAGGATAAAATTTCAAAACAACATGAGAAGGGAAAATTAACCGCTAGAGAAAGAATTAATCTTTTACTCGACGAAGGGAGTTTTGTAGAGATTGATGGGTTAACCACACATCATTACTATGAATATGAAATGCAGAAAAAGAAATTCCATGGGGATGGTGTGATCGGTGGATATGGAACTGTTAATGGTAGACAAACTTACGTTTTTGCTTATGACTTTACAGTTTTGGGAGGAACACTGAGTCAAATGGGTGCAAAGAAAATTACTAAATTAATGGATCATGCTATTCGTAATGGTTGTCCAATCATAGGAATTATGGATTCAGGTGGGGCACGAATTCAGGAAGGTATACTAAGCCTTGATGGGTTTGGTGATATTTTTTATCATAATCAATTAGCATCAGGTGTTGTCCCACAGATTACAGCTAGTATTGGACCATCTGCAGGTGGTGCAGTTTATTCTCCAGCAATGACTGATTTTGTTGTAATGGTAGACAAATTGGGAACTATGTTTGTTACAGGACCTGATGTTGTAAAGACAGTTCTTGGTGAAGAAGTTTCATTTGACGAATTGGGTGGAGCAATGACACATGGTAGTAAAAGTGGTGTTGCTCATTTTGTTGTTCAGAATGAATATGAATGCATGGATCATATCAAGACATTATTATCATACATCCCTCAAAATAATATTGAGGAACCCCCAATTGTAGTAACCAGTGATGATCCAAATAGATTAGATCATAATATACTGAATATTGTACCTGAGGATCCTGTAAAACCCTATGATATGAAAAAAATTATTCATTCAATAGTAGATGATCATAACTTTTTTGAAATTCATGAGTTATTTGCTCAAAATGTTATAGTTGGATTTGCTAGAATGCATGGAAGGACAATTGGAATTATTGCAAATCAACCGTTGTTTCTTGCAGGTGCACTTGATATTGATTCTTCAAACAAAGCATCACGGTTTATCAGATTTTGTGATTGTTACAATATTCCAATTGTTACATTGGTTGATACACCTGGTTATATGCCTGGTACCAATCAAGAGCATAATGGAATAATTCGACATGGTAGTAAACTTCTTTATGCTTATTCTGAAGCAACAGTTCCAAAAATTACTATTGTAATTGGTAAAGCATATGGTGGTGCTTACATTGCAATGGGTAGTAAAAACCTAAGAACTGATATTAATTATGCTTGGCCAACAGCACAAATTGCAGTTCTAGGTTCTGAAGGAGCTGTTAAGATTATGAACAGAAGGGAACTTGCAAATTCAAAGGATCCTGAATCCTTGAAAAAACAATTGGTAGATGAGTTTACTGAACAATTTGCTAATCCATATGTTGCTGCATCTCATGGAACCGTTGATACAGTTATAGATCCTGCTGAAACTAGACCTATGATTATAAAAGCTCTGGAAATGCTTTCAAATAAGCGTGATAAGCAATTACCTAAGAAACATGGAAATATCAATCTGTGATCAAAATGATAAGTAAAGTACTAATTGCAAATCGTGGAGAAATTGCATTACGTGTAATCAAAACTTGTAAGGCTCTAGGAATAAAGACAGTTGCGGTCTATTCTGACGAAGATGTACATTCACTTCATGTGAAAAATGCTACCGAGGCATACTACATTGGTGAGGCCGCTCCTGTCAAAAGCTATCTTAATCAAGAAAAAATCCTTGAAGTCATGTTATCTTCTGGTACCGATGCTGTACATCCTGGTTATGGTTTCCTTTCAGAAAATGATGACTTTGCACGATTATGTGAAAAGAACAAAATCAACT
>CAZCFF010000044.1:0-4897 GCA_964497885.1 uncultured Candidatus Nitrosopelagicus sp.
TCCCTGTATTCAAATTATCAATTATTATAGGAAAATGACCATTTTTTATCAATAATTCAGTTAAATGTGAACCTACAAAACCAGCTCCACCTGTTACAATAATTTTCATTTTGTCAACGTTTTTTCCTTTCTCTTATTACGTTTACAACTGAATATAATATGATAGCAGTCATTAGTAAAATTGTGCCAAAGATTATGGTAGCGGCTCCTATAATTGCAGTGCTAAGTAACATTTGTTTTGTTTCAGTAAAATCCTGAATTGTGAGTACAGTAAAAAATAAACCAATTGCAAGAAAAATACAACCTGGTATTCCATAAAGCTTGAACGGATTTTCTATTGAAATTATTTTTAGTGTGCTAAAGATTACGGATGCACCATGAGATACAGGATTATGCGTAGAAGTATTTCCATCATATGAAACAACTATTGGTACTTCAGAAATTGTAAAACCTTTTTTGTTAGCCTTTATTAGAATTTCATTTGAAACACCCATACCATGTTCTAATGGAATAATTTCTGATAAAACATTCGAGTTATACGCACGAAATCCACTCTGTGAATCAGTGATTGTTTTGTCTAATGTTGTATTTGCTAGTTTGGTTATTATTTTAATTCCTGCTTTTCTGTAAGAAGGGATTTGTTGTTGGTTTTGATCTAAAAATCTAGAACCAATAACAATATCAGATTCATGTTTTTTTATTGGTTCCAAAACAGGCAGAACATCTTCCGGTCTATGTTGTCCATCTGCATCTAATGTAACTAAGACGTCAACTCCAAGTTCTCTAGCTTTTAAAAAAAGTGATTTTATTCCTGCACCATAACCCAAATTTCTCTCATGATTAACTACAATAGCACCCATTTTCTTTGCGATCATACTTGTATTATCATTTGAACCGTCATCACAAACAATAACAATATCAACAAATTTGAATAATTCTACAATCATAGAACCAATATTTTTTTCTTCATTAAAAGCCGGAATTCCAGCAGCTATTTTCAAGTGATCACACTGTATCCTTTTTCATCATCTTATAACCATTGTAATAGGTCATAAGATCACCCAAACTCCTTACACTAAGTAATTTTTTTATAATATATGATGGACGTAGATAAAATTCTCTAAATGCTTTCTTTGTCCAATATTCAAGATCACTAGCAGATAATGATTCAGTTGTCAAAACTGGGGCTTGTATTCCACCTACTCCTACACCACCATAAACAAATTTTTCCCATGTATCATCTAGCTGTATTAATCCTGATTTAACAGCCTCATCATACAATTTGTTCCCAGGGAAAGGCATAGTGATACTAAATGTTGCATATGTACAATCAAGTTTTTTAGCAAAATCAATCGTTTTTCTGATTGTTTCTGGTGTTTCATTTGGTAACCCGATCATAAAATATCCAGCTGTTTGAATTTTTGCCTCATGTGCCCATTTAACTGCCTTCTCAGATTGTTCAAGCGTAGCATTTCCACCTTTGATTTCTTGTATAAATTCACCATGTTCAATTCCATATGACATCATTCTACAACCAGCTTCTTTCATTGCTAAAAGTAATTCCTTATCAACAAGATCAACTCTTGTTTCAGCATCCCAAGACATTTTAAAACCTAGTTTTTTTGGATGTAAAGCATCCATGAGATCCATAGTTGCTTTTCGATTTAATGTCATAACATCATCATAGAATGTTAATTCCTCAATACCATACTCTGAATGAAGGTATTGGATATGATCAACAACATATTCTGGTGACTGATTTCTAAACTTTAGACCAAAGCTGTTCTCCCTATTACAATAATTACAAAAGAATGGACATCCCCTTGACCACATTATACTACACCATCTCTTTCCAGTACTTTTTGGTGGATGTGGGTGATAACCATCTGGAAAATGAGGAAGTTTGTGGTAAGCCGGATATGGTAATGAATCCATATTTGCAATATACGCACGAGGTTTTGTTGGTACTATACGTCCATTTTTTCTAATGAACAAGCCTGCAATTTCATCTATTGGTTTACCTGTTACAATTTCTTCTATTTGTTCTTCTCCTTCATCATATACAGTAATATCAAGAGATGGACATTTTCTCATTGTTACATCTGCAAGTACAGCATGTGGACCACCAAGGATAGTTAAAATATTTGGATTTATCTTCTTTACAGCTGTAATAGCCTCTAATGCTGGATTTGCAAAAGGTGTAAAGGCAGTAAATCCAACTAAATCAGGATTATGTTTTTTTACCGCTTGGGTTACATCATAAACATAATTATCTGAAAAATTTCCATCAAGTATATCCAGTACATTTACATCATTTTGTCGTTCAAGTACACCCGCTATGGATGCAAGTCCTAATGGAGGCTGTGGGTGTGGATCCTTATCTGTACCACCTTGTAGTAAATTAGAACCAGTAGGTGGTCTAGTTAGAAGTATTTGTTTATATTTCATATTTACTCACAATCGATTTGTTTCCCATAACGTCTAAAAGTATTACCATCTAAAAAATTCATCATTTTTGATATTTATCGGTTTTTTCTGAAATAACAACCGCTATGGCAAAATTTTTCTCGTGAGATAGAGATGTCTTAAAAGCATATTTTTTGTTTAGTTTTCCCTTTAGTCTTATTTGTGGTTTAGAGTTAAAATGAAAAGTTTCAATATTTAAAAGTGAAATTTTCTCAGAGATAGCTTTTGTGACAGATTCCTTTATGGCAAATTTTCCAGCAAAATGTGGTGATGGATTTTTGTATTTTATGCAATATTTAATTTCAGATGGCAAGAAAATTTTTTCATAGAATTTTTTATTAGTATCATAGGGAATTTTTTTAAATTTGTTGATATCTGTTATGTCTGTGCCTATACCAAATTTTTCAAGCATTTGTAATCATTAATTTTGTACTATAACTTTAGCAATACCATCAATTAGACATTTACTATCTTGATTGAGTATTGTGGTTTTGATCGTAATAATATGTTTAGATTCACTTTTTTCAGTAACTTCACCTCTTACTAGAATTTGATCTCCGATGAAACATGGAGATCGAAAATTGATATTTTGAGAGAAATAAAGCGCATTTTTTCCTGGAATTGACATTCCTACCAGTCTTGAAAAAAAAGATGCTAGTAACATTCCATGACAGATTCTTTTACCAAACTTTGTTGTTGAGGCATAATTTTCATCCATATGTAATTCATTATAATCTCCTGAAAATTCTGCAAAATTGTCAACCATGGATTCTGTAATATCTACAGAAAATTCTTTAGATAATCCAATAGTAATATCATCAAATTTATAATTTGCAGATTTTTTACTCATTAAAATTCACACCATGATTCTTCAAATGTCTTTTGATGTCAGCAACAATCTGAACATCCATAGCTTCATCAATAGTAAATTTAACATTAAATTCAGTTTCTAATTGGTAAAGTAAAACATATGAATTAAATGATGTCCAATTTGCAATTGTTTCAGGTCCTGATTCATCAGTAATATCTGATTCAGGTACATCCATAATTTTTGCTATCATTGAATATAATTTGTTGGTCATTATTCATTCAATAATACCAAATGTGATGGTTTTTTAGAATGTTTTTCTAAAGAGTATATCCAATGATCATTTAGTTTTTCAAACCCAAAATTTGCTAGAAAAGATTCAGATGGTTTATTTTTTTTAGTTGGAATGAAATTTCCAATAATTCTTTTTACATTATTTTTTCTTGCTTCATTAATTATGTAATCAAGTATTCCCTCTTCTACGCCCCTACCAATTACCCTACAACTTAAAAGAAAAGTATCAATAATCCATTCTTCTTCATTATCTTTTTTGATAATGAATACAGATGTAATACCGTTATCTCCAAATTTATCTTCTACCTGTGCACAACCAACAATTTTTTTCTTATCCTGAGAGAAAGTTTTGATATCCTCTTCTTGATAACGTTTTGTTGTGAGATTAAATTGATTTGTTTTTAAAGTGAGTTGAGATATTCTAGGAATTGTGAACTCATCAGCTTTTTTAATATGAATTTTAATATTTAGCTGTTTAAGATATTCTTCAAAACTGGCTGAATTTTTTTCGGATTCTACTCTCTTTCGTTGCTGTGTATACATTTTTCCACGTTGCTTATCCTCTTCTGTGATCTTGATAACATGAAAATCATTCAATTCTGTTAATGTTGAAACATATAATGAAGGATCCTTTGGTAATTCAATAGTAAGTACCTCGGGAAGAGTTTCACGTACAAAATCTCTATTAACTTGATCATCATCCAGAAACACCATACTATCTAACCCTATATTGAGTTCTTGAGCAATATTCTTCAAATTTGTGACTTTATCATTCCAATTAATCTTCAAGCAAGCAAAATGTTTTTCCCTCAGAATCATATTTGGATGCTCTTTGATTACTTGAATTGCATCTTCTAGATTATTTTTGCTATTTACAGCTAAAATTATTCCACGTTCATGAAGAGCAAGTAAATATTTTTGAAATTCTAGGTAAGCATTTCCTGGGGGTTGTGGTCCTAATTTGATTTTATTAAATCCGTCTTCACCCACTATACCACCCCACAAAGTATTATCAAGATCTAAAACAATACACTTCTTATTGAGACCTAAAGTTGGTTTAATATATCCTAGAAGATCATTTGCCAAAATTGGAATATAACTTAATGATATTTTTACATCACCAAAAAAATATTGTTGAAAATCAAATACATTCTCTTCACCATGTTTTGAAATAAATCCATTAATATCATAAACATAAATTGAATTTTCGTCTCTACAAATATTATTTAGTTTATGATTTAGATCAAAAACCATTTCCTGTAAACCATAATCTGTTTTGGTTTCAAATATTCCATATGGTGAATATGTTGGAATAATAAAATTAGAAAT
>CAZCFF010000044.1:4997-7181 GCA_964497885.1 uncultured Candidatus Nitrosopelagicus sp.
TTCAACAATAAATATTGTGTAGTATTTCTACTATTTTTTATCAGTAAGCTTTACAAACAAAAACTAGTTTGTAGTCATGATTGACATATGTCTGAAGACGATAATACATTCCCAATAAATGAAAAAGAGGTTATGGAATATTATGGATATTCTGGAAGCTTTGGTAGATTAAAAATTAAGACAAAATTTTTACGTAGTTGGATTTTACACTCTCTTGCATATTCATCTCCAAGTTCAGGATTTGCGGTAAAAATGCAAAGAATTCGAGGTGTAAAAATTGGACAAAATTGTCATTTTAATCCTTATGTTCTAATTGATCTTGTATATCCAGATCTAGTTAAGATTGGTAATAACGTAACCCTTGGATCTCATTCAATGATCTTTGCTCACAGTAATCCTTCTGCAAACTTGTTTTTAAAAAGGGGTGAATATCCAAGAAAGGTAGAACGTGTGAACATAAAATCTGGTGCCGTAATCAATCCAGGTGCTATAGTTATTGCAGGAGTAACAATCGGCGAAAATTCTATAATTTCACCAAGAAGTGTTGTGGTTCAAGATATACCTGATTACTGTGTTGCAGTAGGAAATCCCGCCAGAGTAATAAAAAAAATAAATCGTTAAAAGTGTAAATTGAATCTTTTAGGAATTGATTTTGAAGATTGGTATCATCCAGAATTAATGAAACCTTATATTTCTGGTAAAGATCAAAATCCTACAGTAATCAATGGCATCGATAAAATATTAGATTTGTTAAGAAAGAATGAAACATTTGCTACATTTTTTCTAGTTGGAGAATTATTATTAGTCAAACCTGAACTACAAGATAAAATTTTGGATGAGGGACATGAAATTGCATTTCATACAATGTATCATACTAGATTAGATTCAGAAGGATACAAAGAGAAATTTTTAGATGAAATTAAAAACTTTGAAAAATTAACTTCTGGAAAATCAAAGGGATTTAGGGCTCCAACTTTTTCACTCAATGATACAAGCTCATGGGCAATTGATATGTTACGAGAATGTGGTTATCAGTATGACAGTAGTGTAGTTCCAGCCAAAGGTAAAATGTATGGATTGCCTAATGCTCTGATAGAACCTTACAGGATCTCAAGCTCCTCTATAGAAAATGATGATCCGGATTCTGATATGTTAGAATTTCCGTTGCTTGTGACCAAATTTTTAGGGAAAAAAATACCTGCCGGTGGAGGTTTTTATCTACGAACACTACCCATGAGAGTCATAAAAAATGCAATTAGAAAATATGAAGATCTTAACATTCCTGCCACATTCTATATACATTCATGGGAATTGACTCCTGAATTCTTCCCTAAAATATCAATGAGTAAGAAAGATGAATTTGTTACCTATCATAATATAGAAAAAGCATATACAAAAATGAATGAGATTCTAGAAAACTTTCAATTCACATCGTTTAGTAAATATTTACAAACTGAATCTCAGTGATTAAAAATTAACATATTTTGTGATATACAATTTTCTACGTTTTAGCTTATAATTACATAGTCAAACTAAATTATAGGCTGACTGACATTTTAGCACAGTAATTTGAATAAAAACAACAAGGAGCCTGAGTATCAGAAAAAATGGTTTTTTCTAGATAATGTTTATCTTTTTTTGCTCATAATTGGTGGAGTTGCATTAATTGTAAGATTAGCATTTCTACACACAGAAATCCCATTAAGCTCAGATAATTTTATCTATTTTAGAAGTGCTGTTGATATGACTCTAGGAGAAACAGAAATTTTTTATCGTGAAAGTAATAGTGGTTGGCCTGGTTTTTTATCAATTATATTTTCAACATTTCAGTCAACCAATTTTATGGATTATATGGCATTACAAAGATATGTATCCATCATACTATCTGTGATAACAATAATTCCAGTTTATCTTTTGGGCAAACAATTTTTTGCAAAACAATATGCATTATTGGGAGCGGCTATTTTTGTTTTAGAGCCAAGAATTATTCAAAATTCTTTATTTGGTATCACAGAGCCACTTTACATACTCACTATCGTTTTTGCACTGGTATTTTTATTAAAAAACACTGACAAATTTGCTTGCTTATCATTCGCTTTAATTGGAGTTGCAACTCTTATACGATTTGAAGGTATAATTTTACTACCTGCATTTTCTATAGTTTACTTTCTTTATCAAAAAGAT
>CAZCFF010000045.1:0-7162 GCA_964497885.1 uncultured Candidatus Nitrosopelagicus sp.
GCTGAGGCAAAAAAGAAAGCTGAGGCAAAAAAGAAAGCTGAGGCAAAAAAGAAAGAAGCTAAAAAGAAAGCTGAAGAAGCAAAAAAGAAAGCTGAAGAAGCAAAAAAGAAAGAAGAAGAGGCTAAAAAAACATATGAAGAATTATTAGAGGAGGAACTTACTGAGGAAGAAATCACTGGTTTCCAAATCGATAAAACTGATATGGATAGATTATCGAACAAGGTTTGTGAAATTGTAGCTGCATATGAAACAGAAGGAATGTTTCAAAGTGAGCTTTGGAAAAAATTAAAGTTGTCGAGTAGAGACGGTTCACGTCTTGCATTAAAATTGGAAAGAATGGAAATGATTTCACGAGAAAAAATACTAGAGAATGGAAGATGGACATACAAATTAATAATTAAAAGAACACCAGTTAGTACATCTTCTTTAGAGGGTGCACCATGTTTGGTATGTCCAGTAGAAGCACAATGTTCAGTTGATGGTGAAATTAGTCCAAAAACCTGTCAATATATTGAAGATTGGGTTTATTAGATAGTAAACGTAGTAATTAAAAATGAAATTAATAGATGCAAGAAAAGATCATTATAGAAAATTAGCTCATGAAGAAGGTTATAGAAGCAGATCTTCTTACAAACTAAAAGAACTCAATAAATCTTATCGAATAATTGGACCTGGTTATTTTGTTTTAGATTTAGGATGTGCACCGGGAGGTTGGACACAGGTTGCAACAAAACTTGTTGGAAATAAAGGAAAAGTTATGGGAGTAGACACATCATTTGTAGAAGAAATTCCAGGAGTGCATATAGTAAAAGCAAGTGTTGATAGTGATTCTGTAGTGGAAGAAGTTTTTTCCTTTTTTGGGAAAAAAGTAAATGCGGTAATATGTGATCTTTCCCCTCAAGTAACTGGAAATTGGGCTGTAGATCATTCAAGACAAATATCATTGAATTATGCAGCAGGAAAAATTATGGAGAAAGTTTTAGAAAAAAAAGGAAATGCACTTTTCAAAGTTTTTGACGGTGAATATTCGAGTGAATTTTATCAGTTTATGAAAAAAAAATTTTCTAAATCTAAACTGACAAAGCCAAAAGCTAGCAGAAAACCAAGCAGTGAATTGTACTGTATATGTCTTGGATATGATAACTAGTTTTTGAATAACTTTACAATTTCATCCATTGTACAATTAGTTCTAAATCCTGTAGGATTTAGTGAAGTTGGACTAGCCAAATAGCCAGAGTCTTGGAGTATTTGGATAGTATTTTCCATTTTTATAGGTGCTCCCTTAATTTTGGAAGCAATTTTATCAAGAGTATAATATGTAGCGGGCATTTCAGCTTCTGAAATAGATTTTTCTAAAATCCCTACACATTTTTTATCAACTACAAATTTTGGAATTTCATTTAACATATTATTTACAAATTTTTTATCAAATAATTGTCCTATCCAAAGTGGTCCTGCAGAATTTAATTCCCCATTACATTTATCACAATGATTACTAGATTTTTTTTCGACTATTCTATTACCACATTCAAAACAATGTGAAATATATCCCAAGTTTTCGCTTTGATCTCTTTTTGTTAATACTTTTACGAATATTCTATAATAATGCATATGAGTTTGAACAAATTGTGGAATAATCTGTATACCCAATCTACCAGATACAGCATAAAGACAACCCAGTATTAATCTGATTGCTATCTCATTCGAATATTCTGTTTTAATTGGAACTCCATAGTATTTTCTTTTACAAGCATTTTTTGCCAGACCATGTAAAACCTGCATATCTGTAGCAGTTACTGACAGTAATCCACCATGCATTGTAGCTCTGATAGAACAATCAAAATATTTTGTTGGTGAGCCGAATGGATCAATATCTACAATTGATCCCCTATTGTCTTTTTGTGAAAATAGACTAAAAAAACGACATGTTTCATTTTCAGATATTTCAAAATTTGATATGTTATTCAATTTAGCAGATCTTTGAGCAATATTTAGTGCCTCAAAATTCACATCATTTATTACAACTTTTTCAGTATCTTTTATTTCGTTTGCCACCCTAAGTGATCTAACACCAACACCTGCCAGTCCATCCAGAAAGATCTTAGGTTTATCAAAATTCTTCCAGAATGCTGAATATGCCAAAATTGAAAAATCCCTATTTAGTTTTGCTGCAGGATTAAAAAAAACGGGTTTTTTTGGAGGAACTTTATCACTGATGGATTTATCGGGAACAAGAATTTTTGTGCCACCCTCTGTTATCTCTACAAATTCTTCTTCTATTCCTTGCAATAGTTTTCTTGAATTCTTTTTACCTATAATGGTTAATACCATCAAAAAGTGGAAAATCTCATGCAGATTTGTGGGATTGATGATGCTGGAAGAGGTTCAATGATTGGTCCACTTGTAATTGCTGGGATATCAGTAGAGAAAAAGAACATAAAAAAACTAAAATCAATCGGTACTCGTGATTCTAAAAAACTCACTTCAAAAACACGTGAAATTTTATATAAAAAGATAATTGAAATCGTCGATGATTATCATATAATCAAAATTCCTCCTAAAACAATAGATCGGTATGTTGCAAATCACAACCTCAATCATTTGGAAGCGGAAACTATGGCTAAAATAGTTTTGAAACTTGATGCAGATACTTCTTACGTTGATTCATGTGATGTTGATTACAAACGATTTGGTAAAGAAATATCTGCCCTATCTTTAAACGCAAAAATTAAATCATATCATCATGCAGATAGCAGATTCATCGTAGTTGCAGCAGCGTCAATACTTGCAAAAGTTAATCGTGATAAAACTATTCACAGACTAAATAAAAAATTTAATCTTGGCAGTGGTTATCCATCTGATAAAAAAACTATCAAATCTGTAAAGAAAATATTAAATTCTTACAAGAAACCAAAACCATTTATTCGTACTAGTTGGAAACCAGTACAGAAAATTATCAGTACTAGTTAGTTCAATGATGTTGCAATTATCATTGCATGGTCTTTATCATATGGCTTCAGATCAATTGTTTGTTTAATTTCAAAATCTGAGTGTAATTTTTTGATTTCGTTATTGATTATGTCTCTTGGTTCCTTAGTCACATCTATACTCCTTGATTTTATTGTTAAAAATAAATATCCTTTAGATTTCAAATACATTTTACAATTTTCTATTGCAATGTTAGTTTGATCTGGTTGTGCAATATCAACATAAACGATATCAACTTTATTATAAATTGAAAAATATTCCTTTGGTTGTCTAGCATTTTGAATTATTGGAACTATGTTTTTTCTATACGAAGCAACTCTATCTAAAAAATCCCGTGCAACTCTACTTGAATGTTCGACACCAAATATCGTTCCATTCGGTCCAACTATATCTGATATATGACTAATTGTTGTTCCGGTTGAAACCCCAAGATATAGTACATTTGATTTTTCTTTGAATGGAAAATGATCTAAATCATTCATTATCGATGCAGCCAATTTACTTCTGAAAGGATCCCATGTTCTATACTCAATTCCCTTTGATAAAACCAATTTTTCGTTGTAAACCTGTTTTCCTGGCACTAAATTTTTTGTAGCTAGTCTTTTTTCACCATCAATTGTGAACCAAAAAACATTATCTTTGACGTCTTCCAAAGTTCCTACGCTTTCTATTCTTGAACCTATCAGATTTTCTTCTTTGTTTTGATTTGTTATTTTTATCAAAATTTTGTTGTGGTGGTCTATTAACCGGTTCACTATATTTTGTCTCAATTTCTTTTACTCGAATATTTAATTTGTCAAGAAGTGTTTTGTTTACACTACCTCCATGTACATCTACTCTAGCAGCAATTGATGCCTTTGAAGCTACAGCTCTTGCAATTTTACCCCTTTGCCATCTTGGGGCTGCATGTACTACCGCATGCTGAAACAGCAATCCATGTTTTGGAGGATTTGAACCTGTTTTTAAAGAACGAAACAAAGCCTTTTCAGCTCCTAAAACTTGAATTGTACTTGCAGGCATTGTTGACAATCTGTTTAAACTTCCTGCCTTTGCCAAAATTCTTGCACCAACTGTAGTACCAAGTACTGCGGAGATATTAGGTGCGACCTCTTTCATCTGTTCATCTATTTGCATCTCTAAACTTTTTCTCATATCAAATAATTCTAGGATATTTTTAGCTAAGATCTGAACAATTGCAAGATTTTCTGCTGAAATATCTCCACCCCGGCTTTTTTCTTTCACTAATGATAGCATCTGTACTTTTGAATCAGGAAATCCTGCATCAACGAACACACTATCAGCCATATTTTCTCTTTTACCAGATATGACAATTTGTGCATATCCATTTACACTATCTATAATATTGTCAAGTTCAGGAAAATGTAAACCATACCATTCCCTTAATCTAGAACTAATTCCATTAATTATTTTATCAGTATCATCTAAAGTATTAATTGCTTGAATTATATGAAGATCAGGACTGCCTGAAACCTCTGTAATTTTAGATGATGATAAATTTATTGCAAACTCTCTTAGTTTTTGAATAGAATCATTTTCATCATTAGCAAACTTGGCATTAACTAGAACTTCAGGTTTAGTTAATTGAATATCCTCCATTTCACTTTCTGACATAATCTGTGCCTCAACGTCTTTCTTCTTTAACAAATCATTCAATGCTAAATCATTTACAAATACCTCTTTTTGTTTTTCAAGTAGAAACTTGGAAAGTTCATTAATTTCTGATTTACCTTTTTTTACAGAAACATATTCATCCGCTGGCTCAGAAAAAGGGAATGATTTGATACATGTTTTATCATCAAAAACTGCAATTCCCAATTCAGTTAGGATAACCCTGAACATAACAAATGTGATGTTTACACCTCATTAAAAGTTAACAATAATGTTTGGTACTCAACTATTATATGAGAATACAATTCAACTATTCAGAGTGAAACCTAGTCTCTCAACTTCAATAGGAACATTAACCTTGGAGAGGCCAACTATTCTTGCTTCCGGTATTTTAGGAATCTCACTTGATATTTTTGAACGCCTATATCGTTCTGGGGCAGGTGCCGTTGTCACAAAATCATTGAGTAAAGAGCCATGGGATGGTTATGTAAATCCCACAATCTTTAGTGTAAAAGGTGGAGGTTGGCTCAACGCAGTTGGATTAGCAAATCCAGGTGCTACCGAATTTTCTAACATGATTTCAAAAAGTCATGAAGTTCCAATAATTGTGAGCTTAGTTGGATCAACAGAGGATGATTTTGATTTTATGATAAAACAATTTGAAAATTGTAAGATTTCAGCCTACGAATTGAATTTGTCATGCCCACATGTTGCTAAAGTGGGCCTTGAGGTAGGAGATGATATTGAACTTGTAAAAAAAATTGTAAAAAAGGTAAAATCGGATACAAACGTTCCTGTTATAGCAAAAGTGGGACTAGGAACTACTAACTATCTTGATACTGTCGGTGCAGCCTGTGAAGCTGGTGCAGATGGTATTACTGCAATTAACACGATTCGTGCAATGGCTATAGATGTTGAAACTCAAAAACCTATTCTTAGTAATAGAATTGGTGGCTTATCTGGAACTCCAATCAAACCAATTGCGGTTAGATGTGTTTATGAAATCTCATCCAAGTTTGATGTACCGATAATTGGATGTGGTGGAATTTCTACATGGCAAGATGCTGTAGAATTTATCCTTGCTGGAGCAAGTGCTGTACAGTTTGGAAGTGTATTGGGTGATCATTGGACAGAAGTTTTCGCAGAGATAAATAATGGTATAAAAAATTACATGGAAAGAAATGGATATTCAAAAATAAATGAAATGATTGGAAATGCTAAGAAATCCTAACATTCACCATATGTGCACAATTGAAAAAATTATTGATGAGACACCAACTGTTAGAACATTAATTTTTTCTGATGAAGTATTATCTAATGTCCTTCCGGGTCAGTTTGCAATGGTGTGGATTCCGGGTGTGAATGAAATACCAATGAGTGTGATGGTTACGGAAGAAAAAGGCAAAGCTGCATTTACGGTTAGAAAACGTGGTGAATCATCAACCGCAATGTATAATCTTAAAGTAGGTGATTATATCGGCGTTCGTGGTCCATATGGAAACCATTTTGATATAAAAGATGGGAAATTATTATTAGTTGGGGGAGGAACAGGTCTCGTTCCTTTATTACGTTTGATTACTTTCTGTAAACCTTTTCATAACATTACATTGCTAATTGGTTCTCAAACAAAAGAAGAAGTATTTTTTGAAGATCTAGCAAACAAACTCCTTGAAAAAAATGAACATCAGGTTATACCAGTTACAGAAGATGGAACATATGGAAAAAAAGGATTTGTTACAGATGTTGTGGAAGAATTACTAAATGAGAATAAATTCGATGCAATCTACACTTGTGGACCAGAGGTAATGATGTATAAAACTGTAAATCTTGGAATATCAAACCAGATTACTGTCCAAGCAAGCCTTGAACGCATGATGAAATGTGGTATTGGTATATGTGGAAGTTGCTGCATTAATGAAGATCTAGCATGCCGTGATGGCACCATTTTTGAAGGAAATCATCTAATACAAAATACTGAATTTGGCCAATTTCATCGAACAAAATCTGGAAAATTAGAAAAAATATAGTCAGGAATCTCAAAAGGTTTAAAATAAATCATTAAAGTTCTACGTTAGTGTAATGGCAAGTCCAAAAATTGTGCTAACTGCGGATCGAACGTTGATGTCTGAATATCGTGGACTTTCATTGGCTACGTTCTTTGGCTGTGCACCTGCACTTAATCCAACTCGTGATCATGGTAGTATTTGGTACAAGATTCTTGGTAATCAAGTAACACCAAAAATTTTGTTTGATTTTATCTGTAATTCTTCACCACATAATAACGGCGTAGCAAAATATGCTCCATATGGTTTACGTAAAGTAGAGGCTGGATTACTTCGTGATGGCTTCAAACGTGAGGATGTTGTAGTTGCTCACCCTGATCACGTTGAAAAATTTATTGGACCTGAAACCGAAGTTGTTGGAACTCATGAAATGGACCCACTTGGAATGGGACCTGTAACCATGACGTTCACATATGGAAGAAGACAGATGTCTTATGATGAGTTTTATTGTCGTGATCTTCACAGGCGAATAATTGCTGCAA
>CAZCFF010000046.1:0-6915 GCA_964497885.1 uncultured Candidatus Nitrosopelagicus sp.
TTTTTGTAAGCTTGTGAGCCAGTGATATTGGCAATGGCATAAGCTCATCAGTTTCGTTTGTAGCATAACCGAACATTAAACCTTGATCCCCTGCTCCTTGTTCCTTTTGTGTTTCTGATACCGTTACTCCTTGAGAAATATTTGGGCTTTGTGGGTCAATCTTTACAACAACTTTACAAGTATTTGCATCAAATTTCAATACAGGATTATCATAACCAATTTCAGCAATTGTATCCCTGACAACTTTTTCAATATCAAATTTACCCTTTGATGTTACCTCACCCGCAACGGTAACAAAATCAGTTGTGACAAGTGTTTCAACTGCGACTCTTGAATCTGGATCATGTCTGAGAAATTCATCCAATAATGCATCGGAAATATGATCACATACCTTATCAGGATGACCTTCTGTTACTGATTCTGATGTAAAAATATAGTTTTTTGCCATTTGCTAAACAGGTTAAAATTCATTTTCTAACTTGATAAATAATACATTGTTTCCTCGTACAATAACCCTTCCGAATTTTCCGACAACTTTTCCTTGATTTAATTCTTCAGCGTCAGTCATTATCAAATTCATATAAGAATCAACATTTTCCATTTTTCCTTTGTATTCTACTTCAGATTTTAGTCTAACTACAACAGATTTTTTAGTATTTTTTTGTAATACAGTTAATGGTCTTTTTGATGTTGTCTGTGACATAAATAATTCTCGCTTGTGTCATTTCCTTGTTTACCAAAATAAAAGCCTTGCCTATTTGATTAATTATGAAATATGTTTAATTTTTACTGAAAATACTAAGAATATGATTTCAACGGGATTACAAAAATTAGATACATGTCTTGGTGGTGGAATACAGGAAGGTCTTGTAACTGATATTTTTGGTCAAAATGCTACAGGTAAATCACAACTTGCTTTTCAAATTTGTGTTAATGCTTTAAAAAATGGAAAAGAAGTATTATTCGAAGATACAACAGGTGGATTTAGACCAGAAAGATTGGTTGAAATGATCAACTCTCAGAACATGGATTTAAAAATACTTGATAAAATTAAGATTGCAAGAATCACTAACAGTATACAACAAATTCAGTATTTGTCAAAAATACCACTTGATAATTTTTCATTAATTATAATAGATAATGTAAGTGATCTGTTTTCATTTGAATATTCGAAAAAAAATAATTTTCTTGAAAAACATTTTTCTTTTATGAGATATATGCATGATTTATCTAGAATTTCCATAACAACTAGAATCCCTATAGTGGTTACGAATATTGTCAGAAATACTGATGATAATGAAATAGAAAATTTAGAAAAATCAATAAGCATGTATTCTCATGTCAAAATAAAACTTTCAAAGACTAATCATAAGTATACATGCCAAATAATTTCACCATTCAACAACCAAAAAATTTCCTATGTTATATCTACTGATGGTCTAACCAATTCATCTTAATTTATTTAACGCTGAAAAACTACTAAATATCTTATGGAAAAATTAGATCAAAAGATATCGGAGAAAACTCAAACTGAAACTTTTTTACAGGAAAAATTTCGCTTATTAGGATTTAAACAATTTACAAACATTCAGAAGAAAGCAACACCAGTTGTTTCTCAAAAAAAGAATTCATTGATAATTGCACCAACAGGTTCCGGGAAAACTGAGTGTGCAGTAATTCCTATTTTTTCATTAATAAAAAAAATAAAGCAACAAGGAAGGATTAAGGCACTCTATGTTACACCATTAAGAGCACTTAACAGAGATGTTTTTCGTAGAATAATTAAATATGCAGAATATGATGATCTTACAATTCAGGTAAGACATGGTGATACATCACAATCACTTAGAAAAAAAATTTCAGATTCACCCCCTGACATATTAATTACAACACCTGAAACGCTTGTTATCCTACTTACCCAGAAGAAATTTTTGGATGCTCTTGCTGAATTAGAATGGGTTATCATCGATGAGATACATGAGCTTCTAGCAAGTGAACGGGGTTCTCAACTTTCATTAAGTCTAGAACGCCTTCAACTCAACACAAGTCAAAAAATTACACGAATTGGATTATCTGCTACGATTGGAAATATTGATGATGCTGCACAATTTCTTGTAGGAACAAACAAATCATGTGCAATAATTCAGGACGAATCAGTTAGAAATTATGATGTTGAGGTAAAATTTGTTAATGGGTCGATTTCTGAGGTTGCCGATTCAATTATTGATTATGTGGAAAAATCAAATCTTGATTCTCCAATTCTCTTGTTCACTAATACTAGGGGTGAATCGGAATTTCTGGCATCAATATTGAGGGATAAGACAATGATGAATATTGAACTACATCATGGGTCTTTATCAAAGCAAGTCAGAGAAGAAACTGAAAGTATACTACGAAGTGGAAGAAAGGGAATAGTAGTCTGTACATCATCTCTTGAATTGGGTTTGGACATAGGATCTGTAGATCTTGTCATTCATTATGGCTCACCACGTCAAGTATCAAAACTAGTACAGAGAATAGGAAGAAGTAGACACACAAGAAATTCTTCTGCCAAGGGATTAGTTATTACAAATCATGGCGATGATGAGTTTGAAACAACAGCAATACTTGATAGAATAAAAAATAATTCAATAGAAAACCAGAACATTCATGATGAATCTTTTGATGTTCTAGCTCATCATTTAGTTGGATTATCAATGCAAATAGGTGAAATTACACTAGATTACGCACATAAAATAATCACACAAGCGTATCCATTTAGAAATTTAACATTAGATGATTTATCTGACGTTTTAGAAATTTTACACTCAATTAGTAGACCAATTTTATTTTTTGATAAACCAAAAATGAAATTTTGGAAAAAAGGAAATTCATTTAGATATTATTTTGAAAACCTTTCAACGATTCCAGATATTTTAAAGTTCAAGGTTTTTGATTCAGTAGGAAAAAAACTTATTGGATCATTAGATCAAAGATTTGTTGGAGATTTTGGTGAACAAGGAAATATTTTTGTTCTTCGCGGGTTACAATGGAGAATTTTAAATGTTGATGAGAAATCCTTGCAGGTTAATGTGGAACCTATTAAAAGTGGAGGAAAAAAAGTTCCATATTGGGAAGGCGAAAATATCCCAGTTGATTTTGCTACAGCACAAAAAGTAGGTTTGCTTAGAAAAAAAGTAAAAGATGGTTCGTTATCAATGATTAATCAAATAATTTCCGAGCTTGGTTTTGATGTTATACCAGATGAGAAAACAATTGTAGTTGAATCGCTAAGAACAGAAGGCACAGTTGTAGTTCATGCATGTTTTGGTACAAGGATAAATTCAACTTTGGCGACTATACTTTCATCACTTTTATCATCTGTACTAGGATACACTGTAGAATCACGATCAGATGCATATAGAATTGTTTTAACATCTAATTCACGTATACATAAAAAAATATTTGTTGAGGCCCTGATTGGTAAATTTGCTATAAATGATATTGTTTCTGCATCACTTACGGGAACACATAATGTTAATTGGAGAACGTGGTGTGTTGCAAAAAAATTTGGTATGGTAGAACGTGGATCTATTTATGATAGAAAAACCGGTCATTTCATTTATGAACAGTATCAAACGACACCGCTTGTTAAAGAAGCATTACGTGAATTATTTCATGATAAATTTGATTTGTTAGGCACAGATAAAATCTTAACCCAAATCAAAAATAATGAAATACAAATTGAATGGATGGATGTTACCAAGTTTTCAAAATTGGCAGAACCACTTTTAGATCATACTACAAAATATTATTCATCACCAGCAACTGTGGATAAAGCAATACTTGATGAGGTAAAAAAGCGCTTACTAAAAACTAAGCATCGTCTAATTTGTGCTCGCTGTGGTAAATGGCAACTAGCTATAGTTACAGGGGAATTTGAGAAAAGACCAAAAAAACTGATCTGTAAATATTGTAAGGGAAGACAAATTACTGCGACTTATTATTCCGATTATGATTTGGTCAAAATAATCCAGAAAAACCATAAATCCAAGAAACTTTCATCAGAAGAAAATCATAAATTTAAACGGGCTTGGAAGATTGCTTCATTAATTGAAACATTTGGTAATAATGCAATCATTGTTCTATCAGGTTATGGTGTAGGTGCTGATACTGGAGCACGTATTCTAAGAAATATGATTGATGAGGAGTATATGTACAAACAGATTTACGAAGCTGAAAGACAGTATGTAATGACTAGGGGTTTTTGGGATGATTAAATTTTTTATTAACAGTCGAAGATGGAGTCAAAAACAACTCAGTTCTACCTTCAAGACCAGCCTTTGCATTAACACTGGTAACAGAAATTACCTCACCTCTTGACAATCCATCTAAAAGTTTAGCTTGATTTCTCCAACCCTTAATCCAGATCTGTCCAGTAGTATCTTCTACAAACATTTCACCTAACGAAATTGTTTCTCCAGCTTTTGTCTGTACATCTCGTCTTTCTGGTTCCTTCAAAATTATTGCTTCAACACAGTATTCATTTCCAGATTTAATTTCAGAAATTTTTGTCCTCAGATCTGATAAAGTAGAAAGTGTTCCATCATCCTCAATCTTTCTTACTAATGAGCCAGAATCAATTGACAGAGAATTTCCATAAACTTGTGATGGCATACATTCCACAACATCATCAATATTGATAGAATCTAACATATTTACAGAATCAGACACGTAAACCATATTTTTCTTATCATCAATTCCTAAGGCGATAGTTTTTCCATTTTCGTTTTTAGTTTTTGTGGCGATACGAAGAATAATAGGCTCAATCTCATTACCCCCTTCAACTTCAACCATTGTTCCATCATTTCCGTGAATCTCAAGACCTTGATTTCCCATTTTTGTTCTCACACCCAAAAGTAGAACTTTTGAATTTTGAGAAACAACTTTAGGCAAAGATGCTTCATCTTTTCCCCACAGTATTACTTTTGTTGAAGCATCATTGTTTCCCTTTAAACTCATTCTGAGTGCTTTAGCTGGTTCCCCACGTTTGTTAGTAAATTCTAATGTACTTACATTTCCATCTATTTTACCAGAAACCACTAAATTATTTTGGTCCTGTTTAATTTCACTCGAGTCAACAGCTAGAGCATTGATAGAACGAATTTTACTTTCTTGTTTTGCTGGTTCTATATCAGAACCTGAACCAATATTTAGCGTTGGACTTCCATTAAGATCTGATTTTACATAAGCCTTGATTATCTTAACTAAATCACCCGGTTTCAAATTTTCAATTCCTGGAAGATTAGCTTTATCATCCCAAAGCTTTACACTTGCTGTAGAATCATTATCATATACAGTAATTGTTCTTAGTAAGAAAGAGGAACCATCCTTTCTAGAAAATTCCTTTGTAGGGGAAATATTCAATACTCTTCCTTCCAACGATACCTCTTTAGCACCAACATAAAGATCCTTGAGTCCAACCTCTATCTTAGTGGACTGTGTCAATGAAATTCCTAAGTCAGATGCAATTAGGAAGAGGGCTCCTTGATCAGTCAAATATCCCGCTCCTATCTTTTGCGTTTTTTGCTCGATCAATTCTTCTATTTTTTCTCTAGTTAATTCAGGTTTTTGTTTTAGTATATTTTCTAATATTTCTTCAAACTCAGACATGTTAATGACTAATTTTACTTTTAATCTCTTATTAACATATATGGCGAGTTAGAGAATTTTAAGAAATATGAAATCAATCCTAGCAAGATCCCTTTTCAAATCATATGATGGTATAAACGCGGT
The DNA here is from genome assembly GCA_964497885.1 of uncultured Candidatus Nitrosopelagicus sp. Lineage (GTDB taxonomy): Archaea > Thermoproteota > Nitrososphaeria > Nitrososphaerales > Nitrosopumilaceae > Nitrosopelagicus. The sequence goes on from CAZCFF010000046.1 coordinate 5,776, forward strand.
AGATGGTATAGATCTTGATGTCGAGGAGGGACAAATTTTTGGTTTCTTAGGACCTAATGGAGCGGGCAAATCTACTGTGATTAAAATGCTGACTACATTAATTCAGCCAACAGACGGTGAAATCACGGTTCTAAAAATTAATGCTATGAAGGAGCCATTAAAGATAAGAAAAAAAATCGGTGTGGTTTTGCAACAACCCAGTTACGAACCAACACTTTCAGTAGAAAAATCTCTAGATAAGTATGGTATGATGTGGAATATAGACAAAAAAACTAGGAAGGAAAGAACTGAAGAATTGTTAATTGCTTTTAATTTGGTTGAAATCAGAAAGAAGAAAAATGAAGATTTGTCTATAGGTCAACGCCGAAGAGTTCAGGTAGCGCGTGAATTCATGCATGATATGGATTTACTATTTTTGGATGAACCCACTGTAGGATTGGATCCAACGGCCAGACGACAGTTATTAGATTTTTTGAAAAACAAAGTAAAGGAAAAGAATCTAACAATATTTTATACTACACATGTGCTAACTGAAGCAGAATATCTTTGTGATAATATTGCAATAATTAACAAAGGTAAGATAATTACTGTTGATTCTCCAAATGAACTAAAAAAGAGATTTGGTAACGAAAAAACAATCAAAATCCATATTTCCACCAACCCTGATACATTACCAAATATTTTAGAAAATATTCAAGATTGTAAAATTGACTTTGGTACAGGTGCAACAATCACTATACGTTCTACCAATTCTGAAATTGTTTTAATGAATATTCTAAAAATTTTAAATCAAAATAATATAGCTATAGATGATTTATCAGCCATACCAACAAACCTTGAAGAAATATTTCTGAAAGTTGTGAGTGATTCTAATGCACCCGATAGTTAGATTAGTTAATAGAAATATTACAATTTCAATCAACCCAGGATTTTTGATCTGGCAAGTAATTTTTCCACTGATTTGGATTTTTGTAGCTGGGTTTGCATATACTGCGTTAATAGACGAGGTATCTTTTGGAAGTAAGGATCTAACATATCCAGCCTTCTTAGCATCTGGAATGATTGGTTTTAACATTATGAACAGTACTCTCGTTTCTGGAATTATAATTTGGAATGATAGACGACATGGAATGTTTGAAC
>CAZCFF010000047.1:0-6632 GCA_964497885.1 uncultured Candidatus Nitrosopelagicus sp.
ATCTCCATTCTATGATTCTTTGATGGCAAAACTATGTACTTGGGGACAAACATTCGATGAATCTAGACTTAAAATGCTTAATGCATTAAATGATTTTTACATTCAGGGTGTAGAAACTTCAATACCTCTTTACAAAACAATTTTGGAAACAGAAGAATACAAAAGTGGAAAACTCACCACAGATTTTTTGAAAAGATATAATATTATTGAACGATTGGAGGAGGACATAAAAAAGCAAAGGAATGATAAACAAACTGAAGCAATTGCTTCTGCGGTAATGTATTCAGAATTTTTCCAAAGTAAAATAAAATCATCAAATACGACAAACTCACGCTGGAAGAGCTTAATGTACTGATCTAAAATGGAATTTAAACTTGAAGATGTAGAAGAAACTTTCAATGGAGAAATTATTACCAAAATTTCAAATAATGAATATCTAATTAAGATTCAAGATAAAGAACACCAACTCAGAATATTAAGCATTAATTCTAACGGGATGGAATTTGTATTAGATAACAAATTCCATAATGTGAAATATGTGGAAAACCATACTGCTGAAATGAAGATCGTTATTGACGGTGTATCTTTAACAATTAATATGCACTCAAAACTTGATAAAATTGTTTACAAAACTGCCGGAAAATCTGGCACTGGCTCTGGACAAATTAATCTAAGAAGCCAAATTCCTGGTAAAGTTGTATCTATAGAAGTCAAAGATGGTGACAAAATCAAAAAAGGTGATGTTGTTTGTGTTTTAGAATCAATGAAAATGCAGGTATCAGTAAAATCTCACAAAGATGGAGAGGTAAAAAATTTAAAAATTAAGGAAGGAAATTCTGTTAACAAGAATGATATTTTAGCTGAGATAGAATAAAACCAATTTTTATTTTTTGAGGAAATCTATAATCTCTTGATAATTTGGTTCCTTTAATGGGTCCTCTGAAACCCATCTGTATACTACTGTACCATTCTCATCAATGATAAAGATAGAGCGTTTTGCAAAATTATAATCCTTCAGATGCAGAAGATCTGGAGATAAAACATCATAATCTCTTATTGTTTTACTATTGTAATCACTAAGTATGGGAAAGGTGAAATTATTTTTTTCAGCAAATGCCTTGTTTGCAAATGGACCATCATTACTGATCGCAACAACTTGAGCACCAAGATTTGAAATCTCTTTCCAAGAATCCCTAAACGTACAAAGTTCGGTCTCACAAACAGGAGAACTGGCTGCAACTATAAATGACAAAACCACTTTTTTACCCCTAAATTCGGGTAATTTCCTCATTTTCAAATCAGTATCTGCGAGCTCAAAGTCTGGAGCAGTATCTCCAGTATTAAGTACCATATCATTTGGATAAGATCGTCATATATCAATTATAATACATAAAAATTAATTAGCCATCTTCGATCATCAAAATTCTACATAGATTTTTATATTCTCGGAAGGGAGTCAAGCTACTTTGGTAGGTGAAACTGTTGCAGGGTACAGTAATGTTCTGTTTATGTTTGGTTTTGCTATTGTTGCTTTAGCCCCAGCTCTTATAATCTCAAGAATGATCGCACCACGTACCAAAAGTAACCCAGTCAAATTTTTGCCTATGGAATGTGGTCAAGTTCCATCTGGTGAAGGACGAACCCACTTTATGATGCAATATTATGCTTACATACTGATGTTTGTAATATTCGACGTTATGGCTATCTTTTTGTATGCTTGGGGAAGTACATTACTTGATTTACCAAAAACAGCAACGTTACCAATAATTGGATTTTTAGGAATAATGTTTGCCGCTATGGCATACGCACTTTATCAAACAAAGAGGAAAAATATATGGTAGATGATATCACAGTTTCAAAACCCAAAGGACTATCAGTGATAAATCAAATCAATAGTCATAACGCAAACGTCTTTGTGGGAAAATTGGGTGACTTGCTTTACAAAGCAGTTGATACACCGCTAGGAATGGCGTTAAACTGGGGACGTTTATGGTCTTTATGGCCAGTTCATATTGAAACCGCTTGTTGTAGTGTAGAATTTGGTGCAGCGTCAGGACCAAGATATGATGTGGAAAGGTTTGGTATTATAGAGGCTTTTGGAAGTTTAAGACAATGTGATCTTGTTGTTGTACAGGGTACAATAACAAGAAAAATGGCACCACGACTACGTTTAGTTTATGATCAAATGCCAGAACCAAAATATGTTATAGCTATGGGTGCGTGTGCAATTACCGGTGGATTATATTTTGATTCGTATAACGTGTTACCTGGTATAGATGGTATTTTACCAGTGGATGTCTATGTACCAGGATGCCCCCCAAGACCTGAAACTTTGATTCAGGGATGCATGTTACTACAAGAGAAAATAAAAAGAATGAAAGCAAGGTAGTTCCAAAAATGAGTTCTGATGAAAACAATACAAACATTGAGAAGACAGAAGAAACATCACCTGTTCCTGAATTTGAAAACCCCCTAGCTAACTTAATCTTAAAAAAACTTCCCAGTGTGGAAATCGCTTTTGCAAATACAGATAGAATGCGTGTAAATGTAAGTAAGGAAGAGATTATCCAAACAGCTTCTTTTATTCGTGATGAACTTCATTTTGATCATGTCGAATCTGTCAGCGGAGTTGATTATCCTGACGAAAAACAGATTGAAGTTGTTTATCATCTTGGATCCTATGATGATCCTTCACTTAGTAAACAAATACTGACATTGGCTACACGTGTACCACGAGAAGACAACCCAGAGCCTGGAAATGATAGTACAAAATTATCTAGCCTATATGAAATTTTTCCAAGTGTTGCATTTCATGAACGAGAATGTTTTGAAATGTTAGGAGTTTATTTTGAAGGAAATCCAGATAACAGACGGCTATTATTACCAGAAGATTGGGCAGATATTCCTCCATTAAGAAAAGACTTTGATATTAAGGGTAGATAAAAAATGAGTGCTAAACTTCCTCCAGGTCTGCAATTAGAAAAGGTTGATGATCGTATCATGACATTAAATGTAGGTCCACAACATCCTGGTTCTGGTCACATGAGAATAATTATCAAAGTTGATGGTGATTATATTGTCCATACAGATCCAGATCCTGGATATGTTCATAGAGGAGAAGAAAAGATGGCTGAATATAGAAATTATATTACCAATATACCACATTTGGAAAGACCTGTAATTCACGATTCCTGTAACATTCTTTATCCATACTGTTTGGGTATTGAAGAATTGCTTGGATTGGAAGTACCAGAACGAGCAAAATATCTAAGGGTTATAGCTGCTGAACTCAATCGTTGTGTGTATATACAGTATTGGTTAGCCATTTATGGAATTTTCTTGGGGCATTCTACGATGTTCATGTGGCCTACTGGAGATCGTGAATTACTGATCGATCTTTTAGAGAAGATGACAGGTGCACGTGTAACACATGCCTACTTTGTTCCTGGAGGAATTAGGAATGATGTTCCTCCTAACTTTGAAGATGTGTGTCTGAGACAAGTAAATTATTTTGAGAAAAGAATCAAAGAATATGCCGATGTTTTTTATGATAATCCAATTCTTATCTCCAGAACTCGTGATACGGGTGTTTTATCACGGGCGGATGCCATCAAGCTCGGTACAACTGGTTCTGTTTTACGTGCAAGTGGTGTAGATTTTGATATTAGAAAAAAGGAACCATATGATGTTTATGATGAGTTAGATTTTCAAAGTCCTACTCTAAAAGAAGGTGATTCTTATGCTCGCTCCAAAATTCCTTGGCTTGATATGTTTGAGAGCTGTAGAATAATTAGAGATGCATTAAAAAAAATGCCCAAATCTGGTTCAGTTAGAGTAAAACTAAAACCAAAACCAAAAGGTGGTGACACAGAAATCTATCGTAGAGTAGAATCAGGAAGAGGTGCTCTTGGAATGTATATTGTATCAAAAGGTAAACCTCAACCTTACAGACTAAAGATTAGTGTTGGGTCATTCCGAAACTTGATTGCTATGCCACATTTACTTACAGGTGAAAAACTTGGAAATATGCCTGCTGTTTATTGGAGTTTAAACTATTGGCCAGTGGAGGCAGATAGATAAATGTCTGTTATTGCACCCAAATTTCGATTAGGCTACTTAATCAAAGGCATTATTGATAACATATTCTGGATAATTATCTTAGTAACTTTAATTGGTATTCCAATAGTGCAGATTGTACTCATTTACATAGATTTTCCAATAATTGATGGTGAAATATGGAATCCATTTAGAATATTAGATGCATTAACACACCCTGAAAGGGCATTACCGCTTGTAACATCTTTTCTACAAACTGATCTTTTCAAAGTTGTAGCCTTCCCTGGATTCGGATTTGCAGCTTTGATTGCTGCCGCAACTATATTTATTGAAAGAAAGATGTTGGCAAAACTTCAGTTAAGAGTAGGACCATTTTATTGCGGAAAAATAGAAGGTATATTACAACTAATGAGTGACGGATTAAAATTAATCTCAAAAGAGATTATAATTCCGGCAAAAGCCGATAAACCAATATTCTGGGCTGCACCTGTTTTGTTTGCAGCTACAGCAGGAGCATTTGTTGCGCTTATACCAGTTGCACCAGGTTGGGTTGTTGCAGATATTGATTTAGGTTTATTAGCAGTATTTGCCGTGATTGGATTTTTCCCTATTATCACTATTTTATCCGCATGGTCTGCTAACAGTAAATTCCCATTCATAGGAGGTATAAGAGCACTTCACCAAATGGTCTCATTCGAAATTCCATTGATTTTATCAGTTTTGGGAATTGTTATGCTGACTGGAACTTTGAACCTTGCTGAGATTGTTCAAAGCCAGTCAAGCTTCCCATGGATTATTTTTATGCCTATTGGTGCGGTTGTGTTTTTTATTACAATTCTCGCAGAACTTGAAAGAATACCATTTGATCTGCCAGAAGCAGAAAGTGAAATTGTAGCAGGCTGGCTCACTGAATTTTCTGGAATGATGTACGGTCTTGTCCAACTAGGTACTTATCTTAAGCTATATGCTTTTGCAGGACTTTTTGTTGTATTGTTTCTTGGCGGTTGGAATGGACCTCAAATCGTTCCTCCATTCCCTAGCGAAATTGTCACTGACGGTATAACTATTCTACCAGATGCTCTAACAGTAGAAGTTCCAGGATTACCATTATTAGCACATGAGATGATAAATGGAACAATTTGGTTTATACTTAAAACAGTTGGCGTAATTCTTCTCATTCTACTTCCAAGGGGGGTTTTCCCACGAATTCGAATTGATATGTTATTGCACATTGGTTGGTACAAGTTAATCGCGTTATCTTTTGTAAACATCTTCATTGCATTGGCTTTGGTATATAGTGGTGTCATAGGACCTGGAGGGATAGTATAATGGGAACTGCTACGGGTATAATCAAGGCGTTAAATTCTGGTGTTAAACATATTGCAACAAAACGATTTACATTTAGATATCCTGAACAAAAACTCAAGTTTGTTGGAGATGGATACCAATTTGATCCTACTAGTGGTGCTGGTATAGCAGGCTATAAGGGACGCCATATTTTATTTCATGATAAATGTACTGGGTGTCAGCTTTGTTCAATTGCGTGTGAAGAGATTGCTGAAGCAATTGCTATGCCAAAAGTTCCAGAACAATGGAAGCATAATAAAAAAGCCATAATGCCTCAAATAGATTATGGCAAGTGCGTATTTTGTGGATTATGCGTTGATGCATGTCCTTTCTATGCCTTGTATATGACAAATGATTACGAATTATCTTCATTTACCAAAGAGGGCTTAATCTATACTCCTGCACAACTTCAGGTAAAACCACAAGTTCAACAGGATGTTGAAATTCAGATTGACGAAAAAGGTGCTAACCATGGTTGATGCTTTATTTCTAGGATTTGCCGTATTGACAATTGTTTCTGCTATAGCGGCACTTGAGATGCGTTCACTGATATATGGTTCAATAGCTTTAATGGGCACATTAGGCGGTATTGCAGGATTTTTTATTCTGTTAGATTCCCCATTTGTTGCACTATTTCAAATTGCTGTATATGTAGGCTCGATAGCTGTACTCATCTTATTCACTGTGATGTTAGTAAAGAGAGAACTAATTTTCAAAATGAAGGAAGATCGAAAACGTAGGTATGCAGGAATTGGTTTAATGTTAATAGTTATGGTTGCTTTAGGCTCCCTATTATTTAGTTCTGGACTTCCCTCAATTACTACAGACGAACCTGCAGTAGATTACAGAGAGATAGGTAAAGACTTTTTAACATATTATTGGCCGGCACTAATTGTTATGGGGCTTGTATTGGCTGGCTCCATTACAGGAGCAATTGCATTAGCACGAAGACATGATGGAGTAGAAGATGAGCAACGAACTGATTGATTTCCTAATTGTTTCTATTGCCCTTCTGGCAATTGGTATCTACGGTTTATCCGTAAAGCGAAACTTCATTCGAATGCTTTTTGCAGTTGAGATTATCATAAATGCAGCTAATCTTAATCTTGTTGCTTTTGCAAGATTCATACCAAACAGTGAAGGACAAACACTAGCATTATTCTCTATTGCTGTTGCAGCTGCAGAAGTTGCAGTTGGACTTGCACTTATCATTGTAGCATACAGAATGT
>CAZCFF010000048.1:0-6496 GCA_964497885.1 uncultured Candidatus Nitrosopelagicus sp.
GCGGTCTTGGAAGATCTGGTCATATGAAACATCTTTGGAGTACAGTTATCAAAGAAGATCAAGATCATTTTGGTCATAAATCATCTCATACACCACATCCAAATATTACAAAAAAATGGGCAAGTGTGAGGGATCTTGACGATTTGTATTTACAATATGGAAAAGAAGAAAATGGTAAAAAAACCTTAAACTTGACATCATTAGGTTTTGATAAACTTCTGGGCGGTGGACAAGTAAAGAATGCATATACAATTACGATTAAGCAGGCAACTAAATCTGCCATTGAAAAAGTAAAACAATCTAATGGTGAAATAATTGGAATTATACAAAAAACACAAGAAACATCAAAAGAAACACCAGAAGAACCTCCAGAAGAAAAGATAGATTCTACAAATAACGATGGCTGAAGGAACTCTAACTAATTATATTCGACGTATTGTTGCGAAGGCGGAACCTTACATTCCTCAGGTTCCAAAACCGAAAAAAAAGATACCACTTCAACAAAAATTGCTGTGGTGTGGTGCTTGTGTTTTTATTTATATGGTAATGGGGCAGACTCCTCTTTTTGGTGCAACTACTCCTGAATTTGATTTTCTTGCATTTGCACGTGTTATTTTTGCCTCACAACAAGGTTCTCTAGTTGAGCTTGGAATTGGACCAATCGTAACTGCTGGTTTACTTATGCAGTTATTGAGAGGTTCAGACATTCTCAAATTTGACTTCAAAAAGCCAGAGGAACGTGGTATATTTCAGACTGCCACCAAACTTCTTACTTACATAGTCATACTTGTCGAAGGAAGTATCTATGGCATAGCAGTTTACGGTGCAAATATTTCGGATCCAACGACTATGGGTATTTTGATAGGGCAGCTGATTGGGGCATCAATCATTGTCATGTTTATGGACGAACTGATTCAAAAGGGATGGGGTTTAGGATCAGGAATTAGTTTATTCATATGTGCTGGTGTTGCTCAACAAATTCTTTGGAGTCTATTTAGTCCGATGCCGGCTGGTGATGGTGGTGTTGTTGGTGTGCTGCCGTACGTTGTTCAATCAGCTCTACATGATGCAACAACAGGTATGGGTACACTTGCTGATACTGTCTTTAGGTCGAACCAACTGCCTAGTATATTTGGTCTTTCTCTAACGGTAGTAATGTTACTGATACTAGTGTACACACAGGGAATGAAAGTTGAAATCCCAATTGTATCCACAAAATACAGAGGATTTGCAGCAACCTATCCAATCAAACTAATGTATGTTTCAAACATACCTGTAATTTTAGCATCAGCCCTAACTGCAAATGCAGTATTCATAGGTCAGATGTTTTGGGCTAATTTCAATCCTAAGAACGCTAATCCGTTTTTGAATATACTTGGAACATTTGATCCTACAAGCCCGTCATCTCCTATTGGAGGTATCATATACTATATCACTCCACCAAGAGGATTAGAGATTGTTGCTTTAGATCCTATGCGTGCTGTTTTGTATGTGTTATTCATGATTGGTATAGTTATGGTGTTTGGAAAACTATGGGTAGAACTGGGAGGACTTTCATCAAAAAAGGCTGCACAAAATCTTTTGGACGCAGATGTGGTGATTCCAGGATTTAGGAGATCAAACAAACCAGTCGAAGCTTTGTTGAATAGATATATTCCATCTGTAACAATTCTTGGTTCTTTAATATTGGGTCTGATAGCTGGAGTTTCTGATGTGCTAGGAGTTTTTGGATCTGGAATTGGCATTTTGTTGATGGTAGATATTTTGATAAATTATTATAACCAGCTTGTAAGAGAACAAGTGGAAGTGGTTATGCCGCGACTTGGTGCTTGGCTTGGAAGGTAGTAAAAAAATTGTCATAGTTGGAATCCCAGGAGTTGGTAAAACTACTGTAGTGAATAAAATTGCTGAAAAATTAAACCAACAAAACAAAAGCGTAAGTGTGCATAGTTTTGGAACTGTAATGTTTGAAGAAGCCAAGAAAAATGGTGTCCAAAGTAGAGATGAATTACGAAAACTAAATGTGGAACAACAAAAAGACCTCCAAAAAAAGGCAGCAGAAACAATTGCTGACTCCCAAGAGGACGTTATAATTATTGATACACACGCTTTCATCTCAACCAAGGAGGGATTTTATCCAGGGTTACCAAACTATCTAATCCAGATTTTAAAACCAACTCACTTCATTGCTATATCAGCAAAACCACAAGAGATCTATAATCGCAGAACAAATGATGATACTCGTAATAGAGATATTGTATCTATTGGTTCGATAAAGAAGGAATTGGACGTTCAAGACGCCATGCTTTCATCTTGTTCAGTTATGTCAGGTTCACCTATGAAAGTAATTTTAAATGACGAGGGAAAGGTTGAAAAAACAGCAGATACTGTAATAAATGCTATAGGACTATGATTGAGTTTAACTTTATTCTAAATCTGTTGGATATAATCTACTTACAGGGTGATATTTTTGGATTCCGTGAAGGTCCACTTGGAAGTGATGATCCTATAGTAAAAGGAATGTTAGCTTCTACATTCGCGGTAATTGGTTTATCCATTCTTTTGAATTTGTTTAATGCTGGAATTAGAAAAAAACTTGTTGATTCGGTTAAACTAAAAAGAATAATGAAGGAAACAAAGAGTTGGCAGAAAGAGAGGATGGCTGCATTTAGAGCAAAGGATCAGAAAAAGATTGCCGAATTAAGCAAAAAGTCTCAGTATATGAATAAAATGCAAATGGAAATGATGCAGATGAATATGCGTCCCATGATGATTACTATAATTCCGTTATTACTGATTTTCTACTTTCTAATGCCTACTTTATTTTCATATACTGTAGCAATTTCTCCAATACCTCTTAATGTAATACCTGCAGATTTCTTTGAACTTACATGCACAGCTGAAAAGGTTGGTGATGGATACTGTAATACAGAAAACGAGATCTATTTGTGGGCATGGTATTTTCTTACTGCTATTGCGTTTAGTGGTATAATCATGAAGGTTACTAAGACTTCCATGAATGAATAGAGTTGACAAAATCTATAATTATTTCTGGACCACCAGCCATAGGAAAAACAACTGTGGCTAAAGCTATTGCAGAAGAGTTTAATCTTACACATTTGAGTGGTGGTGATATTCTGAAGGAATTTGCACAAGAAGAGGGATTTGAAAGTGGAGGAGATGATTGGTGGGATACAGAAGAAGGAATGAATTTTTTGAATAAACGCCAAGAAGATTCTAAATTTGATAAAAAGGTAGATGATAAACTCAAAAAATATTTTCTTGACGGAAATGTTGTCATAACCAGTTATACTTTACCGTGGCTGGTTGAAGGTGGAGTCAAGATTTGGTTGGAAGGAACCAAAGAAAACAGTGCACAAAGAATGACTGCAAGGGATAATCTGTCAAAAGACGCGGCATTAGATATAGTACAAAAGCGCTACCAAGAAAATAAAAAAATCTACAAGGCATTATATGGATTTGAATTTGGAGAAGACCTTTCCGTTTTTGATAAAATAATTGAGACTGATAATTTTGATGCCTCTCAAGTCATTGATATTGCTAAATCTGCTGTGAGGAATTTATTTTGAAACTAAAGCAACTTGAGAACATGATCAGTATTGATGATGATACTACTGATGAAAATTATGGTACCTATTTTGATAAGCGGTCAGTTGAACAACTACTAAATTTTGGCCTCATACTTTTAGACAAGCCACCAGGTCCAACTAGTCATGAAGTAGTTGCATGGACAAAACGAATACTGGAAATTCCCAAGGCTGGACATAGTGGAACCTTGGATCCACAGGTATCTGGAGTACTTCCATTAGGACTTGGAGAGGCTACCAAGGCTCTTGGTGTTTTACTATTTGGACCAAAGGAGTATCATGCATTAGGCAGATTGCATTCATTACCATCTAAAGAACAGCTTGATGATATTTTGAACCAATTTACTGGAGACATTTACCAAAGACCACCTCAACGTTCAGCAGTTTCAAGACAAACTCGTATTCGACGAATTTTTGAATTAGAGTTATTGGAACAAAAGGAAAGACTGATTCTACTTCGTGTTTTATGTGAAGCTGGAACATACATCCGAAAACTCCTATATGATTTTGGTGAAGTCTTAGGACATGGTGGTACCATGATTGAGTTAAGACGTACACGTGTGGGTCAGTTTGATGAGAATTATCCTTTAGTAACTCTTCATGAGGTTGCCGATGCTTTTGCAACTTGGAAAGAGAAAAAGGATGACTCTCTATTACTACAAATAATTCATCCAATAGAATATACTTTGAGTGAAATAAAATCAGTTGTTATACGTGATTCTGCTGTTGATGCATTATGTCACGGTGCGCAACTCGCTATACCTGGTATACTAAAAATATCTTCCAATCTACAACAAAGTGAACTTGTTGGAATTTATACGCAAAAAGGTGAGATTGTAGCATTAGCACAATCTACAATGTCTGGTGAAGACATACTAAAAATTCCAAAAGGTCATGCCTTTGAAACAAAACGAATCATTATGGAGCCTAACACTTATCCTAAACGTTGGAGATCACAAGCAACCATCAAAGAAAAACTTCAAAGTGTTTGAAAGGACAGAATTGATTCCTAAGGGTCTTCTCATAGCAGTTTTGATTGGTTTAGTTTCTGGACCGATAGCTGGAGCAATCTTATACCTTCAAGATGATAACCAACAATTGATTTTTGTCGAAGGTCCATCAGTTTCTATTGTAACAGAAAAAATTGATTTCAAACTAAAAGAGGAAATTGTAATCAAAATTGTCAATTCCGGTACTGTTCCATTGACATTTAATGATGCATCATATGGATTAAGGGTTACAGGGTTGGACGGTATATTATACTACACACCAGTAGCGGCACAAGTTGTATCTGAACTTGAACCAAGAGACGAAATAACATTTGTCTGGGATCAGCAAAAACTAGACGGCTCCTATTCGTTAGAGGGCAGATATAAAATAACAACTGAAGGCTTTGACCCCGAAAATAATAAAGTGAAAAAATCCATCGTGATAAACGTTCTAAAGTAAGATATTCGGAAATTTGTTGGCGAATATAATGCCGGGGTCGCCTAGCCTGGTAGGGCGCGCGCCTGGAAATAATTTACCATAAAGCGCGTTCTCGCAAGGGATCGAGAGTTCAAATCTCTCTCCCGGCGCCTTTACATAACAAAAAGTAGTATTGATCATATGAAAAAATATGACATTGCGATTATCGGTGGAGGAATATTAGGAACCTCAATCTCATACTGGATTTCCACATTACATGACCTAAACGTGTGTGTAATTGAAAAGGAAGAAGAGGTAGCACAGCATTCAAGCACTCGCAATAGCGGAGTGGTTCATTATCCATTTTATCTGAACTCCAAAAGGAAGAAGAACTTTTCCAAAGCTGCATTCCTTTCTCATAAAATGTGGAAAGCACTGGCTCGTGAAAAAGACATACCTTGGGTTCAAGGTGGAACAATAGAGATTGCGTTAGATGAGGATCAGCACAAGACTCTTGAAAAATATATGACTTTTGGGAAAAGTAATGGATTAACCGAGGAGGATATTTCACTTCTTGATTCTAACGAACTCAAGAAAATAGAGCCCAACTTGAGTTGTTATTCAGGTCTTTATTGTACCAAGGAAGGTTCGACAAATTATGGTTTACTTACAAAAGCAATTACGGATATATCCAAAAAGAACGGAACAGATTTTTTACTAAAGCATCATGTCACTGATGTAGAAGAAGGGTCTGAAGAAACTAAAATAATTTTTGCAGACAACTCGTCATTAACATCCAAGTTTGTCATCAATTGTGCAGGAGGAAACTCGCTTGACATAGCCAAACAGTTTGGTCTGCTAACGGATTATTCAGATCTTCATTTTCGTGGAGAATACTGGGTAGCTGATTCAACTATTTCAAATCTGGTTAAGACAAATATCTATACAGTTCCACGTTATACTCAATTTCCATTTTTGGATCCACACTGGATCAAAAAAGCAAATGGAAAAACTGAGATTGGTCCAAATGCTGTACCGGTTGACTCGCCAGAAACATATGAAAGTTTTTTCACGGATCTACCTACAGCACTTTCAAAAATTACAGACATTGTTTCAGGGAGCAGCAAGAAATTACTTCTTAACTCAGACTTCATTTCGCTTATTTCAAATGAATTTATGAGTTCAATATCTAAATCGGCAATGGTTGAACGAGTCCAAAAATTTATTCCCGCTGTAAAACCAGAAAATTTCCCAAAGCGAGGAACATCAGGCATTAGAACACCAGTTATCTCTCCCGACGGTGACTTTGTATCTGAAATGAAGGAAGTTGAAGGCAAGAATTCTTTCCATATTGTAAATTACAATTCTCCAGGTGCAACCGGTGCTCCAGCGTATTCTGCCTTTGTTGTAAAGCAATTACAGGAGAAAGGAGTCCTGCCACAACCAAAGGAGCAGAAGAATTCTATCTGGAATTTTGAAGA
>CAZCFF010000049.1:0-6335 GCA_964497885.1 uncultured Candidatus Nitrosopelagicus sp.
AGATGTCATGGGTAAAAACTGGTGAAAAAATGTCACAGCAACTACTGAAATGTGGCGCAAATGACTTTGGAGGAACACTGATCAATGAAAGCATCTCAACTGCTGCAGGCTCACAATATGGTCAATTACTGAAGCCAAAACAAATCAGACGTCTTGCCAGAGATGTTGGTAGGGTTCCAGCAGAAAGAAATACCACCTACAAAATTCTCAGAACATTTGAAAATGAACCAAATGATGATGAATTGGATAATGTAGATGATTCAAAGTTTGGTTCCTATTCTGAATTGATAAAAATTAAAAAATTCAGGTACGAAAATCCTAGATAAATTTACAGCAGTAAAGTATAACCAAGATATGCTGCATACGCAATTGCCAAACCAATTCCAGCAGGTCTTGGAATTATACCAGATCTTAAGAATGCAACCAAGACAACTGCAAAGCCAATCATCACCAAGTAATCAGTGAAGATATCTGGTGTAACAGCTATGCCGGTTATTACAGAAGCAATACCCATAATCATAAGGATGTTGTAGATATTACTTCCAACAATATTTCCAATTCCTATATCTGTATGACCCCTCTTTATTGCAATGACAGATGTAATTAGTTCTGGAAGCGATGTCCCTATGGCAACAATAGTTATGCCGACTACGGTTTCAGACACACCGATACTCTGCGCAATAGATACTACGTTTTCAATTGTAAGATATCCTCCAAGATATAGAAGTCCAGATCCAATAGCAACTAGTCCAACTGCCTTTGGAATAGATGATTTTTGATCTGGTTGATCTGTGTCTTCCTGCTTTCGTTCTTTTTTAGCCCTTGAAACTGTATATACTGTAAATGCGATTAACCCACCTATTAACAAAATACCATCATACTGTGAGATTTCTCCATCCACTGATATTGCAACAAATAATAACATAACACCAATCATGATTGGAATTTCTTTTCTGGTGGTTGCCTTACTTACTACTAAAGGAGAAATGATGGCAGATATTCCAATTACCATACCTACATTGCTAATATTGCTTCCAACTATGTTACCCAAGATTAGGTCTGTATGTGACCCCAATGATGCCGCAATACTAGCAGCAAGCTCAGGAGTTGATGTTCCATATGCTACAACTGTTAAACCTATTATCAATTGACTGATACGAAGTTTCTTGGCAATAGATACACCGCCACTAACCAGCCAACTGCCACCAAAACATAGCATTGCCAGACCTACAATAGTTAGTAATACGTTTATGGTAATTTCCACGTAAAATCTTGAAATTAGTTTGTTTAAAACACGTGTTTTTCTCAAATTTTACCCAGAAAGTAATCAATCTAGATCACGAGGCGATTTGTTCAATATATGACCAGAATAGCTCAAAAAAAACTTAGGTTAAGGTTAATAAGGTAATATACCGTACTATACGGTATCTTGCAGAGCCGACTAACGTATGTACCGATTGATATGATTGATCAATTTGATGATTTCATAATACAAAGAAATGAACAAGTTCTAGATGCGGTAAAAGCTAGAACACGAGATTTCAGTACTCTGTCATTAATCAAATTACTCTATCAACTTAAGCATCAACCTATGATATTTTCTGATTTGTATGCTAAATCAAAGATTAGGATGAAAAAATCATTTCTAAACTACCTTCATTTTTGTGTCAATTACAAGTTTATTACGAAAAAATCAGTTGGACAGAATATGGTATACTCTATTACAGAAAAAGGTCTAACTATGCTCAACTTGTTTATGCAAAATCGTGATGAAACTGATCAGTGAAAAGATAATTAGTGTGTAAAAATTCAAAAAAGTGTGGAGGAACAATCTTCAGACACTAGTATATATGAAATCAAAAAATCGGAACTGAATACACCTATTATTTTTGCTGGATTTGTTGGTGCTGGATTGGTTGGTCCATTATCTGTAGGACATATAATTGATAAACTTGGAATGGAAGAAATTGGTTATCTTAGATCAAAACATTTACCCCCATCAACTGTTTTTATGCAGGGTCGACTTAGACATCCATTCCGTTTATACTCAAATAACGATGGAACAATCTGTGTAATAATTTGCGAAATTACATTACGGCTGGAAGGACTTCACGATATTATTTCCACGATTCTAGATTGGGCAGAAAAAAAAGGTTCACATGAAATTGTAATTCTAGATGGAGTTGCTAGCACAACACATGACAAAAAAGCATTCTGTGCAGCCGAAGAGGATCTTTGTCGTGTCATGGAAGATAATAATATCAGTATGATACCTCAGGGTTTTATCACAGGTGTTGCAGGCGGACTATTAAACGAGTGCTTGGTGAGGAAAATTCGGGGTGTTACTTTATTGGTAAAAGCTAATGACAAACGACCTGATCCAATTGCATCTGCTACATTGGTGGATGCTGTCAATAGAGCTTATGATATGAATATTGACACATCTGATCTTCTAAAAGAAGAGAGAAAAATAGGCATTGATTTTAAAGAACTCTCAGACAAATATACTGAACACAGGAAAACAAATTCGAATATGTATATGTGACATGATAAAAAATTTAATTATCGAAAACATGAGGCAGTTGTATGGTGACTAGTTATAAAAAAGTGGGTGTGGATATAACTGAAATCAAAAAAAGTCAAAATGTAATTGGGCAGATTATATCAACAACATATAACACACAAAAATTAGCAAAAGTTGAACATGGTTTTGGTCATTACGCAGGTATAGTGCAAATACCTGGAAAAAAGTTACTTGCTACACATACTGATGGTGTTGGTTCAAAAATTATAATTGCAAATATGCTGAAAAAATATGACACTATTGGAATAGATTGTATAGCAATGAATGTTAATGATATAATATGCGTTGGAGCAACGCCAATCTCATTTGTTGATTATATAGCTGCAAACAAAAATGATCAACGTATATTCAAACAAATAGTCAAAGGGCTTGCATATGGTGCAAAAATAGCACAAGTGCCAATTATTGGTGGAGAAACTGCTATTATGCCTGATCTATTTTCAGGTAATAAATTCGCTATGGATTTAGCTGGTGCTGTTGTAGGAATTACTTCAAGAAGAAAGATGGTGTTTGGTAAATCAATCAAACCTGGAGATGTAATAATTGGGATCAAAAGTAGTGGACTACATTCTAATGGATATACACTAGCAAGAAATGTATTATTATCAAAATACAAAATAAATGATAAGATAAAAGGAGTAGGACATCTTGGACGATCTTTACTAAAACCAACTGAGATTTATGTCAAACCAGTACTGGATGTATTAAGTAAATGTAAAATCCATGGTTTGGCTCATATTACTGGCGGTTCATTTACCAAACTCTTACGGTTGAAAAATATAGGATATGATTTGGATAATATTCCCAAACCGCCACCACTAATGCAGTTGATAGAAGATTGTGGTGTTGAAAATAGAGAAATGTACAAGACGTTTAACATGGGAATAGGATTTTGTATTATTTCACCGAAAAACAATGTGACAAAAATTCAAAATATTTTCAAAAAGCATGGATTTAGATCTCATCAGATAGGAAAAATAATCAGTAAAAAAGGGGTCTTTATTAACTCCAAAAAAATTGCATAGTCTGTTCACCCAATTTCAAATATATTTTCACTAAATACGGCAATATATGGGGAAAAAATCATAATTTATCATGGATGTCGAAGTTGCTTCTCATTTTTCTATGAAGGCTTTTGCAATTGGAATGGTAGCTCTGCTAGTAATGCTAGTCATGCTGTTTACGCTTCCAGAGTATGTGGGACTTGAGCTTACCCTTACAATGATGGCTACTTTGGGCGTCTTGCTTGGTATGTACGTAATTCTGATTACAGAAGTGATACATAGAACTGCTATTGCGCTTTTTGGCGCACTTGTGATGCTAATTGTTCTATTTGTGACTGGTGTACTTGATCCGCATGATAGCGTAGACTTTGTAATCGGTGCGATTGATTTCAACACAATTGGTCTTCTTTTAGGAATGATGGTGATTGTTGGTATTCTAGGCGAAACAGGGATTTTTCAATACATTGGAATTAAGGCTGCAAAAATTTCAAACGGAAACGTCTGGAAGCTAATGGTTTTACTGGCAATAATTACTGCCGTAGGCTCTGCATTTCTGGACAACGTCACTATGGTTCTACTTATGGTGCCTGTAACAATTTCAGTCTGTAAAATACTAAATATCAATCCGATATCATTCATTCTAGCTCAGATTTTTGCATCAAACATTGGTGGAGCGACAACTCTGATTGGTGATCCACCAAACATTATGATTGGCTCAGCAGCTGGAATTGATTTTATGACTTTTGCTTATCACATGACACCAGAAATTATTATAACCATGGCTGTTACAGTTGTACTTTTCAAATTCATGTTTAGAAAAGATCTCAAACAAAAAGCAGAAAATATTGAAAAGCTTCAAGCGTTAGATGAGAAAAAAGAAATCAAAGATACTATGCTGTTAAAAAAATCAGCTATAATTCTTGGTGCTGTAATTATTATGTTTATGTTACATGGAATGCTTGACCTAGATGTATCTATAATTGCATTAGGTGGAGCAGCAGTGCTTCTGGTAGTAACAGGAATACAACCATTCAAGGCACTACATCACGTTGAATGGCCAACATTACTTTTCTTCTGTGGCTTGTTTGTCATAGTAGGCGGTGTTGAAGTTTCTGGTGCCTTAGAACTTCTTGCACATAATATACTGGAAATTACTGAGGGAGAATTAGGTGCAACAATGTTTACTATAACAATGGTATCTGCATTTGCGTCAGCTTTTGTGGATAATATACCGTTTACTGCAACAATGATTCCAATAATTGAAAACATATCTGTTGACCCGTCGTTTGCTCATAACTTAACTGCATTTGACTATAATCCATTATGGTATGCACTAGCATTTGGTGCAGACCTTGGAGGAAATGGTACGTTAATTGGAGCAAGTGCAAATCTTGTGGCAATAGCGGTTGCTGAAAAATTTGGTTATAGAATATTCTTCAGGGAGTTTCTTATCAAAGGTTTGCCATTGATGGTTATAACAACACTAGTTGCCTTTGGTGCGTTTTATCTAAGAGTGATTTTCTTATAATAGAAAAAAGAACATAAATTCAAGCGTTTCTCTAGATCGATATTGACAGAAAACAACAACTCATCCGAAGAATCAGACATGCTGATCAACCACCTACTTGAGGCAAAAAAGAAGCATGATGAAGACAAAAATGTTGAGAAGGAGGAAGTAGAACATCTAGAAAAGGGTGCTGATTATCTTGTTTCATTTTTGGTAGGACAGGGTGTAAAAATATCTGATGAGCCAAAAAAAATAACAAAACAAAAACCTCCTGGACTAGATGAACTGAAGAAAAAATTTGTTGAAAATCTTGTCAAGGAAGGTCATGTAACAATAAATGATTCAGGTAGAACAATTCTCACTGAAAGTGGTAAAATCTTTCTTGATGAACAGACAAGAAGTTCAGAGACTAAAGTAGCCATAGCTAAATTAAAAAATCTACAATTTAGAAATAATCTTGATAGGGAAAATAAACGACTAGCAAATAAACTAAAAAAAGTCTTAAAAAAAAGAAGTCTGAAAAGAAAGATGCGTAAATAGATCGCATGTATAAGGATTTTATGTTAGAATCTATTAGTATAACAAATGAAAAACACAAATTTTTCTAAAGCATGTAGTGAGATATCACAAAGCCTTTTACAAATTACAGAACCAACTAAAAAACAAACAAAATTAGAGATCAAAAAGATATGTACAAAATATTCATTGGAAAGAATACCAAAAAACCATGAAATTCTATCAACAGTTGATGGTGAATCATATGAAAAACTACAAAAAGTCTTACTTAAAAAACCGGTAAAATCTGCATCAGGTGTAACTGTAATTGCATTAATGCCAAAACCCTTTGCTTGTCCTCATGGAAGATGTACTTATTGCCCAGGTGGAATTGAGTTTAATACTCCAAATAGCTATACAGGTAAAGAACCTGTCACACTTAATGCCATTAAAAACCAATACAATCCAAAAATACAAATCACATCAAAACTTAACCAATTACAATTATTTGGACATGATACATCCAAAATAGAATTAGTTATTGTTGGTGGAACATTTCTTTTTATGCCAAAGGATTATCAGGAGAGTTTTATCAAATCATGTTATGATGCATTAAATGGATTTCAATCAACTGATTTGCATACTGCTATGAAAAAAAATGAAAATACCAAAAATCGTAATGTTGGATTTACTATTGAAACAAAGCCAGATTATTGTAAAAAAGAGCATATTGATCTAATGCTCT
>CAZCFF010000050.1:0-2091 GCA_964497885.1 uncultured Candidatus Nitrosopelagicus sp.
ATGAAAGACCATCATTGAATCCATCTTTTCCATCAGGAAAATCTTCTGGTTTTGGGTCAAGTTTCTGAATTTCAGTACCCATAGCACCATCAAGTAACAAAATTCTTTTTTCAAGTGCCTCTAACAGTGATTCAGTCAAGATTTCATTTTGGATAAATATGTTTGAGCCATTTGGAAATCATTTGGCGAACTTATTAGAATATCATTAGACAATTTATGTATCTCATTGGCAAACTCGATAAAATTATCTTTATAATTTGACCAATCAATCTTAAGAAATTCAGCAGATTTTGAGTTTTTTTCAGAGGGTAAAAGTAAACAAGGTATAATCCTAAAGCCCTTTGGTTTGAGATAATCAGTTATTCTTTCCACCATTGCTTTTGAATTAACAGTCTGCGTAAAAAATCCTTTTGGTTTTACATCAATTTTTTTTTGAATTTTTGCAAAATTAGGATTTGCTGGGATTGAAAGAAACAATTCGAGTTTATCATTAAATCCTTTATCATTTAAAATTTCTACAATCTTACTAGAAACCAAATTTGTTTTATCTTTATTTGTATTTGATTTATCCCCCATCAAGATTAGTATACCATCAACTATACCAACTGATTCTTTTACAATTTCTTCAATGGTGGTTAATTCTTTGTCTCTAACTCTTAAACTACAAGTCAGTTTGATCTTTTTATTATTCTCTCTAATTTTTTTTGCAATATCCAATGGAGGAATTCTTGGAATTCCTAATACTGATTCAGTAAGATGAATTCCATCACATACAGAGCTAATCGTTTCAATTCTCTCAATCACTGTATCTAGAACATTTTGTCCAGCTGAAATTTTAGGAGGATTAATCTCATACATTATTGTCATAGTATAGTTTTTGCCACAGCATGATTAAAACTTTGAGCGATAAACCAATAACGAACAAACTTGTTTCGATATTATGGATATTGATGGAATCCGTACTGCATTAACCAATGAAATCTCTCCAAGTCAATTCACTGCTGATGGAAATAGTCTTGCTTCAGTTTTGATTATTATCTATGGTAATGATCCAATAATCCTTATGACAAAAAAGGCAAGAACTTTGAAACAACACGGTGGTGAGATTTCATTTCCTGGTGGTAAATGGCAAAGCAATGATGACGATTTGTTAGAAACCGCAATTCGTGAAACCAATGAGGAATTATCGTTATCAGTTAATAGGAATCAAATATGTGGACAATTAGATAATGTAATAACTCTTAATTCAAAATATACAATAACACCATTCATTTCTATTATAGACAAAATTCCTATCCTGACACCTAATTCAGAAGTTGAGTCTGTTTTACATATACCTCTTTTCTCTTTTTTAGAAACGATATCAAATGATACAGATCCAGAACATAATTCTATAAAAGAAATGTATACACTTACTTTTGAGAAGCATATTGTTTGGGGTGCATCAGCAAGAATGCTAAGGCAACTTGATATTCTATTGAAGAAGAAAAAATTATAGGGTCAGACCACCATTTTAGATTAATTTAAAAAGAGCTCAATTTTGTTTGTGCATATGGCAGCACGTAAACATTCAGGGAAAAAGATACGTCTCATAAAAAAGCAAAAACAGACATCCCCAGTACCCGCATGGATTATTTTGAAAACCAATAAGACTGTAAGAACAAATCCAAAAAGACGGGCTTGGAGACAAACTGATGTTGAGGTAGGATAATGTCTCAAGAATCTGAGCGTGTTTATACAGTAAATTTGGGTAAGGTATTACTCACACCTAATAATCAACGTGCTAAACGTGCAATCAATATGGTAAAGGAGTTTGCACGTCATCATATGAAAATGGAACAAATCAAAATTGAAGAAGATCTTAGCCATCTACTTTGGTCTAGAGGAATTAAACACCCTCCAAGAAAAGTACGAGTTAGAATGACAAAAACTGATGAGGGATACATTCTGATTTCAAAATATGAAGGTGAAGAACACCTAGATGAGAAAAAGGATGAAAAAATAAAACCTGTACCAGAAACAGTAACAGAACCAGAAACAGTAACAGAACCAGAAACAGTAACAGAACCAGAAACAGTAACAGAACCAGAA
>CAZCFF010000050.1:2191-6306 GCA_964497885.1 uncultured Candidatus Nitrosopelagicus sp.
CCAGCTGCTAAAGCAAAGCCAGCTGCTAAAGCAAAGCCAGCTGCTAAAGCAAAGCCAGCTGCTAAAGCAAAGCCAGCTGCTAAAGCAAAAAAGTAATTCTAAAAATTAATTTATTTATTCTAATTGTTTAAGATCAAGTTCACAATCTATACTGCATTCAGGTTCGTCCCAATCAATTGTTTTCTCTGAAGAAATTATTCCAAGTGGATCATATTTATCAAATTTTGTTTCACCCTGCACAGAACTTAACATAATCACTTTAGATTCATTAGATGACATATCAATATGTGTAGTATTTTCATCAAAAACACCACCAGTAATATTAGAAATTGAATTTAATACTCCAATTGGAACATTATTACCGCCATAGACATACAACATAGATCTCTTAATGCTATTTGGAGGAGCATCCTCATATAACATTCTTAATGAATCTTTAAGAGATACTTCCATGTCATCAGCATTCTTGCTTGTTGATAAAATATTCACATCTTCGGAAATTTCAGATGATTTTAGTGATGATATCACACTTTCGATTGCTTTATTGGAAATATGATTACATTGTTCATGAGAGAGATCAGGATTACTATCAAGAAGTGCATCATTATCAAGAACAATGGTACAATGTGAATCATGTCTAATTCTTTTTAATGCAATTCCTGATTGGAATATTCTATCTTTTTCGAATTTAAATGGCATAATAGCAAATGATAGAAGATTTTTTCCTTGTTCTTTACAAATTTTGGAAACAACTGGAGCAATTCCTATACCAGCTTTTCCAGCAAGGTTTGACATCAAAATTATTGTCGAATATTTTGAAACTTTCTCTTTAATTTTTTCCAAGTTTTCTAAAGTTGATCCCCGAATAAGATGAATTGATGGGTTAACAACAGACTTAGTGGAAATTTTTATCGAGTTTTCATCAGTCAAATCTTTTTGGTCATGACTGATAAGTAACGAATCAGAATTTAGTGATTTTTTTGCCTTTTCAGCAAGATCAGCACCAACTCGTCCTAGACCAATTACTAGTATAGGTTCAGTTATCTCAAATGTCATGGTAGCATATTATGGCAAATTCCGGTAAATAACCGTTAACTAAGTTTTCATCAAAACAACGATCAAAATTTTTTAACTTGCGATCTCTCCGATCAGGCTATGATTTGTTGCATTCGTTATTGAAACCGTACATATTTGGTCTAGTTTGGCACCATTTTTTACAAAAATTGGTTTATAGGCAAAATTTCTGCCCTTGATTTGTCCATCTGTATCTTCATCAAACAAAACTTTGCCCTTCCATCCAATCCATTTTTTGTTGTTTTCGAGCGAGATATTATTCACAATATCAGTTATCTGTTTACTCCTTCTTTTGATTTCTACAGTATCAAGTTGAGGCATTTCTGAAGCTACTGTTCCAGGTCTTTGGCTATATCGTGAAAGATTTATGATATCTGGTCTAGTTTCTTTCAAAAGTTTTACTGTTTCCTGAAAATCTTCTTCTGTCTCCGTTGGATAGCCTACAATAATATCCGTTGAAATAGTAAATGGACCAAATTTTGTTCTAAATTCTTTTACAACATTTTTGAATGTTTCAACTGTGTGCCCACGTTTCATATTATTCAGCACATTATTACTTCCACTTTGAACTGGAACATGTAAAAATCGAAATACTTTGTTATTTTCAAATGATTTGAGAAGATTATTCTTTATTCTGGGCATAAACATAGGATTCAACATACCAACTCTGATTCGGAACTCTCCAGGTATTTCACTGACGTTATTGATCAAAGAAGATAAATCTTCTCCAATATCTAAGCCATAACAGCCATTATCAGTCGAAGAGAGCCATATTTCTTTACAGCCATCTGCCAGTTCTGTTTTGACTTGTCTCACAATATCTCCAATTCTATAGCTTTTCAAGTCACCTTTTGCTAGTTTTGTCTGGCAAAAGGTACATTCACTCATACAACCACTAGCAATTTCTACAATTCCTATCGTAGGGTTAAGTCTAATTTTGGGTATACCAACTTTGGAAATATCGGTGTCATTTAATGATACTATTTTTGAGCCGTCAAGTGTTTTTTCGATTACTTGTACAGTATTTCCAATCGAATTTGGACCCATCAGGCTAGCATTCTTTGCAAATTTTTCAACTGTATGTCTTTCCGCTTTAGGGAGGCAGCCTGCAACAATAAGAGGTTTTGATTGTGATTCCTTAATACGATAAACCATTTTTGTGGCGGTAGCATCCTTTACAGAACATGTAACAATCAGATTAAGATCCGAATCAGATTCATTTTCAGCAATAGTATGTCCACCATTTACGATCAATCCAGATATCATTTCAGAGTCAGCGAAACTAGCTGAACAACCATAGGCTTCAACCCAAATTTTTGCCATTTCTATCCTAGTAAAGAATCAACTTGCTTTTTAGTCATTAATTTTTTTGTGGTTACAAGCTCACGGATAGTTTTTCCAGTTTTCATCGATTCCTTGAAGAGCTCAGCTGATTTTTGGTAACCAATTTTTGGTGTGAGTAGTGTTACAATGACTGGACTTTTTTCGATGTTATCTTGAAGCTTTTTCTTGTTTGCACCAAGTCCATCAATGAGGTTTGCTGTAAATATTGGCAAAAAGTTTGTCAACATATCAGTAGAATCAAGAACTGCTTTGAGCATTACTGGAAGCATGACGTTAAGCTCCAGTTGTCCTGCTTGTGCAGCAAAAGCTACTGTAGTGTCATTACCAATTATATCAAAACATATCATATTCATGCATTCTGCTAGAGATGGGTTTACTTTTCCTGGCATGATTGAAGAACCAGCATGTACTGCAGGAATCTCAAGTTCACCAAATCCTGCAACAGGTCCTGAGGCCATCAATCTAATGTCATTTGAAATTTTTCCAAGCTCAACAGCGAGGTTCCTTAGAAAAGATGATGCATGTGTGATTGCAAGTCTACTTTGAAGTGCATGCTGACTTTCAGCTGCGGATTTTAATGGAAGACTTGAAATTCTTGCAAGTTCTATAATTACATTTTTACGATATCCATTTGGAGTGTTTGCTCCGGTACCTACTGCTGTACCACCTAATGCAACTCTATACAATGATTCATAGACACTTTCAATTTTGAGCCGTGCATAACGAACAGAAGCTGAATAAGCTTTAAACTCACTTCCAAGAGTTACTGGTAGTGCATCCATAAGGTGTGTTCGTCCAACTTTTTTGTATTTTTCAAATTGTTTTGCTTTTTTATCTAAAGACATTTCCAGCTTTTTGATAGTTGGGACTAAGTCATCAAGTGCAAACAACACTGACATATGCATTGCTGTTGGATACGTATCGTTGCTTGATTGAGACATGTTTACATGATCATTTGGATGTAAGTGTTGATACTGGCCTAATTTCTTGCCAAGAATTTTTAGTGCAACATTTGCAATAACTTCGTTAGTGTTCATGTTAAACGCCGTTCCCGCACCAGAGTTTATCATATCAACTACAAACTGATCCTTATGTTTACCTGCAAGAATTTTGTCACATGCTTTGGTTATAGCCCTTCCACGTTTGGTATCCAACGCTTTAGCTTTCATATTTGCAACTGCAGCAGAACGCTTTATCATTACAAATGACTTTACCAGATATGGGTGTGATTTTTTCCCTGTAACATGGTATTGCTCGATTGCCCTACCAGTAAAGGGTCCATAGTATGCATTATCAGGAATTTTAATTGAACCAAGTGAGTCTTTATCGATACGTTTCTTCACATATACGAATAGCTTATTCTTAGTATATATTTTCGTAAATAATTTATTTAACAAAACATAGTACAGTAATCAAACATTTCTGAATTGTGAACTAGTGATCAATTTTGGTAGAATTATGAAAAAGCTATATTAATGACCTGCTTTGATATTTGATCACAATGAATAAGCGCTTAAACTTCATGTTTACCATTGCAGCAGTAGCTGTTATGGGCGGCGCGCTATTCGGAAGTAGTTTTACATCCCAAATGACGGGATCTACATTTGACTTTGAAAAGGCAGATGCTGCAGCATTGCAGAAGATCCATGACATGGGCGGATTAGAACTTGTTATGCCAGCAGCATTTGCTGAGGCTG
>CAZCFF010000051.1:0-6306 GCA_964497885.1 uncultured Candidatus Nitrosopelagicus sp.
TCAAATTAAGACCGTTACCAATTTGATCTGGTTGTTTATGTTCAAATTTTACTTTTGTAAAACCCTCATCTTGAAGAATTTTAAATATTTTTTCCACATTTTCTTTAACAACAATATGTAATTGTTCAACACCTTCTTTTTTGTCAGCAAATATTTTCTCCTTCAGACCATCGAAAAATGAAACTGTTTTTGGATATTTTGTAAGATATTCTGCCATAATTTTCCTGAAGATACCATATATTTAAAACTAATATCTCAATATGTTGTCATTCCATCTACTTCCCAGTTTTTTAAACCTCTGACATAGACACATTCATCATACGAAATTGCCATCTCTTTTGGATTAATCATTCTATCGGTGATCTTTGCACCTGAATTTCTAATTATTGCTAATGGTAATGTTTCATCACCCTCACCCATTTTGTGATTTGCAATAGATGCTAAATTATCGGCTATAGCTTGGAATGTAACTTTTAGCGGGTTACCATCAAGATCCTTAGTTGCTCGTCTATCTAAAACAGGTTCAATTCCAGAACATGCAATTGCTATACCAACTGTTCCAATTCTTGCCGGCATTAATCTACTATCAACAATTATGATACCAATGTGTATATAATAATCTAAAAAGAATTTTCTTCTGATTTGTTCTGCAAGTAGATATGGATCCGTCGGATACAAAATAAATTTATTTTGTGAATTTGATTTATCTATACCCGCATTTGGTGCCATAATATTATCTGATGATGTAATTACAAATCCAGAAACCCCTCCAAATACAATATCAGATTCTCTGATTACGGCTTCACTTAATTTATCATTAATAGAAAATTTTTTAGATATTTCTTTTGCTTTTTCGGATGAACTGATAGAATTTTGATCCAGTATTCGTCCTTGTGAATTAGAGACATATTTACTTGAAATAACTAAAATATCGCCATTTTGAAGTGAAACATCATTATTTTTTACTATTTTTCTAATTTCATTGTAAAGATCAAATTTACCTTGCATCCTTCTTGCCTTTATAGAAAATACTTCTAGAGCCATATTGTTATTATAACATACTCGCTTTTTATTATTCTGAAAAGGTTTTAATCTGAAGAAAAACGATTTTGGATATGAATATAACTGAAAAAATTCTAGCCAGAGCGTCGAGTAAGGATAATCTTGAACCTGGTGATGTACAATTTGCAAAGATCGATAAAATCATGTTGCATGACGTTTCAGGGCCTGGCGTTATCAAAACCTTTGAAAAATTAGAAATGGATGGTGTCATAAAAGTAGACAAAC
Source organism: uncultured Candidatus Nitrosopelagicus sp. (assembly GCA_964497885.1). Classification (GTDB taxonomy): domain Archaea; phylum Thermoproteota; class Nitrososphaeria; order Nitrososphaerales; family Nitrosopumilaceae; genus Nitrosopelagicus. Next base: position 1,288 of record CAZCFF010000051.1, read on the forward strand.
TTTTTGATCCTTCAATGATTTGGGTTACTGAGGATCATTTTGTGCCATCTGTGGACAAAATATCTGCTGAAAATATTGCTAAGCTATCGAAATTTACAAACAAATTTGGAATTACTAAGCACTTCAAATACGGAATGGGGCAATATGGAATATGTCATACTATGTCTCATGAAGAAGGTCTTGTATCACCAGGAGAATTGTATGTCGGTGGAGATTCTCATACGAATACAACTGGAGCATTAGGCGCATTTGCTTGTGGATTGGGTCATACCGATATTGCATATGCAATTTTAAATGGAAAATTGTGGTTTAAAGTCCCTGAGACTTTGTATTTTAAACTAAATGGAAAATTACCTGAAAATGTTATGGCAAAAGATTTCATTTTAAGAATTATTGGTGATATTACAACTGAGGGTGCTGCTGGTAAGGCAATGCAGTTTGGAGGAAGTGGAATCTCTGACATGTCAGTGGAATCACGTTTAACATTAACTAATATGACTACAGAGGCAGGTGCAAAAAATGGAATTATTGAACCTGATCAAAAAGTGTTTGATTATATTTCTGAACGTGGTATTACAAAATGTGATCCAGTATATGACGATGACGATGCACAATATGAAAAAACATTCGAATATGAGGCATCAGAACTTGAACCAGTTGTAGCGAAACCATTTTCACCACAAAATGTTTCACCTGTTAGAGAAACTAATGTAGAGATTGATAAATCATACATTGGCTCTTGTACTGGAGCAAAATATGAGGATCTAGTTGCTGTAGCAAAAATTCTAAAGGGCAGAAAAGTTAAGGTAAGAACAGAAGTTCTTCCAGCCACAATTTCAATTTACAAAAAAGCAACTGAAGATGGTTTAACACAGATATTTATTGATGCAGGTGCAGTTGTTGGACCTCCTACATGTGGTGCTTGTTGTGGTGCACAGATGGGTGTATTAGCAAAAGATGAAGTTTGCGTTAGTACTACCAATCGTAATTTTCCTGGTCGTATGGGAGACTTGGAATCAAAAGCTTATCTTGCTTCACCTTTGGTTGCAGCTGCTTCTGCAGTTACTGGTAAATTAACTGATCCGAGGGATTTATGATGAAAGGTAAAGTCATAAAATATGAACAGGATAATATCGATACAGATGTAATTTTACCTGGACCATATCTGAAACTACATGAACATTCTGAATTGGCAGAACATGCAATGGAAGGAATGGATCCTGATTTTCATTCTAAGGTGAAAAATGCTAACATTATTGTCACTGGTAATAATTTTGGCTGTGGTTCATCGAGGGAACATGCACCAATTGCTCTAAGCGCAAGTGGAATAGAAGCAGTATTGGCATTGTCATTTGCTAGAATTTTTTATAGGAATTCAGTTGATGGTGCATATCTTTTACCCATAGAAATTGATGAGAAAACATATTCTAGTATTTCAGAAAACGATGAATTAGAAATTGATACTAATAATAACCAAATTAAAAATATTACAAAAAATCAAACATATTCCATGAAACCATTCCCAGACCTGATTGGTAAAATCATATCAGCTGGAGGTCTTTTCAAATACAAACCCTGAATATTGGATTTTTTATTCTCACATAGAATTCTAAAATAAAACTATAAAACGAAATATTCTGCATCTGGATGATGTATGATTATTGCAGCAGTAGACTGTTCTGGAATTATTTGTCCAACCTCTGTGAGTTTCAAACCTAAATTTTCGGGATGCAGTAATTTCCAGACTAAATGATGTTGACTAATATCTGGACAACTTGGATATCCCCAACTATATCTTAAACCAGCATTATTTTTCAGATTTAATTCATTTTTGATTTTCAAATTTAACCATTCAGCCATTGCTTCCGCAGTTTCTACTGCCAAACCATGGAGATAATAAGCATCAGTATACTTGTCTTGATTATTCCATTTTTCAATAGTTTCTGCAACTTTGTTTCCTACAGTGACCACTTGAAATGCAACAATATCATCATTTCCAAAATAATCGGATAAACAGAGATGTTTACTTTTAGATGAACGTGGAAAATCAAAAATTAATTTTTCTCCGTCCGAATTTTTCACAACTAAATTGTTATCATCACGACTACACTTGAAGTAACCATAAACGGCTTTGGGGTCAAACAGATTATCATCCATAACTCTTTTCTTCCATTCCTCAAGTAATTTTTCCTGATCAATAACTGTTCCATCTGAATTTCCTCTTATACCCCATGATAGTTTGAATAATGATTTTTTATGTAGGTTCTTCCATATTTCATCAAGATCAATTTCTTCTGGATTTATAACAATTGTTTGGTTTATTGTTGGTGGAATTGGCGGCTTTACTGATTTAATTTTACTACGTGGAAGTTTTTCGATTTGCTCCTTATTGTCAATTACTCTTTCTTCCCATTTCTCAATATTATTTTTCCACTCTTCAACAAATCTTTCACGTTCATTTGAAACAATCTTATCCATTGTTTTTAGACCATCAAACATTGTGTTACAGTAAAATACACCAGGATTGTATATACCGCCTTCTTTCGCAATTCTATTTATAAAATTAGTATTGATTGCTGCACCACCACAAAGTATAGGTATATCAGCATTAGTTTTTCTTGAGTGTTCTACAAAATACTGCATTTGTTTTGAAGTTGAGACCAAAAGTGCTGAAAGTCCTATTGCATCTGGCTTAACCTCATCAATTTTTTCAACAAATTTCTGTAAAGGAACTTGCTTACCAAGATCATAAACTTCATAACCATTATTCACAAAGATTGTTTTCACAAGATTTTTTCCTATATCGTGTACGTCACCGTAAACTGTACCAAGGACAAGTTTACCCTTACTAGTACCTTCCTCTTTGACAAGATAATTTTCAAGTTCTTTTACTGCAGCTTTCATACATTCAGCTGATTTTAGTACAAAAGGTAAAATCAATTCACCAGAACCAAATTTGTCTCCTACCTCCTTCATCGCTGGAAGTAAATCCTCGTTCAATGTCTGTATTGCACCAGGATGCGTAACTTCTTTTTCTGCGTTGAGAGATAGTTTTCCATTACTATCTACTACATTTACTGAAATTTTTTCTGCTATTGCTGATACTACATCATTTTCAATTCCATCCTTTAATCTACTGATTATTCTGAAATTTGCTCTTTTTCCAGCAGACCATGAAGGATCAATATCAGTTTTCTTTTTTGATTTTGTGGAATCGGAGTCAATTTTCTCAAAATATGTAATTAATTCTGATAATGCATTTGGGTTTTTATTGAAGATTAAGTTCTCAACAAGATTCTTTTCATTTTCATTAATGTCTGTGTATGGTGTTATTTCTTTTACATTAACAATTGCACTGTCTAATCCAGCCTTTACAGCATGATATAGGAAAACTGAATTTACCACTCTTCTAGCTTGTGTAGATAAACCGAAACTAATGTTACTCAGACCAAGCGTTGTAAATGAATTTGGAAAACGTTCCTTGACAAGTCTTATTCCATCTAATGTATTTTTACCAGCATTTTGAAATTCTTCTTCTCCAGTTGCAAGTGTGAATGTTAAAACATCAAAAATGAATTGTTCTATTTTTAACCCATATTTTTTACCTGATTCATAAAGTAATTCTGCAGTTTCTAACTTCTGTTCTGGAGTTTTTGCCATTCCGTTAGGTCCTATACATAGGGCAATTGCCGGAATTCCATATTTTGCCATTATTGGTGCAAGCGACTTGAATCTACTTCCATCACCTTCAAGATTTATTGAATTGATTATTGGTTTACCTGGAATCTGTTCAATTGTCTTTTCAATAACACTTGGGTCTGTTGAGTCAATTACTAGTGGAGCATCAATTTCTAAACTAAGATGTTTTGCAAGTTTTAACATGAATTCTTTTTCATCAGATCGTTCAGTTGTTGCAACACATACATCAAGGCAATGTGCACCATCATCAACCTGATTCCTTGCAAGCTCAATCAATCCATCAAAATCATCATTCATTACTAGCTGTTTTGCTTTCTTTGAACCCTGTGTATTGATTCTCTCTCCAATCAAAAGTGGACCAACTTCCTGCTTCAAATCTACAGATTTTAATGCAGAACTAACTCGTTGTTTTACCATATATTACAATTAATTGATTTTTTCTAAATACTTAACTCATCATTCTTTCTTTTTTTCGTCAATTACTTTTCGTAATTCTGCAATATGTGCTGGGCTAGTTCCACAACAACCACCAATTATCTTTATTTGTGGATATTCATCCAAAAATAAGCTTAATGTATCTGCCATATTTTTTGGAGTCATTTTGTATACTGCTTGTCCACCTTCATTTTCGGGCATTCCTGCATTAGGAACTACCAAAAGTTTTTTGTGTTTTTGCTCATTTAACCATTGAATACTTGGTTCCATCTCGATTGGGCCTGTTGAACAATTTAAGCCAAATAGATCAATACCCATATCACATACTGTAGTATATGCAGCCTGAACATTTGTTCCAAGTAACATTTTACCATATTGATCAAGAGTTGTATTTGCAATTATTGGAATCCTTTTACCAGTTTTTTTTATTGCATTATGTGAGGCTTGAATTGCCAATTTAACTTCCAGTATATCTTGACTAGTTTCAATTAATAGTCCATCAACTCCTCCAAGAATTAATCCCTCAGCTTGAAGTTCAAATGCATTACGTATTTCTTCAAGTGATTTTTGACCAAGATCTGGATCATTTGAGCTCGGCAAAAACCCAGTAGGACCCATTGATCCTACAACAAATCTTTGTTTATCAGAAAATTCTTTACAAATGCTTACAGCAATCTCAGCATTTTTTTGGTTGAATTCCACAGTTTTATCACCAAATCCATATTCGATTAATTTGATCTTGTTTGAACCAAAAGTGTTAGTTTCTATACAGTCAGCACCAGCCTCTAAATAACTTCGATGTATTTTTTTTATCCACTCAGGTTTGGAAAATGAAAGACCATCATTGAATCCATCTTTTCCATCAGGAAAATCTTCTGGTTTTGG
>CAZCFF010000052.1:0-6276 GCA_964497885.1 uncultured Candidatus Nitrosopelagicus sp.
TTTAGATGGTAATTTCTAATAACCATCGATGGTGTGGAATTTAGATGACTAAATGGAAACGTATGCGAAGACGGCAGGAAAGAAGAAGAGCTCAGGAAGAGGAGCGAAAACAATCTACTGAACCAGAACCAACATTTGTAGAGGAAAAACCTGAAAACGTTCAGACTACGCAAAAAAACGAAAGCATAGAGACCGTAACCAACACTCCAAAATTCATTATTTCAGGCATAAAATACATCTACTTGATAGCATGTTTTGCTCTATTATCTGGAGTTTTTTATCCCTTAGTTACAGGCGAAGGATGGGAGCAAACACTACTGGGCATAGGGGTTTTAGGTATTGGACTTTTTGGTGCAATATTACTCTACAAGTCTGTAACGTCAGAAAAGCGCCGTGGCATACTAATGTGTTGTGGGTTTGGGTTAATCGCAGTATGTCTAATAATTATATACGAACTTATCGAGTCACCACTATACCAATAAATCACACATCAAAGTAAAGATAAAACTCATGTGGATGTGGACGAATTGAAATTTCTTTTTGATCTCGACGCTCCAAGTCTATTATTCTATCAATAACTTTAGTCGAAAAAATCGACTCCAAGAATTTTTTATCACTTTCAAGTTCATCAAGGGCTTCACCCAAATTTGCTGGCAGAACATCAATTCCCTGTTTTTTTCGCTCCGTTTTCGACATCTTGTAAATATCTGCTTTGATCGGATCTCCAGGCTCAGTTTTATTTTTAATTCCATCCAAGCCAGCTGCTAACACAGCAGGGAAAACAAGATAAGGATTTGATGATGGATCAGGAACTCTATACTCTAATCTTTTAAGATACGAATATTTTTCACCTTTGAAATGTGCAGGAATTCTGATAGTAGCAGATCTATTACCTGTGCTCCAAGCAATATAGACCGGTGCTTCATATCCCGGAACTAATCTGTGATAAGAATTGGTTGTAGGGTTTGTAATTGCTGTTAACGCTCTGGCGTGGTTAATCACTCCACCACAAAAATAACGACCTGTTTGGCTAAGCTCATCCTTATCATCTACATCAAAAAATGCATTTTCTTTATTTTTCCACAAACTTACATTGGTGTGCATTCCAGATCCAGAATCCATTGAAATTGGTTTTGGCATCATTGTAGCAATTTTACCAAATTGTTGTGCAACATTACGTACAACATATTTGTAAGTTTGAGCGCCATCTGCAGCATTTGTAAGAAAATCATATTTGATATCAATCTCACACTGTCCAGCTGTAGCAACTTCGTGATGGTGATTATCACAAATTATTCCAAAATTATCATTTAGTACGCTTACACACTCATTTCTGTAAGGCGTTAAGGTATCAGATGGAGTACTTGGGTAATATCCTTCTTGAAGACCCATAGGATATCCATCTCCTTCTTGATTCCATGGGGCTTCCTTAGATTCAATAGAGTATGATTGTCCTTTGTATGGCGTTAAAACATCCCAATGAATTTTATCAAATACAAAAAATTCTACCTCTGGTCCCCACAAACTATAGTCAAATCCTTGTGACTCGAGGAATTTTTCTGCATTTTGGCTAATCCCTCTAGGGTCATAATCTAATCTACCTCTACCTCCTCCCCAATAAACATCGCAGAGTAACCGTGCTGTTTTCTTATCAGATGCCCAAGGTATGACAGAGTATGTAGAAGGGTCTGGTTTCAGAATAAGATCAGAATCCTCTATTGAAGCAAATCCGACAATTGATGAACCGTCTAGTTTTGGCAGACCATCTGCCATTTGGTCTTGGGTAAATGTATTAGCAGAAATTGTGGTATGGTGAAATCTGCCAGTGAGCCCTGTAAACTGTAAATCAATAAAAGAAACCTCATCTTGATTGATTTTTGCAAAAACTTCCTCAGGAGAGTATTTGACATGAGTTGCTTTCCCCCCTATCATTTTATATGGCATTTACTTATCTATCAGCTAACACAATGAATCCAACATTTAAGGATTATTAGGAGAAAACAAATGTCTGAACAAAACCAAATCAATGTGAATTCCCTTCACTCAATTGTATTACAAGAGTATGAAAATAACTCGATTCAAAAAATAGATTCAACTCTTTACAATTCTATTTCAAAATTGATTGGAAATCTAAAAAGTCAGGAATATGATGGTCTTGAAGCAAAAATTAAGGCCGGTTTGGTTGATATGCTTACGGAACTAACATCATCACTTCTTAAAACACGATTGGAAAAAGCAATCTTGAACAACGCAGATCATTCTGCATTGTTAGATGAAGAAAAATACATTCTGAACTCTCAAGAGGAAATGATAGAAAGGAGGGAGATAATTCTTTCTGGGATTATAAACGGGAAATCTAAGTTATTAGAATCAATTACACAGAATAATAAAACAAAGCTAATTGCAGTACGTTTTCTTGAGGAAGTAGAAGAATTGTCTGGCGCAGACGCAAAAAAATATGGTCCCTTCAAACCAGAAGATATAGCTACATTACCCTACGAAGACGCTCAAAACTTAATAACAAAAAACTCTGCTGTAAAGATTCATTGGGAAAACCCATAGCAATTATAATCGATAAACATAGAGAGCTAACATGTCACATATCGACGTAGACATCTTTGAATTTTTGATACTCACAATTATTCCAGTAGGAGCACTTTTTATCATAGAAATAATTTTTCGTGTCACAAAATCTACATCATGGATAAAACTAACGGTTCAGGGAATTACAATGGTAGGTTTTGGTATTGGATATTTGACCCTGATTACTCCACACGCACTAACTGCATTATGTTTACTTGCATTATCAGGAGCCTTATTTTATCAAGCTAGACGTGCAAAAATTAATCCTAAAAAATCACTTTACTGATTAGCCAAACCTTCCTAGCATTTTTCTAAACACATTCTTTCTTCCAGTGCCACCATCACGAACAACTTTACGTTTTTCACCAAATCTTTTTGCTCTGATTTGTGAAAGCTTCACACATCTATGGTCCTCTGGCAGTCTATGTTCAGAACAAAATGGATCCCTACAGTAATTACATTCAAACGGCATATCTGTCATATCACCACAATAAGCACATTTTTCGCTAAGCATTTTACTCTGTCACCAATTGTTGGTCTTTAACATATTTCACAAAATCACTCCAATCAACCTTCATACGTTTTGTAGGATCCTTTAATGGATACTTAACCCAATCCTGCACAACTGAAAACTGATATTTTTTGGTTTCGCCATCTTCAAGAGTTTCTAACAATAGTATGTTTCCCCACACTTTTTCTTTCATCCCAATGTCTAAAACATCATTAAAACTAACTTCTTGGTTTTTTTTATTTTCCAAATCGATTCTAAGATGTTCTTCTGTATAACCATCAACAGTAACCATAACATTTTTGTTTTGAATAAATTTTACAACCTGGCGCTGTGTATTAGCACCCCACCACTTCATTTTTGATTCAGTTTTTTTAATGAACATCAAATGTTTATCAGTTAAAATCAGCATGATCTCAGCACCACGTCCACTAAAAAATTCTCTAGATTCTTTCCAAACTGAAAGAATGTGAGCCTGAATTTTTTCCTTTTCTTCCATAATAACAACTAAGTTCAACTTGATAAAAACTGATCCTGTAATGGCTTTTATTTAAGGAGAAAAAACCACGTAATGTGAGTTTGAAAATATTACTAGCTTTAGCGCTGATATCTGCATTAATATTTCCAATAGCAGCATCAGGCGAAGTTGGATCTCAAGAACTTGATCAATCTCAATCACCCAACTGGGATAAGCAAAAAGAACTACAATTATTACGTGTTATAGGTGGCTTTGGTTCAGGATTATTTTTAGATCCTACGGATATTGCAATTGGTGAATCTGGTAATATTTACGTCGCAGATTATGGGAACAACAGAATTCAGATACTAGATTCGTTTGGACAACTTATCCAAACAATAGAATTGAAGGGTTCACCACACGGAATCACTTTAGATGAGGACGAAAATATCTATGTTACCGAATGGTGGGATTTTATAGGTGTTGAAAAATTTACAAAAACTGGTGAACCTGCAACTGATTTTAAGATAAAAGATCAAAGTGTTTTTGGACTACCTGCAGATATCGCTATTGATTCAGCTGGAATATTATACGTATTAGAACATCGAAATCTTGACATTGATTATGGAGAAAACGCGGGAGTTCATAAAATAGATACAGACGGAAGCTATCTTGGTTTTATTCCAATCCCAGATTCAGCAATAAATGACACATCAAAATTTACCTTAATGACAATTGACAACGAAAATTATCTATACATAGTAGATCAAACAGGTAATGACATTATAGTAATAGATCTTGTAACCGGCAATTCAAATCAATTAGCCTTAATCGATTTTCAGACACCAACTTCTATAGCATTTAATCCTGATGGATATCTTTTCGTAACTGATGCTTTTAAAGAAGAAAACTCAATTCATGTTTTTGATGAATTCCACACACATATCGCATCAATAGGTGATTATGGAACAGAAGACGGAAAAGTTTCTAACACTCACGGATTAGAGTTTGATAAAAATGGTAACATGCATGTTGTTGATTTTGAACAAAATAAAATTCAAGTATTTCATATAGCCCCTAAAGTATTTGGGGGATTAGTTTATGAGGAAACAAAGACATCACCACAATATTCTCCATCTGGCGATGATTTGGTAGCGGTTCTTAAAACAGGTAGTGGGCAAATGGTAATAGAATTCTTTGATCAGGATGCTCCACGACATGTACAGAATTTTATTGATTTAGCGGAGAATGATTGGTACGAAACCACAGTATTTCACCGAATCATTAAAAATTTTATGATCCAAGGAGGTGATCCAAATACCAAGCCAGAGCCTGGAAATACTTCGGACATGTGGGGTACTGGTGACCCTGGATATAGTATCGATGCTGAATTCAACAGTATAAAACATGAAAGGGGTATTGTTTCAATGGCACGCTCCGTTGATGTTGATAGTGCTGGCTCACAGTTTTTCATAATTCATAAGGACTCCCCACATCTCGATGAACAATATACTGTATTTGGTAGATTAATCACATCGGAAAGCTATGAAACATTGGACAAAATAGCAAATCTGAAAACAAATTCTAGAGATCAACCATACGAAGATGCTATTACGTATGCAGTACTTTTTGGTGTTGATATTGTCTCAAGATCATCTATAGAAAATGTATTAACTTTGGATCCCCCAAACAGAATATCTGGTTTTATACCTGATACATCAGAAACTGAAATTACTAGGGACGAAGCAATTTTTTCGGTAACTGCTCCTGCGGATTGGACAGAGGTTGAACCAGTTCAATTCACCGCGAATAGCCCACTTTATCTTGTAATGGGTCCAAACAAAGATGGAATAACACCACACATCTACGTAAATACTAGATTGTTAGGCGAAGACACATTCGAGGATTTCATAAACTTTCGTTCAAAATCATTCCATAAATTAAATAGTGAAGGACAGATAGAATTAGAAACAGAACAAAAACTTCCCTTCAAGGGAGGACATGTATACGTGGTTAGTCTAAAACAATCCATAGAGAACGATCTTGCAGGTAATGATCCATACAAAGCCCAAGTAAAACAATATCTTGTAGCCACATCAACTACCGTTTATGGGATTACATACGTAAATGTTGAAAGCAATTTCAATGATCATTTAGATTTACTAAATGAGTTTGTACGATCTTTTAAGATAGAAGATGCAAAATACCAGTTTCTTAGTGGTGTATCTACACAAGATCCAAATTGGGATGGTAAATATTACAACAACGAAGAATATCAATTTAGATTAGAGATGCCATATAGATGGGAACCTCTAATACCAAAAACTGTAATAGATGATGATGGTACTAAGCATTACATACTATCATTAGAACCCAATTCATTACATGTAAATTATTTTAGAGACGGAGTTCAGGCGCGATACATGTTAAATGTTTACGACACTACTGACAAATCTTTTGATGAATATTCGACACAAATAAAAAATGTTTATAGTGGTATGGAAAATAAAGGTGAACTTAGCTTTGCGGACGAACATATGGGCGTAACAACAGATGGACACCCAGTATATTTCGTTGAATATCTTGAACCATATTTTGTAAGTAAAGACGAATACATTCCACTTCATACAAGAGAACTGATCTTTGCAAATGCCGACTTCCTATACAGAATAAGCTATACAAACCATGAAAATAATTTTCAACGAGAAATTTCTTCCTTCAATTATCT
>CAZCFF010000053.1:0-6213 GCA_964497885.1 uncultured Candidatus Nitrosopelagicus sp.
TCAATTATACGTGGTCTTTGCTTCATTATTATTCTACCATTCACATCATTTTTCTTTTCTGCTTTAATAGATAAGATATTTGAGTTTAATGTAACATTAATGTCGTTTTTATCAAATCCTGGCATATCCACAGTAACTAGGAGAGTATCATCTTCTTCATGTAGATCAATTGGCGGTAATACAAATTCAAAAAATTCTCTAGATTTATCATCTACTTCTTTAAAGAAATCTTTAGCTATATTTTTTACTAAATCCATTTCTTCCAATGAATTTTTTTATATTATAAATTTTGATAGATTTTTAATCATGAGATGCTAATTTTACAATATGATTATTGCAATTGAGGGTAGCGATCAGGCTGGAAAGAAAACACAAACTGCAATGTTGGCCAAGGCATTAAAATCACAAAAAATCAAAACAGCAATATTTGATTTTCCTGACTATTCAACTGTAATCGGTAAAGAAATTGATGCTTACCTTCACGGCAAAAGAAAATTTCCTCCTGAGATCATTCATTATCTTTATGCAGCAAATAGATGGGAAAAAGTGGAAGAGATTAAAAAATCAGCTGCAAAAAATTCTATTTTAATAATGAATAGATATTATCATTCTAACATTGTTTATGGCATTGCAAATGGATTAAAGGAAAAGTGGTTAGAAAGCCTAGATGCCGGTGTTCCAAAATCTGATCTTGTTATTGTTTTAGACGTTTCACAAACTGAATCATTTTCACGTAAAAAATCTAAAAGAGACAAATTTGAAAAAAATAAACTCTTTTTAAAAAAAATATCTCAAATATATCGTAAACTAGCTAAAAAGCACAAGTGGAAGATAATTGATGCATCAGGTACTAAACAGGAAACTCATAAGGAAATTCTTAAAATCATTTTTAAAAAAATAGGATCATGAAAAAAGCATATTTAGACATAATTGATCCGATTCATGATTTTGTACGAGTTAATAATAGTGAATTGGAAATTATTGACACTCCAATCTTCCAAAGATTAAGGAGGATAAAACAACTTTCAGGTGCACATTTGATATATCCTGGGGCCCAGCATACTAGATTTGAACATTCTCTTGGTGTTATGCATATTGCGTCTATGGCATGTCAGTCACTTCTTGAAAAATCAATTATTCCATTAGACGAAATTCAAAATTTACGATTTGCTGGATTATTGCATGATATAGGGCATGGTCCATTCTCACATCTTTTTGAAGAGGTATTACAAAAAAATCGAAAAATATCTCATGAATATCTTGGAAGAAATATTATAGAAAAGACAGAGATTGGTGATCTTATTTCAAAGAATGGGTTTAGTAAAAAATCTATAGCGAATCTTGCTTTTAGTAACTCGAAGCATCAATTTATGAATGAGATAATTTCTGGTGCTTTGAGTGCAGATATGATGGATTATTTGCTTCGAGATGGATATTTCACTGGCGCTGAACATGCAAAAATTGATCATAAGCGCTTGACATATTCTTTAGATGTCTACAAAAATAAACTCGCACTTGATAAATCAGCATTGGTAAATTTTGAAACTATGTTAATTTCTAGGTATCAAATGTTCAAAGCGGTATATTTCCATAAAACTGTTAGAGCTGGTGAAGTGATGCTACTAAAAGCAATGAATCTCGCAGAAGACGAGTTAGGGTTTTCTTCATTAGATCTAGAAGAATTTCTAAAACTTACTGATGAATCTATTCTCTCTAAATTACTTAATCTGCCAGAATATAGTTCTGAGCTTAAAACCTCAAAAAAAATTGCCACTGATTATTTGAACAGGAATTTATTCAAATGTGTATTTGAAAAAATGGTAACCTCAAACCACGGGTTTAGTAATAAAATAATTGGCGAATTAGAGGATAAAATTGCAAAAAAATCAAAAATCAACTCAAATGAAATTCATTTAGACACATCGACTACAAATTCAATTCCAATGACACCATCAAAAAAGGAATCAAAATCAGTAATTTTGATAACCAGAAAAAATAAAATCATAGCAGAAAAATTTCCAATTTCAAAGATTCCACTGGTTTCTACAATGTCTGGTAAAATGAATATTCTTAGAGTATATACTCAACAAAATAATCGCAAAAAAGTTGAAATTGCCGCAAAATCAATACTTGGTGAACTAGAATAATGAAAAAAAAAATAGTCATAAAACTTTCTGGCAAAGTATTTGCCATGGAGGAAACAAAGAAACTAAAAGACTATGCTACGTTTTTTGTAAAGAAAAGTAAAATTTGTCAACCGATAATAATAGCTGGTGGCGGAAAGATTGCGCGATATTTTATCAGCCATGCTAGATCTTCTGGGGCTGACGAGTCAACGCTTGATGAACTTGGAATTGAAATATCAAGACTTAATGCTAGATTATTGATTTATGCATTAAAGGGTAAAGCTTACCCACACCCACCTACAAATTTAACCGAAGTCAAACATGCAGTAGATAGTGGGTTAATTGTTGTTACGGGTGGGTTACATCCAGGCCAAAGTACTAATGCTACCGCTGCACTTATTGCAGAAAAAATTCATGCGACAGAATTTCTAAACGCAACAGATGTTGATGGGATATATGATTTAGACCCAAACAAAAATAAAAATGCAAAAAAATTCAAACGAATTGAATTAAAGAATCTTCGTAAATTATTGGTCCATGAGGATTCTGTAGCTGGAGGCTATGATCTTATGGATATTGTAGCCTTGAAGGTAATAGAAAGATCCAAAATTAAAACAAGAATTATCAAATCAGATATCAAAACCATTGAAAAAGCTATGAAAGGATTATCGGCAGGAACTGAAATAATCTTACCGAATTAATTATTTTAATTCATTTTGTACTGTTGGGTATACATCATTCCAAATCTTAATTTTATTATCTGAAAATTCACCTATACCTGAATCCAAAACTTTTTGGAAAACACTCTTCGCCTCATTTTCATCCAATGGTTTTGTTTGGGCTTTGGTAAATCCATCTTCATCTACCAATATTATGACAAAACCATCATCAGTTTTTATTACTGCACCAAATGATTCCTCACCCACAGGGAAAAATTTCCCATCAATTTTTTTTGTGGTCAGAGTTAACATAGCAAAACCAGTTATTTCAAACAAAGCCATTTGTGCCTTATTCGCCACCCGCTTTCCAATTTGAACAGCTTGAAAATACTGCATAATTTTATCAAACTATCGTAGTATAAGCATTTTATCTTAACATTTAAGAAATGTATTAAAAAAACTGACATATGAATCCAAGAATATTTGTTGGTGTTGCGGTTGTAATTCTTGTCGCAGTTTTGTTTGTATTTGCGTTTACTGGAAATTCAGTGATCAGTGATGTAGGTGAAGATGGATTTTTCGCTTCACCCTCAGATCAGGGACAAACAGTTTTACCACTAGATATTGATTTACACGATCTTTCTATATTAGAAGTCACAGAGAAACAAGCAACTTTGAATGTGGAATTCAAAGTTTCGAACCCAAATTTCAAATCAGTTATGCTTCAACTAATCAAATATTCTGTTTATCATGACGATGAATTAATTGTAGTGGGTGAAATAGGTACAAGACCGGAAGGTGGTGTCACTTCACCAAATTATTTTATCATACTTAATGAAAGACCATCTATAATTGGTGAAAAGTTTACTATCAAAAATACAGGTAATACTCCTGAACTTTGGCAGACACTAAATAATGATGAATTAAATTGGAGAGTAAATGCTGAGATATTTTTTAATCTCAGTTCCTTGACATCTGGACAAGAGAATACATTGACTCTTGATTTCAGCAAACAAGACTAAAATGTATCATAAAATTATGAAATTATGATTATATGTGAAAATATAAGAAAAATTAACAATACTATATATGATGGAAGCTGGCAAAATCAGCAAATGGCAGAAGCATCAATGGCGGCATTTGGGTCAGCAATAGGAGTTTTAATTGCTATGGCAGTTGTAACATTTGCACTACGTGGCAAAGGACATCCTGAAGCACCAGACGCCTCATAAAAAAAAATTAGAAAAACACCCTACATTATTTTTCTAATCTTTACTACCAAATAGATTTCTAAAGGTAATTGGTTTGCCTTCCTTCTTTTTGATGTAACATCTAGAGTAGTATTGACAAGTATTACAATCAACTGATGGTTCTATTATTGGCGGCTTTGATTTTTCATCACTTTTTTGCCTCTTTAGTAAATCATGTAGTACCATAGCTCTCCTTACAACCTCTTCAAACATTTTTTGATTTCTATTTACTACAAACGAATCTTCTTTTCCTGCCCTTGTGATATATGTAATTATACCTTCAATTTTGTCAAAGATCCACATACATGCATTTAGATATAAAATATCAGTAGCTAGTGGACTTTCAGGGAATTCTTCAACAGAGCGGAAAACCATGATAACATCACTTACAATCATATCTGCTTGTCCTTTTAACTCCACACCATCTTTCATTTTGTAATTACCTGTCATAGATTTCGATTTCATCTGTCGGAAAACTCCGCCCAGAACTTGGTTTAAATTACTTTCTTCTACATTTATTGGATCTATTCTGTCATAGTAAGATTTTCGTAAACATTTTGTAACTTCATGGAGAAGAATTGTGTTGACATCCTTAGGATCTATATCTATTTTGACGCCCTGGCTTATAGATTCTAAAGCATTTTTAACTATCTGTTTGTAGTCTTTATCTCCAGCACCACCACCAGCAAATTTAGGAGTCATGATTTTCAGCTACTTTCGTGACTTAAATAGATTAACCATGATTTACTTCCCCAAGAACATATTCAAAACAGCGGTTTTATCAGATTTTGATAAAGTGGTAAATCCTTCTAATAACTCCTTTTGAATCTTGAAAGTCTGGCTAGATATTTTTTTTATGTCAATAATATTGAAAGGTATAACATCCTTAATTTTCCCATCACAATATGCTTGTATGTATTTCTCAAAAATTGAATATGCAAATGATGGTGAAATCTTAGCCAATAGTTTTATGGATTCTTTGAATTGTTCCTCTTTTATTTCAGACTTTGATAAAAAATCCTGTAATATGGGATCTTTATCTTTTAATTCAGTCAATCCCAAGGCAACAAGAAGCCCCTTTACCGTTAATTTGTAAAATGGAACACCTGTTTCTTGCAATGCCTTAGGTCCACGGGTAAGTGGTAACCGTCCATCCTCCATAACAATATTCAGTGGAATGAGGACTTCGTCTAAATCCCGAAAAACTCCAGAATAGATATTCTTCCAAACTATGCCGTTTTTTTCTGCTATATGCTGAGCAATTGCAGTACGTGTTCTGCCAATAGAATCTCCCTCTAAAGCAAGATGAGAAATGATATATCTCTGCCTTTTAGCCTCACCAGTCAATTGGCTAGTTTTTGTTTTAAATGTATCAAATATAGCTAGATTGTTTCCTTTATGCTTCAGTAAATCTCACCTTTCATGCCTACCTATAATATAACATAATATTAGAATTTTGTGATACTATCTCAATTTAAATATCTTTAGTAAATGACTTCATTTATCATTAATCCAACTTTATGTTTATAACCGCATCATCGACCCGAAAAAGAAGATGAAC
This sequence comes from uncultured Candidatus Nitrosopelagicus sp., assembly GCA_964497885.1. Lineage (GTDB taxonomy): Archaea > Thermoproteota > Nitrososphaeria > Nitrososphaerales > Nitrosopumilaceae > Nitrosopelagicus. Next base: position 5,597 of record CAZCFF010000053.1, read on the forward strand.
TCTAAAAACCATAAGTATGCTCTATTACTTATGGCCGCAGTCGCAATTACCGCGACAGGAGCAATGTCTCAGGCATATGCCCAACAAATTACCGATGGTATGGATGGGTATGTTGTCGGAGATCCTGATGGCGGCGCCGGAATCTATACTGGTAATCCCAACGAATGTTGGCATGATACAGATGACGATGGCGTTCCAGATATGTATTGTCTGATAGATACAGGTGATACAGCTTGGATGATAACGGCATCTTCTCTAGTCTTGTTCATGACACCGGGAGTAGCATTCTTCTATGGTGGACTTGCAAGATCAAAGAACGCTGTTAACACGGTTGGTATGGTATTCATTGTCATGGGACTGATGTCAGTCCAGTGGGTCCTCTGGGGATACTCCCTAGCATTTGGATCTGTTGATAGTGATGCAAACATGTTCATGGGCAACTTAGACTATCTTGGTTTCAACCAAGTATCAGCTTGGGCACCATTAGGTGAACCAGGTCCATGTGAAGGTACTTGGTCTGATTATTACCAAATGCAACAGATGAAATCTGAAGATGCAGGATTATGTAGTCAAGGATGGCCTGGTACAGTACCACATCAATTGTTTGCAATGTTCCA
>CAZCFF010000054.1:0-5612 GCA_964497885.1 uncultured Candidatus Nitrosopelagicus sp.
CAATGGGCTTGGGCACATTCTTTGGAGGATACAAAGTAATCAAAACACTTGGAGTTAAAGTCACTAGACTGAAACCATATCAGGGATTCGCAGCAGAAACAGGTGGAGGATTGATGTTAGCTGTTTTTGCAATATTTGGAATTCCTGCAAGCACAACTCATGCAATTACTGGAACTATTATGGGAGCAGGTGCAGCACGAAGAAAACGTGCAGTTCGCTGGAAAGTCAGCAGACAAATAATATTTTCTTGGGTAATTACAATACCAGGAGCTGCTGGACTTGGAATTGCATTTACTTACATAATCCATTTGTTTGTGTAAGTTAGTAATGACTTCATCAAACAAAACAATTTTTGTTGCAGAGCTTATTGGTACGTTTGGTCTTGTAGTTGGTGCGACAGGTTCAATAGTATATAATGAAATACTTGGAGGAGTTTATGGAATTAGTCTTATTGCTGCAGGACATTTTATTGCATTAACCATTGTAGTTTATGCGTTTGGGAAATATTCAATGGCACATTTTAACCCTGCAGTAACAATTGCATTTTTCATTACAAAACATGTGAATTCAAAACAACTTCCAGTTTATTTTATTGCTCAGTTAATTGGTGCATTTTTGGGAAGCATTTTTGTATTGTTTGTAATAGGCGATTATGCAGATATTGGAACAAATGCACCAAACCTAGAACATGATTGGGCATCAATTATTGGAATTGAAATTATTGCGACCGTATTCTTGATGTGGGTAATCTATATCGTAGTAAGTAAGAAAAAACTTGTAAAGCTTAGTGGTGCGGCAATAGGCGGAATTATTGCTTTGGATGTTTTGTTTTTTGGTGAACTTTCTGGCGCATCAATGAATCCAATTAGGTCTCTTGCACCAGCAATTATCTCAGGAAATCTAGACTACCTTTGGCTATATTGGACCACTCCTTTTACTGGAACAATGCTAGTCGCAGTGGTTTACAATTTACTCTCAAGACATAAAAAAAGTATCAATACGCATTAGAAAGATATTAGTGAGATTTAACACGAACTTTGTAAATGGGACCAAAATCAAAAAAACTCTTTGGTGAGGCTAAAAAGATCATTCCTTCAGGAGTGAATAGCCCAGTGAGATTTTTCAAACCTTATCCCTTCTTTGTAAAAAAATCTAAAGAAGGCACAATTTGGGATGAAGATGGAAAGCACTACATTGATTATTGTAATGGATATGGTGCACTCTTGCTTGGACATGCAAGAAGGGAGATAATTTCTGCAGTTTCTTCACAGTTAAAAAAAGGAACATTATATACAATTCCAACTGCACTTGAACTTGAGCTTTCAAAACTAGTCAGAAAAAACTTTCCTTCGATGGATAAGGTTCGTCTTGTTAATACTGGTGCAGAAGCAACAATGACAGCAATAAGATTAGCAAGAGGATTCACAAAAAAGAAAAAAATTATCAAGTTTGAAGGATGCTATCACGGAGCATATAGTTCAGTTTTAGTTCAAGCTGGTTCTGGATCTGCCCATATCGGGATTTCAGATTCTGAGGGTGGATTAAAGGAAATATCAAAAAACACACTAGTAGTTCCCTATAATAATTCACATGTACTCGAACAAGTACTTTCAAAAAATAAGGATGTTGCAGGTCTGATCATAGAACCAGTTCTTGCAAACATGGGACTGATTTTACCTGAAAAGAATTTTCTTTCTGATGTAAGAAAAATTACCAAACAACATGACGTTCCTCTAATTTTTGACGAAGTTGTCACAGGGTTTCGAGTGTCGAGTGGTGGTGCACAAAAAACTTTCAAAATTAAACCTGATATTACTACTCTTGGAAAGGCACTTGGAAACGGGTTTACAATAGCTGCAGTAGGTGGCAAAACGGAGATAATGAATAAACTTGCACCAGGAGGAAATGTATATCAAGCAAGTACATTTGCAGGAAATCCAATATCTGTCACGGCAGCAATTAATTCTATCAAGACAATTAATAAAATGAAAAATAAATTATATGAAAAGCTTGCAAGAAATTGCGAACTTTTGGTAGATGAAATCGATGATTTAGCAACCGATTATAAAATACCACACCAGATTAATTCACTGGCTTCAATGTTCCAAATTTTCTTTACAAACAAACCAGTGGTTGATTATAAAACTTCAAAAAAATCAAATGCAAAAAAATTCCACAAGTTGTTTTCAAATCTTCTCAAAAATGGAGTGTTTATTGCACCATCGCAATATGAGACTGTATTTTTGTCAGATGCACATACAGATGCAGATATTACAAAAACAATTGGTGCCTACGGATTATCATTAGAGGCACTGAGAAATTGACATTTTTGATAGGTACACGTGGCAGTAAGCTATCATTGGCTCAAACAAATTGGGTGATATCAGAATTACAAAAACAGAACCCAGACTCGGAATTTGAAATCAAAACTATAACAACAAAAGGCGATACCGATACACGGGCTCTCTTTACAATAGATCAAAGAGGAATATTTGAAAAGGAAATTGATAAAGCGGTAGCAGATAAGCAAGTCGACTTTGCTGTCCACAGTTTAAAGGATGTTCCATCAGACATACCAGATTCGTTGACAATTGCTTCTGTACCAAAACGAGAATCATCTAATGACGTTATAATAACAAAAGACGGTTCTAATATTCAAACAATACCATCAAAGTCCGTAATAGGTACAAGCAGCTTAAGAAGAGCTGTTCAGGTTTCTAGAATTAGACCAGATGTAGTGGTAAAACCAGTAAGAGGAAACATAGAAACAAGAATTAACAAAGTTATGGATGGAAAATTTGATGCAATCATACTAGCACAAGCAGGAATTTCTAGATTAGGTTCGGACGTAAAACACTCAGAATTATCTACAAAAGATTTTCCCCCATCTCCCGGCCAAGGAGCATTGGCAATTATCTGTAGGGCTGATGATGATAAAACAATCGCTATGCTAAAAAAAATTGAAGATAAAAAATCTAGAACAGAGATTGAAGCCGAAAGAGAAATATCAGAATATGTTGAATCAGGTTGTAGATTTCCTGTCGGTGCATTAGCAATTGCTAACTCAAATATGTTGAAGCTTACGGTTACTGCATATTCAGTTGATGGGAAAAAATCAATTACATTAGAAAAGACAGGGGATATAGAAAAACCAAAAAATCTAGGACAAAGTATGGGTGAAGAACTCAAAAAAAGTGGTATCGCAGAGATTGCTTCTAATTGGAGAGAAAGCTTGGAAGAGTGGAATAAAAAATGACTGGTAAAGTATTTCTCGTCGGTGCTGGTCCTGGTGATCCAAGTCTTATTACATTACGTGCAGTTGAGTTGATCAAAAAGGCAGATGTTGTACTTTACGACAGACTTGTTAGCAAAAAAATACTTTCGATGATTCCAAAAAAGGCAAAGGCTGTTTATGTTGGAAGAGCAGTGGGTGATGATTACAAGCATCAGGATGACACAAATGATCTGATGGTGAAATATGCAAAAATAAAACGTAATATTGTTCGATTAAAGGGAGGTGATCCCATAATATTTGGTAGAGGAGGAGAGGAAGCAGAATATCTGAAAAAACATAAAATACAGTTTGAGATTGTTCCTGGCATTACATCTGGAATTGGTTCTGCAACATATGCAGGAATACCATTGACACATAGAAAATTTGCCTCATCTGTAGTATTTGTAACCGGTCATGAAGATTTTGAAAAAAATAAAGATGCAGTGAGATGGAAAAAACTTGCAAAATCTACTGATACGATAGTAATCATGATGGGTCTTTCTCGTATCCGCATCATTTGTAAACAATTATCAGATGGCGGAATGGACAAAAAAACTCCTGTCGCTGTGATTCAGGATGGAACAACATCAAAGCAAAAAATGATTATGGGTACAATTTCAAATATTGCACAAAAGATTAAGACATCGAAGATAAAACCACCATCAATAATTATAATAGGGAAGGTGGTTAGTCTTTCGAAAACTATTGGATGGAGAAAAAAATGATTGAAGGAAAAAATATAGCAATAACACGCTCAAGGGATGATTCAGAAGAATTTATTGATTTAATTACAAAGGAAAAAGGAAATCCATTTCCTCTTCCAACAATAGAGTTAGTCAGCAAAGGAGAAAAAATAGTAGATGAATTCTTAACTGCACTAAGAGAAGATAATCATGATTACTCGGTATTTATGAGCTCAAAAGCAGTATCACTTCTATTTGACACTGCAAAAAAAATTGGAAAATTTGAAGAATTACAATTGGCAGTAGCAAATACTATTGTGATTGCAGTTGGTCCAAAAACAAAAACAGTCTTAGAAAACGAAAATATCAAAGTTGCATATGTACCGAAACGATATTCATCAGTTGGCATCGGTGAAGTGTTTACAAAATTAAACGCAGTTGGTAAGAAAGTAATTGTTCCACGTAGTGGTGCATCTACACCTTTCTTGAAAGATCTTTTAGAAAAAATTGGGTTACAGATAACTGAATTGTATCTATATGATGTTTGTGCATTTCGTGACACATCACAGTGGAATGTATTTCGAGAAATTTTTTCACAAAATAAAGTTGACGGGATTATTTTTACTAGTGCATCATCAGTTAGGGCATTTTTTGAAATCATGACAAAGGATTATGATCAAACTGAACTTGTCAGTATGCTGCAGAAAACAGCAATCATTTCAATCGGACCGTTCACTTCAGACGAGCTAAAAAAATTTAATGTAGAAAATGTAATTGCAGATGTTCATACTGTTTCTGGTGCTTTCGATGCGGTTAGGAACATTTTCATTAGCTGAAGCTATTTAGCTCTACCTAAAATTCCACGTCTTTTTATAACATATTTTCCCAAGTGACGATAATGACTACTGAAAATCTTGAGATGGATTATTCACAGTATGACTTCAAAGATTCCACTGAAATGTATGTTCATCTCAGTAAAAAGGGTCTAACAAAAGATACTGTTAAAGAAATTAGCAAACTGAAAGATGAACCACAATGGATGCTTGATTTTAGACTTAGATCATATGAGATTTTTATGAAAAAACCAATGCCACAATGGGGCGGTGATCTAAATAAGATTGATTTTCAGAATATCTATTATTATGCAAAGGCATCAGAAAAAACAGAGAAGAATTGGGATGATGTTCCAGAAGATGTTAAAAATACATTTGATAAATTAGGAATTCCAGAAGCAGAGAAAAAGTTTCTTGCAGGAGTTGGTGCACAATATGAGTCAGAAGTTGTATACCATAATTTGAGAGATGATTTGGCAAAGCAAGGAGTTTTGTTTTTAGATACCGATAGCGCTCTTAAAGAACATCCCGAAATTTTCAAGAAATACTTTGGAAAGACAATTCCTCCAGAGGATAACAAGTTTGCAGCTTTGAACAGTGCTGTTTGGAGTGGTGGTTCATTCATCTACATTCCACCTGGAGTCAAAGTTGACATGCCATTACAGGCTTACTTTAGAATTAATGCAGAAAATATAGGACAATTTGAACGAACTTTGATCATTGCTGATGAAGGTTCAGAAGTTCATTATATTGAAGGATGTACTGCACCAGTTTATTCTTCAGAATCATTACACTCTGCTGTTGTTGAATTGATTGCTCATA
>CAZCFF010000055.1:0-5473 GCA_964497885.1 uncultured Candidatus Nitrosopelagicus sp.
GTTTGAAAAATCTCTTAATCGATAACTATTCCGGAACTGATTCAGTAACAAGTTTTCCATCAACTATTTTGATATGAAGAAACTTGTCATCTTTGAATACAAGTGTTATTCCACCATCTTTGTCAGGATCTTGCACCTCAACCAAATCTTGCATTCTAATTCCATCAAACTTTGCCATATAATCACTCTGGAATTGAAATGGCGCTTAACTTACCATCCTCTATCTTTACAAACAAAAATCGATTATCCTTAAAAATTAGAGTAAGCCCTCCTTCCTTGTCAGGTTCTTCCACTTCTAAAAGAGGCTGCCCCAACAAACCATCATACTTTGCCATGATTGTTCAAAAAACTGGTATTATTAATTAATGTTAATTTCAATTTCTTTAGAATGAGTTTTTTCATTATCTCCTTGAACCCATACATGTGTATGCCAGGAAGCAGAGACATCCGCGCTGATTTTATGGACTCCTTTTCCCAATTCAGATGCACTGAACATAATCTCTTCATCAAAATCAAATAATTCCTGTTGAACCTCCTCTTCAGTTAATCTGATAAATGGCTCGAAATTTTTTGCTACTTGGACCCAAATTCTTTTCTCTTTCATGGGGTTTACAAGTTTTGGATTTCGAGTCCAAAAAATTGATGCCTTTCTATAAGTGTCTATTTCTCTTCCAGGACTGTGTTTTCTTATTCCGCCTGTAACAAGCTTGACACCATATTTCAGTTTGAATTGATTATCATTCTTAACATAAGACTCGGTCCAATTTTTCTCATTAAACTGATTACGAAGATCTCCAGTTAATGAGAACTTTACGTTTATCTTGATATTTTCATCTGCCGTATAGGCATCTTTGTCTTTCACCAATACCAAATCCGAAATCGTTGAAGCCATTACTACTGATAATGATTTATAACCACAATAAGTTCTTTTTTGATTACATGGATATCGAGATAATGGAATCAAGCAAAAACGAAGTGAATCTTTCAGTAAAAGGTGGAGATTTGGGCATATTGTATATTGTACAAAATGAGCTACTTAATGATCCTAAAACAGAATATGCTGGAGTCATAACTCGACACCCACTTACAAATGAATTATGGATGAGAGTTGCTTCTACAAATCCAATCAAAGATATATTGAAAGCCACAGATTCCGCAATCGCAGAAGCAAACAAGTTAAAAAAATTGCTTACCAAGAAGAGGTAAACCTGATGGGGGAACCCGAAGAAGATCCTGATTTTATAGTATATGATGAAGATGACATGAACGAAGCAAATGCACTAAAATCAACTATAAAGATTGACTGTGAAAAATGTCATGGCAAAGAAGGAGTTTGGTGGAGTTATCAGACTCGTAGTGCTGATGAACCTGAAACACGGTTTTACAGATGTATAAAATGTAATCATACATGGCGTGATTACACATAACGTTTAACTCTAGCATAACAACAGATGATCACATGGAATTCTCTGCTAAGACAAATACATCTGATGAATGGAAGGCAGTAATTTCATCCATCACAACTTTGGTTGAAGAAGCAACATTTGAAGCAACTGTAGAAGGGATCACGTTTAGAGGAATGGATCCTTCTCATGTAGCATTAATAGACATTTCTTGGCCCAACTCCGCTTTTGAAAAATACAACTGTGACGGGGACATAAAATTTGGAGTTCGTGTAGATGAATTTTCTAAGGTAATCAAAAGAGCAGAAAAAAATGAAAGTATTGAAATCAGTATATCTGATGATAATATGTTACAGGTTTTGATAGGAAAAAATAAAAAATGGAGTATGAGATTAATTGAAGGTTCAGCTTCAGACACACCTCTTCCAAAAATTTCTTATGATTCTAAAATTGGTCTATCTTCTAGCACATTCGATAAAATATTGGGTGATATTGATGTGGTCTCTGATTATCTATCTATAAAAACAGCAGCTAATACCGCAGAATTTTCTGGAAAGGGAGATTCTGGAGACGCTGTCATAAATTTTGAAAAAGGGATGGAGGGATTAGAGGAAATCACGGTAAACCAAGAATGTACCGGTACATACAGCCTGGAATATCTTAATCCAATTGTGAAGGCGATGGGTAGCACGTCTGATTCCATAATATGTGAATTTTCTAGCGGAAAACCACTTCGTATTGAATTCAAGGTATCCAATATTGGCAGAATTCACTTCTATCTGGCACCACGGGTAGAAAGTTAACGAATTTATTGATTAACTAAAATAGGTATGATACTTTGAGACTAGTCTTAAAATTTGGTGGAACATCGCTTTCATCTCCAAACCACATACGAAATGTTGCAAAAATAGCTACTTCATTTTCAAAGGATAATGAGATTGTTGTAGTATGCTCAGCAGTTGATGGTACAACTGATGATCTTCTTACAATTTCAAGATTGATTGAACAGAAAAAGAAGGATGATGTTGCTAAGGCATTGGATAATATAATAAAAAAACACAAACAGTTTGCTAACAAAACGGTAAAAAGTTCTGCAATCAAAAAACAACTTCTACAAAAACTAAACACAGATGTTTCAGAATTGAAGGAATTAGTTCGTGGCCTTACATTACTGAAAGAAGTTTCAGCTCGTTCATTAGACTATTTGATTTCATTTGGTGAGAGACTTTCTGACGATTTAGTGTCTTTTGCATTACAGGATATAAAGAAAAAATCTACTGCATTAAACGGCAAAGAAGTAGGTATAGTTACTGATTCTAATTTTGGAGAATCCAGACCTTTAATGGATACAACCAGAATTCGTATTTCCAAGACATTGGGTTCCCTACTGACAAAAAAAGTAATACCAGTTGTGGGTGGTTTTGCTGGAGCTGATCAACATGGAAATATTACGACATTTGGTAGAGGTGGTTCAGATTATACTGCAACAATAATTGCCTCCTGCATAAATGCAGATGAAATTTGGTTGATGAGTGATGTTGATGGCTTGATGACCGCTGATCCTAAACTTGTTAAAACTGCTAAACTGTTGAAAGAGGTTTCATATGCAGAAGCCATAGAGATGGCACAGTTTGGTGCAAAGCAAATCCATCCAAGAACGTTTGAACCTTTATTCCACAAAAAAATACCAATGAGGATTCGAAGTACATTTGATGTAAAGAATACTGGAACTCTTGTAACTCCATCACCTTCTGCTGCAACTAAAAAAACTGTAAAATGTGTTTCTGCAATCAGAAATATTGGTTTGATTGATCTAAGCGGCGGCATAATGTTTGCAGCACCGGGTACTGCAGCAAAGATATTCACAACGCTAGCAGAGAAAAATGTTAACGTGATGATGGTTTCTTCAAACCCATCAGAGTCAAGTGTATCGTTGCTTGTCAAAAGATCAGATCTTGAAAAGGCTGCAAATGCACTTGAAATGAACCTGTTGGGGAAAACTGTCAAAAAGGTTGATGTCACACCTGGCGTTTCAATCATAGCGGTAATCGGTTCAGGCATGAGAGGTACTGTGGGTGTTGCTTCTAAGGTATTTTCTGCGGCACAAAAGAAAAGTGTCAATGTTATAATGATAGCTCAAGGATCCTCCGAACTCAATCTAGCGTTTGTTGTTAAGGATTCTGACTGTAAGGCTGTTGTTCAATCACTCCATGAGGAATTCAAGCTGGATAAGATCAAATAACATTTGAAAGAGATAAATTATTTACAATCTTGAGCAAAATATTGACAGGAAAATTATACATTGTTGGCGTAGGACCAGGTCATCATGATCATATGACTTTTCGCGCAAAGCAAGTTATTGAAGAAAGCGGAACAATTGTTGGATATTCAACATATGTGAATCTGGTTCAAGATCTAATTGAAGGAAAAGATATTCACAGATATGATATGACACAGGAAGTGGAACGTGCACATCAATGCATAAAGTTAGCCAAGGAAGGTAAGACAGTTTCACTAGTTTCTAGTGGTGATCCTGGAATTTATGGAATGGCAGGATTGATTTTTGAGATACTGGCAGAATCTGGCTGGGATCCAAAGACGGGACTGAATGTAGAAATCGTACCAGGTGTTTCTGCACTAAATTCATGTGCGTCATTAGTTGGTTCACCACTAATGACAGATTTTGCAGTTGTAAGTATGAGTGATCTTCTTGTTCCATGGGAGATTATCGTTAAACGGGTAGAAGCCGCAGCACAAGGGGATTACGTTATAGTAATTTACAATCCATCCAGTAAAAAAAGAATACATCAGTTACAGGACACCAGAAAACTTTTGCTGAAATACAGATCACCAAACACTCCAGTTGCAATCATCAAAGGCGCTTATCGAGAAACTGAATCAATAACCATAACAGATCTTGAACATATGGAGGAATTTGCGGATAAGCTTGGTATGATAAGTACTGTTATTGTTGGAAACTCATCCACATACAACTTTAATGATCTCATGATCAACCCCAGAGGTTACAAATCAAAATATAACATTCAAGAACCTAATATTCAGAACTAGTAACTGTTTTTAATTAAATTCGATAGTTCTTCACTCAAAGACAACTTCTCCCGAATTGGGGAAATTATTTTTACCAATGATTCTCCCACAGCTTGCTTTAGGTCAGAAGGATGAAGTTTTTTCTGTGCAAAATCAGATTCCATACTTGTGAAATTATCATAACTAACATTACCACCAAATTTTTCAGGTCTCTCGATAGATATGGTATCAAACTCATGAAATATTATGTGCTTTGCAATTTCTAGTACTGGGTTGTTTTCAACACTCCCTTCCTCACAAAATCCTTTCTTAATTTTGGTTCTAATCTCATCATCTGAATTGTGAATGAAAACCCCGGCGTTAGGATCTGATTTGCTCATCTTTGCCACCTCACCATCAGCTTTTACTTCTGTAGGTTTAGTTAGTCCAGGTAGCAATTTGTGATGAACAGCTACTGGAACCTTCCATTTCATTTTTGGAAAGACATCCTTAACCAACATGTGAATTTTTCTCTGATCCATTCCTGCATGCACAATGTCCAGATCAAGTGAATGAATGTCCGCCGCCTGCATTGCAGGATAAAGAAGTTTTGCAAGATCAATTTTATCATCATTTTCTGATCTTCCCATTATGGTAAGAGTTCTCATGGTTCTTGCCAGGGACATGTGTTTTGCAATCTGAACCAGCTCTGACCAGTATTCCTTTTTGGAATCATACAGGTCAGTCCCTAAAACTACATTCACTCCAGGGCAGACCAGTTTGAATGCATCCTCATAATATTTTGAAACCTTTCTAATATTTTCAAAACTTCCTCCCAGCTTATCATTTAACAACGTATGCCAATCAGCCAAAAAGACAGTACAGTTTACACCAGCTTGGATAAAGTCATTGATCTTAAACCCAGTACTAATCAAACTTCCAAGATGCAAAAACCCAGAAATTTCTATTCCGATGTAGTGCTTTGGGTTTGAATTTGTTTTTAATAATTCTAACAACTCTTCCTCAGTAACAACTTCCTCAAT
>CAZCFF010000056.1:0-5453 GCA_964497885.1 uncultured Candidatus Nitrosopelagicus sp.
GAAGAAGCTTATCAAAAAATTCAAGGTGATTTAGGTGATAAAACTTTGGTTGTTCCATTTACGGGAGATGTGAATTTTTCAGAATCAGAGGTTGTAGATCGGTTGATTGAAATTTTTGGCGATATTGAAATAATTCCTGGAATCAGCTCGATTCAAGTTGCAGCTGCAAAAGCAAAGGTTCCGACAGACAAATCCAAAGTGATTACAATGCATGTTACCACACCAATCGAAGAAAAAAAGTTAGAACTACAAAAGGCATTGATTGATGGTTATAACGCAATTGTGATTCCAAGGCCTTGGCCAAGTGATCCAGAAAAGCATTTCATGCCATCTGAAATTGCCATATATCTAAAGAAAAATGGTTTTGAAACATCAAAGATGAAAGTTCATGTTTTTGAGGCATTAACTACAGAAAACGAAACTTGTTTTGAAGGAATGGTTGACCAGTTGGAAGGAAAGGAATTCTCTGATCTTTCTGTGATGGTTTTCAATCAAGCAACACTTGAATCATATGTTAATTTTGAATAATTATGAAAAAACCATTATCTAATGCAGCACTTACAAAGATTTTAGAAACAGCTAACGAGCGAGATTTGTTCATTGTTGGCCATATGTATATTGAAAATACAATTGATAGAATTTTAGAGAAAAGATTTCACATTCCTTCAAAATCAATCGACAGCACATTGTTTACATTAAACTTGAAAATGGACATCTTGACAGAATCTGGATTGATCAAAGGTAATGTAAAGAAAAATGTCGAGTTGTTGGCCAGAATTAGAAATAGATACGCACACAAACTGGAACCAAACGAACAGAGAATTGGAAATTACATTCGCGAGCTACAATATTTGGGACCTGCATCAAAACCAAATGACAGATACGCGAAATATAGAATTTGTGTGATACGTACGTTTTCAGCCCTAGTCAAACTGTAAATTAGTGGCTATGTCCACAACCACATGAATGTCCTTCTCCATGAGAGCCGTGTGACTCTGATGGTCTACATTTAGAACATTTGTCTGAACCGTCAGGGGAAAAGAATCCTATTCCACATGATACACATTTCATGCTTGAATTCAAAATCAGGTATATTTTATGATATAGGTTTAAAGAATTTCTTCGAATATGAGTTCAGATTTTAGGGTGTTTTTGACCAAATCTGGTGATATTGTGAGCCTGAATTTCTTGGTATTTCCATGAATTCCTTGGTGTATCATCCTGCCTGAAATGAGGCCAGATAGCTCAATTTCGCTCAACATTTGGGTTATTCGCCTCTGTGTGAGTTCGGTTTGGCGAGTCTTCTGGCAGAGTGATTTGTAAACAGAGTACACTTCTCCAGTAGAAATGTTGGCAGATTTCATTATAGTTATGATAAGTAATTTTTCGTGAAGTGGGTAAGATTTCAAAGCTGCAATTTCCTTATCTTCCTCAATTTTCTGAGATGCAGATCTGATGTGTTGATCATTAACTGTAACACCTTGACTTCTTTCTGCTATTTCTGAAGCAACTCTAAGCAAGTCAATTGCTCTTCTGGCATCACCATGTTCCCCACACGCCATTGATGCACATAGATTTAGTGCGCCATCGTCAACTATGTTTTTGTCAAAGGCGATGTCAATTCTATCTTTGAGAATTTCTGTAATTTCATTAGAAACATAATTTGGGAAAACAATTTCCTCTTCACTGAGACTGCTAATTACACGTGGGTCTAGTCTTTCTTTGAATGTAAGATCATTAGACACACCAATTAATGACAAAGAACCGTTTTCCAATCTTTCGTTTGCTCTGGTGATTGAATATAGAATGTCTTTTCCTGTTTTGGAGACAAGTTCTGCTAGATAATCAATTTCGTCAATTACGAAAACTGTGTTCATTTTGTTTTTGTTAATGACATAAAGAATTCGGTTGAAAACTTCGCTGATTGCAAGGCCTGTATCTGGAAGAAATAATTTATCATCATCAGAATCTTTTTTTGATTTTAGTCCTAATTGTTTTCCTAAACTTACCAACAAACCGTAAAGTGTAGATTCATGTTTTGCGTTTGTGTAAGCTAGTTTTATTGGATATGTGTTTTTGTCCACCCTTTCCTGGATTTGTTTCAACACTTTTTTTACAACAAGTGTTTTGCCAGTTCCTGGTTTTCCGTAAACTAGTAAATTAGATGGAATTGATTTTTGATAAAGTGGGATTAATGATTGAGTTACCATTTCTTGTTGTTTGTCCCGGTGTAAAATTCTTGCAGGTATGTATGTAAAATGTAATACATCTCTGTTTTTGATTAACGCTTTACCGTTATCTACGTTGTCTAGTAGTCTGTCCACTGGGTCCATTGTTATTACACTCATTTTGAGATCTTCAAGACTTATAGATTACACTTGAATGGATCCTACGATCCTTTTTTACAAAATTGATCGTTCTCGTTGACATGTCTTGATCGCACCCCAGACACCTTTGTTTCTTATGAATAATAAAAAATAAAATTATTTTAAAGTAAATTTTTATTATTTATTGTTTCATTAAAAAAAATTTTAAAATAAAAAACACTGGAAAGATAGGTGTGTGGGTATGAAATCACTATTGTTAACATGTTGTTAAAATTAAAGAAAAAAGGCTCAAAACACCCCCCTTTTTCACCTCTAGGCGTGAATATCACCATTAACATTGTTAATATCTCGAAAACACCCCTATATTTCCAGTCTAGGCATGAAAAAAAGGACTACCCCAAGATTTCCAGTCCAGCCTTGTTAATATCACTAAATCGGCTAGGCGTGGGCCAGGCAGTCAATCTTAACAATATTGTTTGTTAACAAAACTTGTAGGATCACTTCAAGTGTTAACATAAGATCCTCACTGATCTCGAATGACACAAAAGAAGATACGAATAAACTTGGAAGACTCTGAGGGAGCCAAATTCAGGTTCGATATTGAGGGTAATGTAACCAGGGAAAAGGTCCTCAAACTCTTTGAATTAATGGATATTATGAATCTCGAAGATGAACAGAATACCCCAGATCTTGAGACTTTGGGAGGTAAAATTTGGTATATCATCGAAAACTACTTCCCAGCAGGCAAATTCACCTCTTCAGCAGTGCTAGAAAAATATGAAGATGAGTATAATGAGCCTGATGCAGTATACCACCAAAGGAAGAAACAACCGATAAAACTTAGTGTAATTTCGACATATTTGGCTAGATTTTACTCACAAAACAAGATTATGAGAACACGAACAGGACGAGAATGGTCTTATCAGGTTACACGACTAGCCCAAAAACAACAAACTAACTAGAAACAGTAGGAATTAGAACCTCTTCTACACCAACACGCCTCTTACCACTATCAGTAATCGAATAGGTGTATGGCCTGTTTCTTTTATCTCTCTCAACCAACCCATCATCAAATAATTTTTTCATTAATCTAGAAACATGTTCACGTGACCTGCCACCAAAAGTCACTTCAATATCACGTGATGTCATTGGTTTTTTTGTGATTAAGTTTAACACATGTTTTACCGAATCTTCAGAGCTCATATTTGGAATACGGCTAACTGGTACGTGTTTCTCAACTGTTGACCTAGAACGGCGTTCTTTTCTACTGGCGGGCTTTACCATTTCAGCCTGCATTTTCACCATTTCAGCCTCACCTACTGGCTCTTCATTATCCAAATTCAATGCGTCTAGGCGTATTTTCATATCAATAAACTGTTTTTCATAGTATTCTAGACGCTGATTGTCAGAAGGACCATTATTCTGTAAACTTCCAACCAAACGTAGTTTTGAATACAAAAATAATGCTACGGCACCAGCAATGAAACCCAACACAATTCCTAACAACACCATAGGATCAGGGATTTCTACTAACATCACATCAAATTAACATTGTAGTGATATATCATAAAAGGACAACAAATTTTCACATATTACATCAATCATGATTTGAATATCACAAACTTTCATTCGTAAATTCACTATTTTAAAAAATCACAAACCAGTCATCTGCTTCACAGCACCATGAATGATTTCAAGTATCTGTGCGTAGTTTTCAGGCACAAAATCGTTATTATTTATCACACTAACCTGCTCTACTAACCTAGATATCACATCATCATTAGGCAACATCACACCCAATCCCTGCAATAAGATAATTGAATAGTACAAGGCCTCTACCTTCTGTCTAGACTGACCAACCTGCCTATAATACGCACCTTTTGAGACTGGAAACTCTGTGTCTAACAACTGCTTATGTTTTAGAATAATTTCAATTTGTCGCTCAGTAAACAGTGATTTTTTGATAATTTCTTGAATTATTATGTTAAAATTAGATTTATCAGGGGTGCTCATAGCTATACAAATCTGTATAGTTTTATTACAATTAAGTATTAATGAGAGTTAACTATCGATGGGTATCATGAAAAATAAAGTTGAAAGGCACCTAAAAAGCCACAAAAAGCATGGTAAACCAGTGCTATTTTTGCTAATAGACTCTGAAAATTTCAAGACTAGCCAGGAGGTCGAAAAGATGGCAAAAGGGCTAGTCAAAGCATGTAAAAAAATGACCGCGGCTCCAGCCATATTGGTTGGTGGTTCATCCGCAACTGATCAGATTGAGATGAATAATGTTGTTAAAATTATAAAGAAAATCACCCGTTTGGACACCATTTTATTCCCAGGAAACATCACTGGTGTGGTCCCAAAAGCAGACGCCATCCTCTTTAGCTCTTTAATGAACTCTGAAAACCCATACTATATCACTCAGGCACAAGCGTTAGGCGCTCCACTAGTGAGGAAATTCAACCTCGAGGCACTGCCTACAGCATACCTAGTCATAGGTGATGGGACATCAGCATGGTTTTTTGGGAACGTGAGAGCCATTCCCTTCGATAAGCCGAAAATCGCAGCTGCATACGCAATGGCGGCCAAATTCCTCGGAATGAGGTTTGTTTACCTAGAAGCAGGCTCTGGAGCAAAGCAAAACGTGACTCCAGAAATGGTCATGACAGTCAGAAAAGTCTTTGATGGATTTCTGATGGTGGGTGGAGGGATAAGAAGTGCGAAAATCGCTAATTCCCTCTTGAAAGCCGGAGCAGACGGTTTGATCATCGGAACGTTATTAGAACAAACCAATGGTTTGCAAAAATTTACCGAAATGGTCAAATCTATCAAAAAATAAAATCCCTCTGGGAGCAGATGAATTGTAAAAAATGCGGTATTGAATCCAATGATTTGATTTGGGATCAAGATTGGTTTTCTAATACAGGAAAATGGAGATTGTATGATAAGAATATGGAAAGACCACACCAATGTCATGCAAAGGTAACTGAACAACCACAACAGGTTGTACAAGAGCAACCACGTGTTAAATGTCCAAAATGTGATCCGTTGAGAAGTGATGCATGGATAAAACGCGAGAACTTCCAAGAGCACATAAAGACCGCACATTTCGGTTTTTGGTAG
>CAZCFF010000057.1:0-5427 GCA_964497885.1 uncultured Candidatus Nitrosopelagicus sp.
ACAAAATAAACCTAACAAAGATAGAATCCAGACCAAACAGAAATACAGCCTGGGAGTACAACTTCTATGTTGATTTTGAAGGTAGTCAAGATGATTCTATGATTCAAGAAATGCTACAGAAAATAAAAGAAAATTCATCTTTTCTTAAAATTTTAGGTACATATTCTATGGCAAAGCTTGATTAGAATCCTCGTGGTTTCCTCGCACTAAATACTGCACTAAATCCAATAACAACAATGCCAGCTATAATCACCAATATATGATATGTAAAGAATAATGGATCACGTGATAATTCAAATGTTCCAGATATAGTGAATTCAGATTTTCCAGTATTTTGAATTTGAATTAAGTTTTCCCCAGAATCTGCATTTATCCATGAAAAAGTTGCTTTTCCTTTATAGCTATTATCAATGTTATTTTTTTCGTTAGGGGTAAAGATCTTCACATCAAATGTATCTCCAGTGATTTCGAACGTCTGAACAGAGCCAACAGGTGCATTAAATCTAATTCTATCAGAATCACCTACTCCAAAAGTATCATTGGTTTCTCTAATTTCATTGGGATATGCCAATGAATCAATTAGTGAAGCTAAACCGAGTCCACAAATTACACAACCAACAATTAGACCAATAACTGTGTATTTGCTTAACATAAAAAAAATTCTAAAAGGCTGAATAAAAAACTAGCTACATAACATCAATATCATGAGGCTGGCTTTCAGCAAAACCAGCGCGAGATATTTTTATAAATTCTGCATTTTTATGCATCTGTTGAATGTTGTGTGCACCACAATAACTTAATCCTGAACGAATTCCGCCTGTCATTTGAGTGATGATATCAGTTACACTTCCTCTATATGGAACCATACCTTCTACACCTTCAGCTACATAATCATTCAAGTCATCTGTTAGTCCAGCGTTACCACTGTCTTTTGATTTTCTTCCCAGTGAAGCTCCCAAGGAAGCCATTCCACGATAAATCTTAAAGCGTTTACCGTTTTTTGAAATTGTTGAGCCTGGACTTTCATCAGTTCCGCCTAAAATGCCCCCTATCATAACTGAATATGCGCCAGCTGCTAATGCTTTTGTGGCGTCTCCAGAAGTTCTTGTTCCACCATCAGAGATAATTGGTACATTGTGTTCATTACCGATTTTTGCACAATCCAAAACAGCTGTTAATTGTGGAACACCTGAACCTGTGATTACTCTAGTTATACAAATAGAGCCAGAACCAACGCCAACTTTTACTGCATCAACACCAGCTTTAATCAAATCTTCTGTACCCTGTGCGGTAGCAACATTTCCAGCAATTAGTTCACAGTTTGGAAATGCTTTTTTGATATTTTTTACTGTATTTATTGCATTTTCGCTATGACCATGCGCTATATCTACAACAATAACATCAACTCCAGCATCAAGTAATGCTTCAGTTCTTTGCATAAAATCACCTTTCACACCAACAGCAGCACCCACAAGTGGGCGTCCTTTTGCATCTTTTGATGCATTAGGATATTTTTCTAAATTAGAAATATCCTGACTAGTTATGAGGCCTTTGACTTTGTTATCTTCATCAGTTAATGGCAATTTTTCAATTCGATTATTTTTTAAAATTTCTTTAGCTTGTTGAAAATCAATTCCCGGTTTTGCACTAACAACATCTTTTGTCATCAGATCTTTAACTAATTTAGAACAATCATCTGACTCAAATAAGACATCACGCTCAGTAAGAATACCTATTAGCTTAGAGTTAACGTCGGTAACTAAAAGTCCTGATACTTCCTTTTCATTCATAATTTTAAAAGCGTCTTGAATTGTTTGGTCGGGATTAATTAAATATGGATTTTCTATAATTACACTTCCAGAACGTTTCACTTTATGAACTTCATCAACTTCTTCTTCTACTGTTAAAAATCTGTGAATTATTCCTATGCCACCTTCACGTGCAATTGTTACTGCCATGGTTGATTCAGTTACTGTATCCATGTTAGCACTGATTAATGGAATGTTAATCGAGATGTTTCTAGAAAGTTGCGTAGTTAGATCAGTTTGTGAACGACTAATTATATCTGAAAATTTGGGTACGAGGAGGACATCATCGAATGTTAATCCTTCTCTTATGCTCATGAAACCTCATACCTTAGAAAAAAAAACCGTTATAAGCCTTTCTTGTCTTCATGATAATCTTTGAGCAATAGTTACTGCATTTTTTGTTTCACTCACATTATGCGTACGTATTATTCGTGCTCCATTTAGAACACATATGACCTCTGCAGCAAGTGAGCCATAAAGTCGATCTGACGGATTATCTTTTTCCAGTATTTTTCCAAGAAACGACTTGTTTGATACAGAAACGAGAATTGGCTTATTCAAGTTTATTGCTCTTAAATTCTGTAAAATTGACAAGTCGCGTTGAACCCAATCAGAATTTATTTTGGTAAATATTGCAGATTTTTTACCCTTATTTCTAAAAAATCCTATACTTGGATCTAAAACAATTTGTGACTGAGGAATGTTTGCAGATTTGGATATATTCAAGCTTTCTTGTAACAAATTTTTTGTTTTCTGTACTTGGTTACCAATTATAGTTTTTTTACTGTATGCACATAAGATCAATGAAGGAGAATATCTCTCAACAACTTTTGGCATTAATTGATCATATTTTAATCCTGTAATGTCATTGATTATGTCAACACCTAATTCTAAAGCTTCTTTTGCCACAGATGATCTACACGTATCTACAGAAATAGGCAAGTTAGAATGCTGTTGAACAATTTTAATTCCTTTGCTGATACGATCTATCTCCATTTTTTCTGTTATCATCGTTGATAGATATGGTGCCGTTGACATACCACCTATATCAATAAAATCTGCTCCTTCCTCCTGCATTCTGTTAACTGTATCAATAATTTTTTGTTTAGAAATTGAGATAGATTTCTTATAGAATGATTCAGGGCTGGTATTTAAAATCCCCATTATTCTTACAGGATTAGAGCCTCCCACTGAAATAGTTCCTAATTTATTCACACAATTTATCATGATCCTTGCTAATTTGAGTCATATGACAATTGTAGGTTGGGAATCAAGATATAGAGAAATTCTGAAAGAATTTGGTTATTCAAGAAATAAGGATAATCAATCATGCAGGTTATTAGATTCATTACTACCAAAAAAAGTAGATCTTGTAAAAATTAGACATTTGATAGAAAATAAACCTGTTTTCATAGTTGGCGCTGGTCCATCATTACCATCTTCCATTACAATTTTGAAAAAATATAAAAAAATTACAAAAATTATAGCTGATGGTGCTACAAAGGCAATAATTGAAAACGGTTTGAAGCCTGATATTGTGGTTACTGATCTTGATGGTGATATTAAATCGCTGAAAAAAGCTGGTAGAACAAATACAATAATGGTTGTGCATGCACACGGTGATAATTCTGAAAAGCTTAGTTTTGCAAAAAACTTCAAAAACTGTATAGGTACGACACAAACAAAACCCATAGGAAAGACTCATAATTTTGGTGGGTTTACGGACGGAGATAGATGTGTATTTTTGGCTAATCACTTCAAAGCAAAAAAAATAATTCTTCTTGGAATGGATTTTGGAACAAAGATCGGAAAATATTCTAAGATTAAGGTAGTTAATCGAACTATCAAAATTAAAAAATTACGTCGTGGAAAGAAATTACTCGAATGGCTTGCACAAAAAAGCAAATCTGAGTTTTATTCTACAACTAAAATCAATGGATTCACAAAACTAGACATTAAAAGTATTGATAACATAATAAATGGAAATTAGAATAGATTGAACATGAGTGAGTTTTGAAATTTACCAGTTACTGTTTGGAATTATTGTATTAATTTACAATAACTTCTAATAGCAATTATGAACACATCTTAAATAACATAGTTAAAAAATTAACATGAATGAAAAAAATTATAATTTTTGGAACAGGTGATCTTGCTCAAAGAATTTACTATTATCTGAAAGATAGTGATGATGAAGTTGTTGCATTCTCTGCAAACAAGTCAATAATTCATAATGATGAATTATTGGGTTTGCCCGTGGTTCCATTTGAGGATATTGAAGAAAAATATTCTCCTAACGAATTTTCAATGTTTATAGCTTTAGCATATTCAGAAATGAATAAAAAACGCTCAAAATTCTTTGATCAAGCAAAGAATAAGGGGTATGAATTATACAGCTTTATTCATCCTTCAACAAAAATCTGGGACGAATTTGAAATGGGAGAAAACTGCTTCATTCTAGCAAATAATGTAATCCAACCTTTTGTAAAGATTGGAGATAATGTTTTGATTGGAAGTAATAATTTGATCAGTCATAACACAACAATTGAGAATAATTGCTTCATAACTTCAAATGTTACTATGGGTGGTCACATTGTAATTGGTGCAAATTCGTTTATAGGATTAAGTGCAACTATTAATCAGAGAATAAAAATTGGGAAAGAATGCATTATTGGTGCGGGTACAACTATCACCAAAAATGTCAGTGATAAAGAAGTGTATGGTGAGAATTCATCAAAGAGACTTCCTCAATCAAGTGATCAAATCAGTAGCATAATTTAGAAGTTAAAATTGCAATACATTTTTCTGAGTCATGATGTTGATTGGAGAAGACAGGGTCCACCAGTGAAACACGTAATTGATAGACAGGATAGATTTGATCCAGAAATTTTTGTCAAAACTAAACCAGAAGAGCTTTATCGTAATATTCCAGAATATATGAAGATAGAAGAGAAGTATGGAATACGATCAACATTTTTCTTTAGAACAATTTACGAAAATGGTGACGTGATTGATTACGAAGATGATATTAAACAATTACAAAAAGGAGATTGGGAAATTGGTCTACATACTGATCCAACATCAGTAGATAGTACAGAGAAAATTCGACAGGAAAAAGAAAAACTAGAATCTATAACAGGCAAACCCATATTTGGAAATAGGGTTCATTTTCTAAGATATGATACAGAACTGCCAAGCAAATTAGAAAAATTAGGTTTTTTGTATGATTCATCCCTCAGATACTCCAAAGATCAAATTGATAAAAAGGAAATGGGGTATTCTGTAACTGATGGTGTATTTGAATTTCCTGTAACATTAATGGATGCCTATTTGTTTACACATATGAAAATTAAAGAAGAAGAAATTATTCCAATATTTCAAAAGACATTGGATCTGAGTAGAAGTATTTCAGAGAATCATGTATTTAGTGTAATTTGGCATGATAATGTTCTAAAGATGAAGGGTGGTAGAATGTATGAAAAAATTTTAGAATTTCTTACATCGCAGAATGATGTAAAAATTGTACCAGGCGTGGATCTTGTTAGTTCTCTGATACATAATTGATAAGAATGCGTTTTAATATCGTTCTAGCTAAGAAGATGTATGGGGCTTTCTGATG
>CAZCFF010000058.1:0-5380 GCA_964497885.1 uncultured Candidatus Nitrosopelagicus sp.
ATCTGGTGGTACAGAAACATGGTTACTTGGTGGTTCCCAGAACATGATTGTTGATGTAGTATTTGATGAACCTGGCATTTATGCTGGAGTTAATCACGACTATGCAGCAATCTACACTGGTGCAGTCACTATTTGGGTTGCCGGTCTACCACTACCTAACATCAACCAAGCAGCAACTGACTTGGGTGTTGTACAAGGTGCAGTAGACGCAGGTGCTTACTCTGGTGTATTAGGAAATCCATATGATTCAATACCACCATATGGCTCACAATCCATCATGCACCCAGCAAAGAACGTACACTGCATGTGTAGCGACGATGTCGCAGCAGCACAAGCAGCCGATGGCGCCGTAGAATTATGGATTGTTGTCCCATCCCTGCTATAGGGTAAATCAACATTATTTTTCTTTTTTTGAATAACGCTGAAACTGTGTTATAGTGACTCAAAATGATTATATTTCGTGCTTCGTGGCTGAACTTATGAGCTCAAACCATTCAGTATTGATCTGTGATCAGGTAAACCCAATACTTAATGAAATTCTGACTAAGAACGGACTTCAAGTAACCTATGAACCGGAAATAACTCCAGAACAAATATCTGAAAAAATTGGGAGTTATGAAGTTGTTGTTGTAAGAAGCAGAACAAAGTTGGTTAAAGAACTGATAGAAAAAGCAGATAACTGTAAAATAATTGCCCGAGTTGGGGTGGGACTTGATAATATTGATCAAGTTACTGCAAAGGAAAAGAACATCAAAGTAATTAACGCAGTTGAAGGAGCAATGAATGCCGTAGCTGAATTGGTTACTGGTTTAATGCTTTCAATGGCAAGGGAGATTCCTAGAGCTGATAGAGAAATTCGTAATGGAAATTGGATAAAAAAAGAATTGATGGGTAGTGAACTAAGAGGCAAGTATCTTGGAATAGTTGGATTAGGAAATATCGGAAAAAGACTTGCAAGATTAGCTAGAGCGTTGAATATGAATATCATAGGATATGATGTAGTTCCAATAGATGAAGAATTTTCAAAGGAAGTTGGACTTATGCAAGCAGACCTTGATACATTGTTATCCAGTTCAGATTATGTTTCACTTCATGTTCCATTAATTGACAGTACACGTCACATGATAAATTCAGAAAAGATTGCTATAATGAAAAAATCAGCTCATATTATCAACACTTCAAGAGGTGGTGTGATTGATGAAGAAGCATTGTATGACGCATTAAAAAATGGAGATTTATCTAGTGCAGCATTGGACGTTTTTGAGACTGAACCTGCTACAAGCAATAAATTGATATCACTGCCTAACTTCATAGCTACCCCACATATTGGAGCTCAGACAAAAGAAGCTCAGTCATTAGCTGCAAATATTATAGCCGAAAAGATAATACAGACGGTTAGAGGCGTAATTTAAGATGAAGATAGCCATATTGTTAGCTGTATCTGTTTTGATATTATCCCAAGGTTATGGTATGGCATATGGTGAAAAATTAACATTCACAACAGACTCTAGCTCGTATGATAAAGGTAATACTATAGAAGTATCAGGATTGATTTCTGATTATGATGACTCGGACCCACTCAAAGTATATCAACTGACACTTAGAATTGTAGATCCTAAGAACAATATTGTTACTGTATCCCAATTCGATCCAAATGATGATGGGACTTTTGCCGCATCTATTAATTCTGACGGACCTACATGGAAATTTAGTGGTGATTATAAGATTATGCTGAATTATGGCGATTTGAGTGGACACTACACTTTTTCTCTCTTTGTTCCAACATCTGAACCAGAATCTGAAATTATTGACGAAGTTGTAGATGTTGCTGAAGAAGTTGTAGATGTTGCTGAAGAAGTTGTAGATGTTGCTGAAGAAGTTGTAGAGGAAGTTTCAGGCGCTCTTCAATGTGGACCTGGTACAACTGAAGATGGCGGTATTTGTATTATTGACGAATCTGGCTCTTTCAATCCACAAATTGAGGAGGGTTCATTCTATGCATTGATAATTCCAACTTCAATAGCATTTGGAATAGGTATGGCAGTTCTAGTTGCTCTAGCCTTGATAGCAAGGGCACACAGAAAATAGGCTGAATATTAGAATTATATCTAAGATGTATCTACTAGGATAATTCCCTTTTGTATAAGATATTGAAGTGATAAAGCAAACTCGGTATCTGATATTTGATCAGTTACCCACCATCCTGCATTATTTTTTACCCAGTCAGGTATTTTTGATACCGTTTCATCATCTGGAGCAATATATGGAACCTTGATAATCTCATGTTCAATAAGATATCCTATCGCACGTGCAAAATCTTTGTCTGTAACAGTTGGTTCGGTTATCCACATAATTGCAATATCTTTTATCCAGTATGGCAAGCAAATTTCTTCATTATCATCAATAGAAAACTGGACTGAGGAACTAGTTCCAGAGTACTCAATTTCTAGTGTATACATGCCAGGAGCCCATATCGATGCATCAAAAGGGAAATTAGATGGAAATTCTGTTGTCATTGCAGAAAGTGGTGGGCTTAATAACATACTTTTTCTTTCTTCGGGGTTTATGATGTATATAGTTGCAGCATCGCCGGTTATTTCGGAAACACTGACTGTTATTGATAGTTTATCACAGTAATGATAAGTTTCCTGACTTGTCTCAATAGTTACCGTAGGTGCAGAATAAGCTGAATTCAGACTTGGCATTATTGATAACATTATCAAGATAGATAGTGAAAATATGACCAATTTCATATTCAGGCTGATAATATTACGAATATTAAGGGTACATTTCGAACTAGGTTATGCCAAATAGTCAAGAGCAAGTATGGTTAAAAATGCTAAAAAACAATTCTATCGAATTAAGGCAAAAAGCTATAATTTGGAGAAAAGAAAATGCCATTACTAGAATAGATAAGCCCAGTAGAATTACACGAGCTAGAAGATTAGGCTATAAGGCAAAACAGGGAATTGTTGTTGTCCGTATGCGTGTCGGTACGGGAGGAATGAGAAAACAAAGACCTAGAGCTGGAAGGAGACCTAAACATCTAGGTGTAACTAGAATTAAGGCAGATGTTTCTATGAGGAAAGTTGCTGAGAGGAGAGTTTTAGAAAGATATCCTAACATGAAATTACTTGGTTCTTACTTTTTGTATAAGGATGGTGCTCATTATTGGTTTGAAATAATATTAGCAGATCCTTCCCATCCAAGTATTGCCAAGGATAAAGAGATGAGAAGACGTGTTTTACCAAACATAGCGTAAAATGAAAATATTCTTTTTTTTAATTCCAATACTATTTGTTTTAATCACTCCAACATTTGCAAGTGCTGAAGTATACATTCCTGACCATGAGTACGTTGGGTTTTATGATCACGATGGTGTGTATACTGTAATAGGTGGTATAAAAAATACTGAAATTTATCCTATAACTCCAACAATCACTGTAACTGTCCATGATGGAAATAATATTTTTTCAAATGATTATGTATTCTCTTCAGTTATGCCACAACAAATGCTCCCAATGAAGATCAAACTACCACAAATAACATCAGATAATCCTAAACTTGAACCATATGAAATAACATACGACCTAACTGGACACAAGTTTAAGGGTGGCTACGTACTGTATAATGATTCACTAGTTTTACATTCCGATGGTAGCATGACTGGCCAGATAAAAAATTCCAGTGATGAAACATTTCATGATTTTAGGATTTATGCTTTAATCAAAGATGAAAATGAAATGATATTAGATGTTGCCACATCACAAAAATTTCATGCCATGTATCCAGATGAGATTTTAGATTTTGAAATGATACCCAATCCAAAAATTGCTGACAGAATACATCTTTACAGTTGCTTTGCATTTGGCGATGATGAAATCTTTCCATTAAATGCAGAAAGAAATAATGAGAAGTTTACATTTAGGTATCAATCTGGTGCATGGTTTACTGATGGTGAATTCAACCCAGAAGGTACAGATCTCAATATGTATGGATTAAACAGTTGGCATCTCGACATGAACGCAAGTCTGGAACTCCCTCAAAACTCTATTCACGAAGACTTTGAAGTATATCTAGATGGAAAAAAATATGCAGAAGGACAACCTGTTCATGAAAAAATTGAAAAACTTCAAAGTCTTGATGAAATGGGAAACTGGCATCTTTATTTTACGGTGCCCAATTTTTATCAGGGGGATATAACCATCAAGGGATTTATGTATCCTGATGGGTCGGTATCAGTACCAGAAGAACTTGATATTTCTTCTATGGTAATGACCCAATTGACCAGTGGTGAGGTGACAGAGATAATTGCAAATACCGATGAGAATTCAATCATATTCAGTCTTGAGACAGATGAAAGTGGTGTATTATCAATCACCACATCTGACTTTTTGATTAGACCATTTAGTGATGGAAGTTTCTTTGTTTTGATTAATGGTGAGCAGATACAAGATACAAAATTCGAAAATAAGATTTTATCGATACCATACACATCAGAGGCAGAAACAATTGAAGTTTATGGTAGTTATGTCGTTCCTGAATTTGGTACTATTGCGATACTCATACTTACAATATCTATAATTTCCATTATACTGGTCTCTAAAAAGGCAACTTATTCATTGACCAGATTCTGAATTTTTGATTCTAATAATCCATTTTGTCCAAACGAAATATCACGTAATATTCCCTTACGATCAATTAGTATATTCGAAGGAGTTCCTTGAAGGGAGTACATTTCAAATGTCTCGGCAGTATACTCTTTTGACATAAAGTAATTTTTGACTCTCTCATAAATCTGGCTTTTATAATCCTCTGATTGCGCATCAAAATTAGGAATTTGGGTATTAATCAATGAATCCATTTTTTCTTTACTTACCTCACCAGACTCCTTGACAAGTGAATCCATTGCTACAGGATATGGTATTTTGTATGCTAGTTTATCCCCATCTAATTGTCCATACTGACTCAACATTTTTTTTGTTTCGCCGATGACTTCACCAGTTTTTACCAGTAGTTCTAGATTGCTGATTGTATTTTTATCAAAATCTTCAAAGGCAGTAGCTACACCCAAAACTGAAACACCTTCGGTTTTATACTTGTTATAAATTTCAATTGATTCAGGTATTCCATACATAAAACATCCAGGACAGTTTACTTGAAATACATCAACCAGAATTATATTATCACCTTGCTTGTCCAAATTTGTATCAAGTCCTTGAACCCATTGAGAAATCTTTAGGTTTGGTGCCTTTTGACCTATCTGCACTACCATACAATCACTTTTTTTATACACCTAAAAAGATAACTTAAGAACTGGTTTATTTTTTTTTAACAAAATAAAAAGAAAAGAAAGCGGAAAACTTTCTTTTCTGTTTTC
>CAZCFF010000059.1:0-5208 GCA_964497885.1 uncultured Candidatus Nitrosopelagicus sp.
AAAACTCTTTGATTTTACCCTTAGGAATTACAGCTCCACATGCCTTATCATGACCTCCTCCTGAGCCACCAATTTCACTAGCAACAGAAGAAACCAAACGTCCAAGATGAGTTTTACATGAAGGTGACCCCCGTACAGAAACAGCATAAATCCCCTTATCAACACGTTCCTTGTATGCAATACCAACATCTTTACCTGAAAAACCAAGTACAAAATTAACAGCGCCACTTGCACCTGAATCAAGAACTTCCATATGAGCAAGGTTTTTTGAAACTTTCATTGATTTTCTAACTTTAGACATTATCTCAGCCAATTTTCCAACTTGAATTTGGGCAAACTCATATGTATTTGGAATTTCATGTGGAAATTTTGATTCTGATAATTCATCAACCAAGTAAAGAAGATAATCAGGATCTTTCTGATGCCCAACAATATTGTAAGTCAATACAGTAGCACTGATTAGTGCAAACTGTCTATCATACATTTGTAAAAGTTTTGAAGATATTGGTTTATTTTCCATATAATCAGTTATTGCACCACAAACAGCGATGAATGTACCATGTTCAGATAATTTTTTCTTTAACATGTTATAAACAAGAACTGAAGTACATTCAGAAGTATCATGAATTAATTTCACTTTAATTTTTTTGAGTTTGTTGATAACTTTTGAATCTATATCATGATGATCAATGTAAGTTACAGAAACTCGTTTTTTTCTCAATGCAGTAAGCAAATCAACAAAATCATCATTAGTTTTTTTATTTAAGCCTAAATCACAGATAAATAATTTTTTTAATTTTGTGTCAGTTCGTAAAGATTCTAATGCATCCATCATACCAGGGTAATCTACAAGTATGGTCTCACCTCCAAATACTTGTTTGATTAATGCAGCAGAAGAAATACCATCAGCGTCTTCTTGATGGGATACACAAATAATTTTATTCCTTTCTGTTTTTTTAGATTTAGATGCCATATGATTAAATCACTAAAACCCTCATTTAAATTTAGGACGGCATTGAACTAAAAAATTTAGTTAAGATATTCAAGCTTTTATTGAATTTTCTGGAAGATTACAAATATCATAGAACCAAACACAATCAAGTTGAGTACTAAGATCAATCTGTTGTAACTTACTCAATTCCTCTGGTGTGGCATTCAAAATATGTTCATCTACTAACTTCATCAAATTACGTTCCTCCTGCGACATATTGATTTAGTTGAAAATGATGATATAATTCTCGAAGTTAATCTATTAGACAAATTACTAAATTTTCATAAATTCATGGTCGAAAATTTAAAAATGCTATTTTTAATGTAAAGTATGGATACCAAAAATATAGGTTTAAGAAATATTGAGGTTGCAGATACCAAAATTTCCTATATTGATGGTCAAAAAGGAAAGCTGATTTATCGTGGTTTTGATATATTGGATTTGACAAAAAATTCCAATTTTGAAGAAACATGTTATCTTTTACTTCATGATAAACTGCCAACCAAAAATGAGTATGATGGTTTTAAAAAGAAATTATCTGATTCGAGGTTTATCCCAAAGCAAATGCAAAAGAATATGGGTAATTGGAGAAAAGACGCTGATCCTATGGATGTATTGCAGGCATTTATTGCAGCTTTTGGTGGATATTATGATGAAGAATTCTCTAACAAAGAATCCAGTTATGAACGGGCTGCTAACCTAATTGCAAAAGTACCAACGGTTGTAGCAAGCTGGTCTAGAATTCGTAATAATGAAAAAATTATTGACCCCGATCATAGTCTAAGCCACGCTAGTAATTTTTTGTATATGCTTAATGGTCAAAAACCAGATTCAGAAATTGAAAAAATATTTGATATCTGCCTTATTCTTCATGCGGATCATACATTAAATGCATCTACATTTGCTGCTAGAGAAGTTGCATCAACACGAGCACATATGTATTCTGCAACTAGTGCTGCTGTTGGCGCATTAAGCGGTGAATTACATGGAGGGGCAAACTATGAAGTCATGAAAATGCTTCTTGAAATAGAAACAGAAGATAATGTTACTCCATATATTAAAGAAAAATTTGCGAAAGGTGAAAGAGTCATGGGTATGGGACATGCAGTTTACAAAACTGTAGATCCTAGATCACAGATACTGAAAGAATTTTCAAAACGATTATCAGAAAAAACTGGTCAGCCTTGGTATAATATCACTAGCAAAGTTGAAGAAGTTACATCTAAGATGATGAAAGAAAGTAAAGGAATAGAAATTTTTCCAAATGTTGATCTTTACAGTGCTTCAATCTATTACATGTTAGGAATACCAATGGATCTTAATACACCTATATTTGCAATATCAAGGGTAGCGGGATGGGCTGCTCACATAATTGAAGAAAAATTTGCAGAAGCAGCACCAAAACCTATGCTCTATAGACCCAAAGCTGTTTACGTTGGAAAATATGCTGGACCACAAGGATGTGAATATATTCCAATAGAAAAAAGAACCGAGTGAAAATATTAATTCCTTGAATTAAGCCATTCTTTTGCTTTAGAATTTACATCGTGTTTGTATAAAACCTCAAAAACCATATCATAAAATGTCAATCCCTTTTTTTGTGCCTGATTATCCAACCATTTTATACCATCAGATAATTCCGCATCATGTTCTGAAAATTCAACCAACTCATCAACCATTCTGGTAAAGAATGAATGCGATTCTAGCATAGCGAAAAGTTTCATAATAGATCATTAAGGAATCAAGATAAGATATATAGACAAAAAACACCCATTTGGTTGACAGATGGAACACAATATTTTCTATGATGGAAATGTTGAGAAGTTTTCATGGGTAATTGAAACTGGAAAACAAAAAGCTGAACAGATTAGAACACATCCACCTGCATATTATTCTGGATACAAATTGGACATAAAAAATAATGATGAATCAAAATTTGTCGCGCTTCATGTTGCAATATACTGGGGATTAGGAGTTTTCCTCATAAAAAATAATGACATATTAACTATAATGTGCGATACAAAAAAAATGTATGATATTCTAACTAAAAAACAAAAAACAAATAATCAAATAATTGATGATAAAATGGGATTCATCAAACAATTAACTGATCTAAGAAATCTTGATTTGAATTATAAAATCATTAATAGTAACGAAAACTTTGCCTCTAAACTATTAAAATAACCGTAAAAATTGATAAGGGATTTTAAATATAGGGATTAAAACTGCGATACATGAAAGACATCAATGACATACTACCAAAAGTTCCCGATATGAAATGGGGTGCATTAATGAATAAAGCACCAACTAATGATAAGGTAGAAGAATTGAATAAAATTTTGCCAGCAAATGGTAAATGGCATACAGTTTTTGAAGAAAAGGATCACACATACATTGATGGTAATCTTATTTGGAAGAAAGACAAAAAGGATTGGACGTAAACTAATATTTTATAATTAATCCTATATCCATTAAATTTGTATTAGTTGGTCCTGTTTCTATTAATCCACCATACTTTTTGAAGAATGCATTAGAATTATTATTTTTTAAATAGGAAGAAATTTTTTGTAAGCTTGGTAAATCATTTTTACTTAATGCGCCAGAATAATTTGTATTACCATCTATTCCATCAGTTGAAATTGAAGAAACTAATATGTTCTGATCAAAATTTTTAATTCGTTTTAAAATCTGTAAAACTAATTCTTGATTTCTACCACCCTTTCCATTTCCAGTCACATGTACTGTTGGTTCTCCACCAAATATGATACATTGTTTTCTAGTATTCTTTATCATTTTAACAATTTTTTGTGCCGAGATACTAACATCATTACTAACTGCTGGATAAATTTTGGTACTTATTCCAAGTGATTCAGCTTTTACTGCCATAGCATTCAAGCAGTCCATATTAGTTGCAATGATTTTATTTTTCACCTTAATCCTATTTGGTCGCACTACTTCTAGTTGCAAACCTTGTTTTAGATTTGTAATCACTTTTTTTGGAAGTTTTTTTGTTAATGAGTACTTTTTTACAACTTTTATTGCATCAGAAAATGTTGTATCATCATTATAGGTACATCCTGACGAAATAACTGATAAATTATTGGTTAGAACATCTGACATAATTAATGCACAACCATCAGATTGCATATTTTTTACAAGTTTGCCACCTTTTATCATTGAAAGATGTTTTCTTACTGAATTAAATTCATCAATTGTTGCACCTGATTTTAATAGTAATTTTGTCACCTGTTTTTTTTCATTTAGTGTTATTTTATCGGGAAGAGATAGTAATGAGGAACCCCCACCTGATATCAGAAAAAGTATAAAATCTTCTTTCGAGCAACTCTCAACAAATTTTTTTAGAGTTTCCCCTGCTTTCACACTTTCTTTATCAGGTATTGGATGTCCAGAGTGAATTATGACAAATTTTTTATTCATTAATGATGATTTAGCATATTTTGGGATTACAACTATCCCCTTTGAAACATTGATTTGCTTTACAACATATTCTGCCATCAAAGATGCAGCCTTACCATACGCAACAACAAAAATTTTCCTGTATTTTGATAGTTCTATGCGACTCCTTCCAACTGAAATGTGGTTTTTATGTACAAATTTTTTTAAAAAGTTTTGTGGCTGTGCTGCCATTAATCCAGATTCTAAAATATGTACTGCATGCCTCTCGATTTTTGTATTTGTTAATGAAGTGAAATTTTTGATCATCACTTTATAATTTTATTTTAAATAAATAAACCAAGTCTACGATGACTGGAAGGTATAATAATAATTAATATTTCAATAAGTCATGCATACAGTAAGAATACCAAAAGTGATTCAATTTGGTGAAAATGCATTATCAGAAGCCGATTATCCAAAGAATGCATTAGTGGTAACAACTGCTCCTCCAGCATTATCTGGAAAATGGTTAGATAAAATGGGAATTCAGGACTATATGCTATTTGATAAAGTTACACCAGAACCTTCTATCAATGATGTCAAAAATCTAATAGATGAGTTTAAGTCAAAAAATCCATCTGCATTAATTGGTTTAGGTGGTGGAAGTTCTATGGACGTTGTAAAATATTCATCATCAGAATTTGGTGTAGAAAAAATTTTGATACCTACAACTTTTGGAACTGGAGCAGAGATGACAACTTATTGCGTTTTAAAATTTGATGGTAAGAAAAAACTTCTACGTGAAGATAGATTCTTAGCAG
>CAZCFF010000060.1:0-4829 GCA_964497885.1 uncultured Candidatus Nitrosopelagicus sp.
AACGGTATTTGCAGCAGCGGTTTTAATAGTTTAGATTTTTTTAATTGTTTTAATCCTGAGCACAATAATTGCTGGAGCAATAAAATACATTCCAATATTCAATAGAATGACACCAATTCCATACCCAAGCATCTCAGACTCGGAATCAATGTCAACATATTGTAACAGTGTAAGTGAAGTTAGAAGTGGTGTTAGTGTCAGTTTTACAACCTCCTTGAATATTGGGTTTTCTCGTTCATAGTCAGCTATTGCTGGACTGAATGAATAGTAAAACTGATTGAAGCTAGTCATGAAACTAACACCAGATTCAGTTTGTAGTACAGTATTGTCACGAATCTCTCGTAATAATTGTACCTGTGGTGCCATCTCAGAACCAAACGCAGCTGTCGCTATGAGACAACCACCAGACTCATTTGATTCAGTTTGCTTTGCTTCAACTATTTCATCATTATGAATTATAATTTCTGTTCCATGATTATTACCAACTACCATATACATATCCTTGATATCTACTGATGATTTGGTACCGAACAAGTATTTACCATTAATCATTTCACCTAATTCAGACGTTGAGGCAGAATCAAAATACCATCCACCTGTTCTAAGTTCCTCCACATTCGCTGGATCAATAAGTAAATTAGAATACAATTCTGTTATCTGTGAGTTTTGATCTGGAATAATTGTCAAAGATATTATTGAGTTTAGAGGATAAAATCCATCTGTAAATACCTTAGAGCGTTCTAAAGTATCAACCATCATAAGTTCTAACAGGCTAATTCTAAGACCTGATATATCATACTGTCCCCAATCTTCAATCATAACTGTCATTGAACGTAAAATTCTTTTATCATGTGGAACTAGACTTAATGAAAATACAGAATTTTCATTATTTGCCATTTCCCGGGCATGTTTAAAAAAACCACCACCGTTATGGATCTCACCTTTAACATATGGCGTAGTTATTTCATCAAAATGTTCATACGATGGTTTTTTTGGTATGATGTAAGTTACTGTTACTTTTGATTTGTATACATCTGAGGTTAGACCCATTCTATTGATGAATACAGAATGAAATTCTGCATCAATATCAAATGATTGGTTAACAGTACCAATAAACGAATCTCCAATTGAGCGTGCATAATCATGCAACTCATCTATGCTTTGGATTTCAGATGGTTTAGTGACATCTATCATCACGCACGAATATTCATGTAGTTGATAATCAACACCAATTTCTTCCACACCTGGTACACAATTATACTGATTTGTGTAACTAATCCCGATTAAATTAGGGGAATTGAGTATCATTGATTCCAACACTTCAGGAATCGCTATGTCCTCACCACTTTTACTCATTATACCTAATGAGACTGATGTTTTACCACCTTTTTCATCTATTACCAACTGTGCAGTCTCTGTCCATGACAAATAGCCGATTGATTCTGAGAATGATTGTGGTATGTAAAAAGCAAATAGTACAGTTATTGTTAATAATAAAAACTTGTACATAGTCATACACTATTTTTTTCTATTAATTACTTTACTATCAAACGTTTAAATTAAATATATTTTTTCAATATCTTGACATCGATTCAAACCGTTGGGGAACAAGCTGGCAGTTAGATGGCTCTAACTGCCAGCCCCATTTTATTAAAATTTTAAAATAAAATTATCCAAGTTTAGATAATTCATCGACTTGGGTTTTGATATAATCAAAACCATCTTGCCAGAATCTAGATTTTGTGATATCCATACCAAACTGTTTGAGTAGGTTTTCAGGTTTCATTGAGCCACCAGCAGTTAGAATCTTTGTGTATGTAGAAGCAAATTCTGGACCTTCTTTTTTGTACCTCTGAAATAAAGAAAGTGATAGCAAGTTTCCAAAAGCATATGAATAGCAGTAAAATGGAGCATGGTAAAAATGTGGTATACAACTCCATTCTGTTTGAAAATCTTCCGAAACATTAACAGAACTTCCAAACTGTTCGTTAAGATTATGAAGATAAGTTTTTGAGATTGCATCTACTGTTGTACTGTTTGCAATCTGTTCATGTGCAGAAATCTCAAATAATGTAAAGAAAGATTGTCGACCAATCGTTGCATAAAAATCATCTATTTTTTCTGACAATATTATTTTTCTTTCCTCATTGCTTACTAATTCAGATAAATTATCGTAGAGCAACATTTCAGAAAATGTAGATGCAGTTTCAGCTAATGGTAGCGATGCATCTGATATTAGTATAGAATTCTTTGAGGCACATATGCTATGTATTGCATGACCTATTTCATGCGATAATGTAAACACATCACGTGATTTACCCGTAAAATTCATCAACACATATGGTGTTTTATTTGGGGACGGTGTGCTACAAAACGCTCCAGACACCTTTCCAGGTCTTAATTCTGAATCAACATGATTCCGTGAAAATACACTCTTTGCATGTTTTGACATAATGGGGCTAAATTTATCCAGTGATTTCAGTACAAGTTTTACCGATTTATCATACGAGTATGTTTTTTCTTTTGGGTTTGATTTTCTAGGTGCATATAGATCATATCGCCTTATCTTTTTCATTCCCAGTAATTTTGCTTTCTCTTTGAAATATTTTTGAAAAACTTTGGCATTCTTTCTACATATATCAAGTAATGTTTTTACTGTTTTTTCATCTACGTTGTTAGCAATATTTCTAATCATGATTGGAGATGAAAAACCTCTCATTCCAATTCCTTCATCCTTCCAGTTTAGAACGATATTTTGATAAATTTCTCCAGTAACTCCCTTACTCTCAGAATATTTTGAAAATAATGATTTGTATGCAGCTTCTC
The DNA here is from genome assembly GCA_964497885.1 of uncultured Candidatus Nitrosopelagicus sp. Classification (GTDB taxonomy): domain Archaea; phylum Thermoproteota; class Nitrososphaeria; order Nitrososphaerales; family Nitrosopumilaceae; genus Nitrosopelagicus. The sequence goes on from CAZCFF010000060.1 coordinate 2,827, forward strand.
TAACCTTTGATTTTTTATTTCTAACAAGTGTGGTTAACTCTTCTCTATTCATTCTCTTTTTTTTACCATCAATTTTTACAACATATACAAATGCATTGGTGATCTTGTCGTATAGTTTTACTAATGCAGAAGCTCCAGTCACATCTAGTGTGTTGATGATTTTTTCTTCAGGTTCACTAAGGGAATATTTTGCCAAAACTCTTTTGAATTCTAGATACTGTGAAAATTCACCTGATGATTTGATGATACGGTGTGCATTTTTTTCATCAATCTGTTTTTTCCACCATAAATCAAAAAATAATAGACGATTTTCTATCTCAGAGCCAAACTGAGATATACGTGTGAGAAGAGAAGTTGCTTCATCAGATTGTGTATTTTCAGAATACTTTAACGATGCATAACCACCTATGATACTAGATTTTTCCGTAATTTGCTCAATTTTATGTATCAAGTCTAGAAATTTCTTAGAAGTTATTTTTTTGTCCAGAAATTTTTTCTGTTTTTCAAATTCCTTAGCATAATTATTTAATTCAGCTAATTTTTTATCAAACGTAGATCTAGTAGGGTTTTTTAACAGATCGTCAAGACTCCATTTTGATAGTGTGTATTTTGCCATATTGATCAATAATAGTCCTTGTGAATATAACACCAGCGCCATGATTTGTCAGGAAGTGCAACCATTACAGGATGGCCTGTTTCATTGAAATGCTTTGTAGCGTGTAAACCAACTGAAGAGTCACAGCATCCAACATGTCCACATGTCAAACACATTCGTATTGCGACCCATGGAATTTTTTCCTTCTCACACTCTTCGCATCCTTTGGTATTTGGAGACGTTCCGTTAATCACTTCACCAAAATGTTCGCACTCATCTGTCATATGATATCTTCATGGCATATTCGTATATATTTTGCAACTTTTCTAATGCCTAAATAACACATCAATCAAGAAAAACCGGATCCGTCGTCTAGCTTGGTTTGGATACCGCACTCACACTGCGGGGGTCAAGGGTTCAAATCCCTTCGGATCCATACTCACCTAGGTTCATTTCCTTTTGTAATGAGTTTTTCAAAAATTATGTAATAATAATTATTTCACAATCATAACAGGGATTTTAGATTTGTTTAAGACATGATTAGATGTGCTTCCCAAAAACGCCTCTTTTGCAGAACCCATTCCGCGTGAACCCATTACAATCATATCAAAATTATATTTTTCTGTAAAATCCACTATCTTTTTTCCGCTATTTCCTCCTCCTTGGGCTTGTTGTTTGCATGGAACATCAGACTTCAAAGCAATATTTTTTGCCGAATTAAGAATGGTGATGATTTTTTTCTCTGTAGACTCTTTCATAGATTTTGTCATTACGATTCCTGCAGCATGCGGTAAATGAAATACATGATAGACAAAGACACTTGCCCCTAAACCTTTTGCCAATAACACTGCATGTCTCATAGCTCTAATTGATGCATCAGAGCCATCAACAGGTATCAATATTTTTCTATGCCCAGCTTTATGAACGAAAGTTTCTCTCATGCAGTGCTTAACTATTTGTTTCATATAAGACGAAATGTAGATTTTTAATTTTGGGTTTCATCAGTATTCAACATTGATGTAATGTACTCTTATCCTATTAGAAAATGCTCAGTTTTTAGATGTTTTTTGTATTTTTTACTACTGGAAAAGAAAATAGATTTTCCATTTTTTACACATAGATAACAAGCCATTTGACGAGGTTTCTCGATAACCTTCCACTTTGGGCTTCCACAATTAGAACAATAGTTAGAAGAGCCAGTTAGTTTCTTCTCACAGTTAGAACATATCATAGATCTTCTGAAAGTTTCTGACATTATGTTTTAATACAATTTATGACATGTGTACTTGCAATATAATCAGCTTTTAAATCTACTCCTAGTGGAACCAAAAAGTGAATCTGACTAGATAGACGTCCCTTCGGATCCATTTTAACTACTGCTCGATTTCATAGTATAGTATGGATAAAA
>CAZCFF010000061.1:0-4767 GCA_964497885.1 uncultured Candidatus Nitrosopelagicus sp.
ATTGTTCCAGTTCTTCCTAAACCAGCAAGACAATGAACCATGACAGGCTCTTTATCATTTAGTCTGTCATGAATAAAATCAACAGCATTAGTCAAGTCTTCAAATTGAGGAACACCCATATCATTTGACATAACATGAAGATAGTTTACATCTTTAATCCAATCATCATCAAGAGGCTCTTCTCTAATTGTTACAATTGATTTTACACCTTCATCAAGTGCCCATTTGATTTCATCGAATGATGTAGGAATTGCACTACCAGCTAATTTTTCTGGAATCAACCATGAAAAATTATCAGGTTTTCCAGTAATCATGCCGTGAAGTTTTCGTTTAGCATCACCAATTTTTGTCATAGAAAAAATACATGATCTAACAATATAAAATTAGATAAGAAAAAGAAATGAAAAAGTTGGTTTTAGTCGATTAATTCAGTCCAACCTTTTACGAAGACTGAGTTTCTGTACAGTGGAACTGGCTGACCTACAGTGAAGTCCAATGGTCTCATCCAAAAGATTGCCTTTGTTGGGCAAACTCCTATACATGCACCGTCAGAGATGCATCTTTCTGGATAAAATACAAAAGCCTTACCACGTTTCCAGCCTTCAACTGGTTTTACTCTTAGTACATCAGGTCCCAAAGTTGTGCAAATTTCAACACATAGTGCGCATCCAATACACATTTGTTCACTGATGTCTGGTAGTATTGCTACTGGCATTGTATTTTTTCTTACAAACTGAGCTTAATATAATTACCTCAAAAATGGTTGATTATAACGGCGTTAGCAAATTTTGATCGCTGATTGATTCATTCTAAAAATAGAGAATCAGGCTGAGAAACTACTTTTGGTCGAGTTGTCAAAATTCAATATATTGATCTTTAGCAAATCTTCAGATTCTACTAGCTGAATTTTTTCCATATGTTTATTGTCTATCACATGTCTTCCACTGGAATGTAATACAAACTCATTTTCCTCATTTAGTTTTGAAAGGCTACCAACAAGAATTATAGATTTAGTGTTTTTTGCAGATGAGGCCAGCATCATAATAAATGAATTAATCAACATACCAGCATTATCATCATTTAGTACGTTAAAAAATCCGTTCAATGAATCAATGACTACAACAGATCTTGTTACTGAAATTTTTTCGATTATGGATTCGAGATTTTCACGAAAATTTTCAGCATTAGGCCACAACAATGTAATGTTTTTGGGTGTAGGAACCATGTTTGCTTTCACATAGCCGGAATAAAGTAAATCAAAATCAAGATAAAATATTGGAATGTCCCATTTTTCGATTGTTTTTATAAGAAATTTGGTTTTTGCAAAAGAATTTTCATAATAAATTATGTTAAGGAGGTTCTGTTCAAGTATATTTTCAATTTTAGAATTTATTGGCTCTGGATTTTTACTCAACAAATCATTGATCATTTAGAGATATATAATGAATCTAGTTATCGGGTTATTTTTCCTGTTCTTCTATTACCATCATTGTCAATGTTGACTGAACGTGATCAATCTTTCTGATTTTGTTGGTAATTATTCCTCTCAAGGTTTCTCCATTATCGGAAGTTAATTTTACTACGATATCATATACGCCATAAACCCCATGAACTTCAAATTGAATGTCCTTTTCCTCAGATAGAGTCTTGTTCAAATATTCAATAATTGAGACATCAGTTCCTAAATCAGAATTTATGAGAATGTATGAAGTTGGCACATAAAAAACTGGGCAAAACAATATTTAACTTTTAATTGAAAAGTAAGCAGGAATTATGACATTGAAATTCATCGACCTTACATTGCCCATCTCGGAAAAAATTCCTACCTTCCCAGGTTCCCCACAACCAGTTTTCATCGAATGGGAAAATATCAAGAATGATGGATATAATCTGGAACTTTTGTTTCTTAGTTCACACACAGGAACACATCTTGATGCTCCATATCATTTTCTAGAAAAGGGAAAGAAGATTCATGAAATTCCACTCAAAAGATTGATCGTAGATGCAATTTTAGTAAAAATAAGAAAGTCGGCAGATCAACCAATAACAAAAACTGATATCCAAAAATTTGAAAAGAAACATGGAAAAATTCCAAATGGGTCTACTGTCATTTTTTGGACTGGCTGGCAAAAAATGATAAAAAATGATTCTTACTTTGTAAAGAATCCTGGTCTTTCGGTTACAGCCGCAAAATACCTCATTTCCAAAAAAACCAACCTGGTTGGAATTGACTCGCCGAGTATTGACCTTGGAAAAGAGAAACAATTTCTGGTTCATCATGTTTTTGCAAAAAATGACGTGCTTATTGTGGAAAATTTGGCTAATCTGGATAAGATCAAATCTTGGAATTTTCAGCTGGCTGTACTCCCTATGAAATTAAAAAATGCAACCGGTGCTCCGGTTAGGGCAGTTGGCGTAATAGCTAGCTAAATCCCTTAGTATAATTAAGGGGAAAAAAATCGATAGATAGAAGAAAATGCCGTTTGAGAGAAGACCACGAGAAATGCACGATGCAAAGTGTGGAGATTGTGGAAAAGATTGTCAAGTTCCATTTGAACCTAGACAAGACAAACCAGTCTATTGTGACGAATGTTTTCAAAATCATAAACCTGCCAGATCAAGCGGCGGATTTGGTGGCCGAGATAGACGTTCCAGATATGGTGGCAGAAATGACAGAGGTGGAAGATTTGAGAGAAGACCACGAGAAATGCACAAGGCAACCTGTGCTGATTGTGGAAATGAATGTGAGATACCATTCAAACCAAAAGATGCAAGACCTGTTTATTGTAACGAATGTTTTCAAAATCATAAACAGAGTTAATACGAAAATCATCAGTTTATTATTCTAGAAAAATAAGATGATAGATCATGCCCAATAAATTAAATGAATTACGGGATTTGAAGGAGATGTATGAAAATAGATTAAAATCTAATAATTTGGATAAAAGTTTGAAAAATAATTATCAAACCATGCTGGATACGATTAATGAAAAAATTGAGAAAAATCAAATTTTTCGAAGATACTTTAATCAAAGAATAGAGAAATCAGAAGTTTGCCCCAGCTGCCAGAAAGAGATGTTATCACATGACAAAGATCAAGCTCTTCAATGCATGCGTAATTTTACCCAAAATCAGTGATTTTTAGGCGTGAAAATACACAATTTGGGTCATGTTTACAATCCAATTGTCTAAGAGCTTGGTTTTCCTATCAGCGTTTTCGTTTTAGCCAACCTTTTGAAGATGCAAGACTTCTTCTTGCAGCTGCAAGTTGTCGTCTTGTGTGGCCTAGCTTTGCTGCTCGACTTCGCTCTTGTGTTGTTAAACTCATTGAACTCTGTAATTGTTGTGTAATCATATATGATCTTGTCAGGATTCGTTGATACTTTTGATTATTTTTAGAATTGAAAAAAATAGAAAAAAAAGAGATTAGAGTACGTTGACGGTTGTGCCGTTTGATTTTTCGTCCTCTAGTTTGAACACCAGTTCAAGTATCCCGTTTTTGTATGTCGCTTTGGGAGAGTCGGATTCAACCTTGTGATTGATTGGCACTTTGACATGGTATTTTTTCTCACCACGTTCTGCGTCAATGTGAATCATCTTGTCGGCTCCGACGACAACGTTGACATCGCTTTTCTCGACACCTGGCATTTCTGCAACAATTTTGAGTGTCTTTTCTTTCTCGTCAACTAGGGTGTCTATCAGTGGTTCTCTTTTCTCTTCTGTAGGAAGCATGTCTGGCTTGACATTTCCATACTCATTTACTACAGGCTTGCCATCAGGACCAGTGGTCATTGTATAACCATAAAAAACTGGGCCTGTCACATTGCCTGCATTCTTCAGCATCTCAAAGACATCATCTAAATTCATGAATGAATTAGACATCTGTTTGAAGAGCCTATTGAATTCGTCGTCATGGAACATTTGTAATATTTCACCTAATAATGTCATATGTATGACATTATATATAGTTTATTTCTTAGTCATACGTAATATTACAATATATTAATATGTATGACATTATATTTACCTATCATGAGAACCATTGGCATGTCTGTTCCTGAGGCTGTTCGTGAAATAATCACCAGAAACAGGTCAATCCATGACTGCATGAAGATGGATGTAATCAACTATACTGCCTTGGCGGTAAAAATACAGCCTGAGGTTGAAAAACAGTTGGGAAACCCTGTCCACCTCAATACAATTGTGGTTGCCATAAAACGCTATGCTGACTCATTTCAAGGTGAGGAGGAAGTTGTTGAAGAGCCATTATTGAAAGATGCCAGATTTTCATTGACTGACCGTATTTTGGGACTGCAATGGACCATGAATGATTTGATAAATGAGGATATGGGCAAAATGTTTGCCGAAGCCCAAAACGCGTTTTCAAATTCTAGTTTTTTCAAATTAGGTGATTCGTTCAGAATACTGGTGGATGATTCGGATGATGCTAGGAGGATTTTCCAGACCTTCCCAAAAGAGAATTTGTACAAGGATGGTCTGGCCAAGATCAAAATTCAGGTGCCTGTGCAAAACAGGGCTAACGTGATCAGCTATGTTACCGACATTCTACATCATAATGGAATTGAGTTGGTGGATGCACTGATTTCCCAGGATGGAATTGTGTTGATTTTGAACGAATCTGAGGCTCCTCTAGCCTATGAAAAACTCAGATCTGAGATTTCAGGCAAGTAAATCTCTAAATTGATCCTCAAATCTCACTGATCACATGACTGAAGATGTTGATAATGCTCTAGTTGAGCGCTTTGA
>CAZCFF010000062.1:0-4755 GCA_964497885.1 uncultured Candidatus Nitrosopelagicus sp.
TCGCAAAACTACAGTATGAAGCCATCGAGGCAGTTGATGCTGATCCTATGGATGCGGTAGGTGCGATTGGAGTTTCAAAACTACAGCTGATCAGGTTTGTTGTATTACCAGAATCTGCATCACATCTACTCAGCCAGATTTTGTATATTTTTGATTATAACATTAGACAGACAAGTATTCTTGGTCTTGTTGGTGCAGGCGGAATTGGATTTTATATTATTAATTACATCAAATTCTTCGAGTATGGAAAGGCTGCAGTTTTTATGTTGGTTGTCCTTGTAACCGTATTGATAATTGATTGGGTTAGTGTACGTATAAGGGACAAGTATATTGTAAAGTCACAAAGAGGAATGCAAGTTAAAACCTAGTAGACTAGAAAGAATTCTCGCTTCGTTGTTTGGCTAAATTAAAGCACAGAATCTACCATTAAGGCAATAAACAATACTGCCAAATATGGACTTGAAAACTTGAATAGAACCCAGGATGCTTTTTCAGTTGGTTTTGCAACAACCCAGAAACTAAGAATAACCATTAAAACTCCCGATGCGATTGCAGTATACAGATAGACTTCATGCATCAATGGTTCTCCATTATCATGAGTAAGGAAAAACGGAACTACGCTGAAAAGTACCATCATCAATGTTGTACCAGCAATTATTCTAGCAGAAGTTTTTTCTGATTGAACAGCAGTAAGCATTGGAACATTTACTTTTTTGTAATCATCCTTAAAGTGTAAAGTTAATGCCCATATGTGCATTGGAATCCAAACAAAAACTAATCCTGCAATTACAAGACCAAAGTCCCAAAGACCGGTTGTAGTTACAGCAACATAACCAATCAATGCAGGTGCACCACCAGAAAATCCTCCTAAAATAATATTTGATCTGCTTTTACGCTTTAGAAGATAACTGTACACCAAAATATTATCTGCTAGTCCAAACGCCATAAAAGAACCAGCCAAAATACCATTCCAAAAAGATGTAGTAAAACAAATACCAAAAGCACATATCAATGAAATTGCAGCAAGTATCAATCCAAAATTTCTTGCCTTTTCAGGAGGGTTGATTCGCCCACTTGGAATTGGTCTACCCTGAGTTCGTTCCATAATAGCATCGATGTCTCTATCACGATAATTTGTTAGAGTGTTAGCCGCAGCAGAACCAGCTGCTACACCTCCAAGCATTAATGCCCACGTTGCAAGTGAAATTGGAATGTTGTAAACATTAGAAGCTGTGATTGCAGCTCCAAAAGCAGTAAAAACTAGAAGATACCAGATCTTTGGTTTAGTTAATTCATAGTATACAGAAAGGCTAGATTTTGTGTTAAAAGTTTGCATCTATCATACACCTTCTTACATCCACTTTATCAATCTACCATATAGGGCATTTGTTTTTTTCGTTTCTTCATCTCAACAAAACTTTCAGAACCTATAATTCCCTGAATTTTTCCGATCCCTTCTGAAATAAGATGATGCATCTCAGCAAGATTTTTTGCATGCATCGTAACCAAGATATCAAATCTACCAGTTACCTCTGAAATTTCTCTTACACCATCGATCTCAAATAGACCATCGATCACACTATCGCGCTGTTTTGAGTCAATATTTATTCCTGTAAATGATTTGACAGTGTATCCTAACTCTTTATCATTAATCTCAATAGTGTATCTTTCAATCATCTTTCTTTTGAGTAGGCGTTTTATTCTACTGTAAACTACTGATGTATTCACGTCAATTTTTTTAGAAAGTTTTGGAATAGAAATAGCTGCATCATTACTTAGCTCAGATAAAATCTTCAAATCCAAATTGTCCACTTTCGCCATCTAAAACACCAAAAAAAGCTGTATTTGATGGTCTAATAAAGCTATTATTGAAATTTTTACAAAATTAAGGACTAAAACTTATCTTTTTTGTATAGCATTTCAGCTAGGAGAACAGCGCCTTTTGCAGATCCCATCTTCTTGTTATGCGAGAATAACATGTACTTTATTCCATTATCAAACAATTCTTCCTTTTCGACTCTACCTATTGTTGTAGTCATACCGTCACCAACTTCTCTCTCCATTCTTGGTTGTGGTCGTGTTGGATCTTCATGAAATGCATAGTAATCTTCTGGTGCTGAAGGCAGTCCTGCAACTGAAATTTCTTTGTTGTAACTATCATAGGTATCTTTTGCTAAAGCTGGATCAATTTCCTTTTCTGTTTCTACAAAAACTGATTCGGTATGGCCATCGATTACAGGAACACGTGTACATGTACAGCTAACTCTAATATCAGCATCTTCAATCTTACCATCTTTTAGTTTACCCAGAATCTTTCTAGTCTCTTTTCTTACCTTACCTTCTTCTTTTGGAATGTATGGGAGTATGTTATCAGTAATCCCCATTGCAGATACACCAGTCTTTCCACCACCGGAGATTGCTTGCATTGAAGTCATCATAACTTTCTTTGCACCGTATTTCTCAAGTAGTGGTTTTAGTGTGATAGCTAATCCAGTTGTTGTACAGTTTGGTAGTGGTGCTACCCAACCTTTCCAGTCACGATTTTTCTTTTGAACTTCAAGCAGTTCTGCCTGCTCATCATTTACTCCTGGAATAAGTATTGGAACATCCTCTTCATATCTATATGCAGATGAAGTTGAGATTACAGGAAGATCTTTTGCAAATTTTGTCTCAATATCTCTTGCAGCCTGTGATTCTACTGCTGAGAAAATTAAATCTAATTCTGCAACGTTAATCTCGTCAATTGTTAAAACTGGCATCTCCTTTATGTAATCTGGAATCTCTCCACCAACATCCCAAGCAACTATTCCATTGGCATCTCTTATAGCATCAACGTACTTTTTTCCAGCAGAACGCTCTGATGCAGCGATCTGGGTAACTTCGAACCATGGGTGGTTATTTAAGGATTGGACAAATTCTTGACCAACTGCTCCAGTTACGCCTATGATGGCTACTCTTTTCTTCATGGATCATTTTCAGGTTTTCAATTAATAATCGTTAGCAATAACCAAAACATACTAAATTACCAACAGATAATCTATGATGTGAAAATTCATGCAAATAAACCCGCACAGTCACACATTCCAGCCTCGCACGGGGGCAAATACGGTGCAGAAAAGCCTGATGTTGACGTGATTGATTTTAGTTCTAGTGTGAATCCATTGGGATGTCATCCAGGCGTAAAGCGTTATTTAAAAAAACAATTAGGTTTGATCTCTGAATATCCAGATCCAAACTCCTCAGATTTACGTGCAAATTTAGCATGGTTTACCGGTATTAGAAAAAAACAAATTGTTGTTGGTAATGGTGCAACTGAAATAATTTATAATTTTTGTAAAACCTTTCTAAATAAAAAAACACCTGTTTTGATTCCAATACCAACTTTTAGTGAATATGAAGTTTCTGCAAAACTTTGTGAATGTAAAATTTCATTTTTTAAAACCATGGATCTTTCAAAAAATTTACAAAAATTTATTATGAAAATTCCCAGAAATGGTTGTATTTTCATTTGTAATCCAAATAACCCTACAGGTGTTTTAATTAAAAAGAAAGAAATGCTGAAAATTATTTCTGCTGCAAAGAAAAAATCATCATTAGTATTTATTGATGAGACATTTATCGAGCTGGTTCCAGAAAGTAATGAATCATTAATAAAATATATCAAAAATTATGAGAATTTATTTATTTTACGTTCACTTACAAAATCTTTTGGTTTAGCAGGAATTAGAATTGGTTATGGAGTAAGTAATTCACAAATAATTGATCCATTACAGAAGATAAAAATTCCTTGGAATGTAAGTTATATAGCACAACGTGCTGCAAGTGCAGCAATATGTTATCATCCTTTTCTAGAAAAAACATGTAAATTAATCAAAAAAGAGAGAGATTTTATCTCATTAAATTTAGCAAAATCAAAAAAATTTACTTGTTATAATTCATCAACAAATTTTATTCTAGTTAAAACAAAAATTAAATCAAGACTTTTACAAAAAAAACTTCAGAAGAAAAAAATTCTCATAAGAGATTGTAGTACATTCCGTGGATTAAATCAAAATTATATTAGAATTGCAGTAAAAACTAGAAAAGAAAACATAAAACTGGTAAAGGCATTGGAGGCGGTTTAACATTTCAAAAACATTAATGATTCAGGGAACGTCATCTAGTGCGGGTAAAACAACTCTTGTTACTGCACTTTGTAGAATTTTTGCAGAAAAAGGGTTTTCTGTTGCTCCATTTAAGGCTCAAAACATGTCAAATTATGCCTACAAAGGAAAGAAGTTTGAAATTTCTCGTGCTCAGGCAGTTCAGGCCCTAGCATCACGTATTGAAATATCACCTGACTTGAATCCAATTTTGCTAAAACCTCTGGGTGATTATAGGAGCTCTGTTTTCCTAAGAGGAAAATTCTATAAAAAAATGCACGCTGACGATTATTACAAGAAATTTATTCAAAAAAATGGGATGAAGACAGTTTTGAGATCATTTAACACTTTAGAAAAAAATCATGATTTGATTATTATCGAGGGTGCAGGATCTCCTGCCGAAATCAATCTAACAAGATATGATATCGCAAATATGAAACTTGCCGAGAAGACAAAATCACCTGTAATTTTAATTACAGATATTGAAAGGGGAGGCTCGTTTGGAAGTATTGTTGGCACTATGTCATTATTAGAAAAAAAACACCAGAGATTGATCAGAGGTTTTGTTTTTAACAAATTTCGTGGTGATTTAGATATTCTTAAACCTGGATTT
>CAZCFF010000063.1:0-4730 GCA_964497885.1 uncultured Candidatus Nitrosopelagicus sp.
CACATAAAATTAATGGTCCTAAGGGTGTTGGTGCATTATTTATAAAAAAAGGTTTTACAGTGGCTGCCAATATTGTGGGGGGTGGCCAGGAGAATGGTATGCGTTCTGGCACAGAGAATGTGGCTAGTATAGTTGGATTTGGAAAGGCATGTGAAATTGCGAAAGATAAATTATCTGATAATATTTCCCACTTTCAAACACTTTATTCCTCAATGCTCTCAAGAATAGTCAAAGAAATACCATATGTAAAATCTAATGGTCACCCAGAAAAAAGAATTTTCAATAATGTTCATCTTACATTTATGGGAGTAAATGGTGAAGATTTGATTATAAAGTTGGATGAACATGGGATTGCTGCATCCACAGGTTCTGCATGTTCAGTACACACTCAAAAGGCATCACATGTATTGAAAGCAATGGGATTTAATCACGAGCAGATAACTGGTTCATTACGTATATCATTTGGATATATGAATACATTGGATGAAGTAGAGAGAGGAGTAGAAGTTTTAAAAAAAGTTGTAGCTGAACTACGAAGTGTTTCTCCCTACAAAACTAAATACAATTTTTAAATTTCTAATTACGTATAACTAGAAATTTATTTTTTGATAATATAATAACTGAGATTATAGATACTAATAAAATCATTATTGCTATTGTACCAAATTCTGGAATTACATAAGTTCCTATTATCTGTATTCTGTAATCACCCTCTACAAAAGAAATTTTAATAGTTCGAGATTCAGAATTAGTTTTCATCTCGTCATATTCGGTTTCGAATGTGTCTCCTGATTCGTTGGTAATTAAAATGATAAATGTATCATCATTTCCTTCACTCGTTTTAGCATCAAAACTTTCTCTAGGTAATGATAGAACAAGTTCACCCGCAGTATCAATATTGAAATCAACAACAATTGAGTAATTATCCTTATCAATTTGGATATCTGTAACTTTTCCTGTTGTTATGGCATAACCAACATCAAAAACTTCTGTTGCATTAGGAATTTTGACAGAAAGAGTTGATGAAGGATCAAGAGTTTGCTCTGTATTCTGAAACTCAAAACTAGTTTCTCCTATAATTTCTTCTGTATAATACACTCTGACCAAATAGGTACCATTTGTCTGCCATAAGTTCCCAGAAGCAAGAATACTTTCGGCATATGTTCCATCAGTAGCAAGTTTAGGCTGTGCAACAAATACAAGGTTTCCATCATGATAAATTTGCATGCTTATGTCCGATAACCCACCAATCATTTTTTTCACTTGCCCAAAAACTACTATCGTATCCCCTTGTGTGTATTTTTCTTTATTGAGTTCAACTGTTATTGTTTCTGAGGTTTGTGCAAAAGCAGGAATTATACAGACAGTAATAATCAGTACAGCCAAAATGGCAGAAATTTTCTTATAATACACGACTGCATTAAAGATGAATTCTATATTTCCTTTACTGATTTTATAAATGAACAAAAAAGATTGAATGTTGCTAGTATCTTGGTACTAGGCTGAGTTTTGTCTTTGCAGATAGTGCAATTATTGACACAATCGCTACGACAAGTATCATTATTGCTATTGTACCAAATTCTGGAATAGCCCAGCCACCAAATATTGTGATTTTTTCAGTGTCTGCACTGAATGGAATTGATAATTGATTCCCATTTTGTTCAAAATCCTGATTTTCCATATCATTCACTGTCACAAAAAATGTTCCATCATCAAATGGTTTGATAATCTCTTCATGAAGAGTTATCTCTAACATTCCATCATCTGTGGCTTCAATGTATACTACAATAGAGTTCTCATCACCGTTGACAAAGAAAGAGGTGATAACACCATTATCAATTGTCCAGTTAATCTGCCCATCCTTGATTGCATCGTCAAGTGCAGTCTCTGCAGTTTCCATTGTATCTGATGTCATGGCAGATTCTACAGCATCAGTAAGTTCTATTGATATTGCAGTTTCCACAAAACCATAAACCGCTTTAATTTGGTATGTACCATCATATTTCATCATAGCACCTGCAGTATTGAATGTGGTTGAAAAAACACCATCAGTGTTTACAGCAGCTTGAGCTACACTAGCAATGTTTCCATTTGGTGCAAAGATCTGAATAGTGACATCCATTGGATTCTGATCAAGTACAGTAATATGTCCTGTTAGAATTATAACTGAAGAATGATCATATACATCACTGTCAGTTTCTATTGTAATTCCATCATCAGCAGCAATTGGTTGTAAGACAAGATTGGCACTAGCTATAGCCATTATTCCAATCAAAACGAATAATCCTTTACTGATCACGATTAAACAAATGTATTTTCGTATTTATACATATTCAGAAAAATAATAAAACAAAAAAAACAAAATAAAAAGATTGAATGTTGCTAGTATCTTGGTACTAGGCTGAGTTTTGTCTTTGCAGATAGTGCAATTATTGACACAATCGCTACGACAAGTATCATTATTGCTATTGTACCAAATTCTGGAACTACATGGCCATCTTTGATATCAACTTCAGTAGATGCATTATACATTGCAGCTTCACCTTGTGATGCTGATATTGTATAATATCCATCTTGACTCCATAAGGAACCACCAGTTGTAATTGTAGTCATGTAACTACCATTTGAAGGAGTTACTTGATCAATTGAAACAATGTTTCCATTTGGTGCTGTAACTATCAAACTGATAGCACCGCCTCTGTCTGTTGTACCACTTACATCTATTGTAGTTGCGCCTTCAATTGCATCAGCACTAATTGTTAGTCCTCTCATGTCAACTGCTGCAGGATCAACATCTTCTATTTCAGCACCAGTTACTGTTATTGTTGATGCTGAAACTGATGAGTCTGAAGTACCACCTGAAACATCAACGTCAACTGATACACTGTACTTTGAGGATGGACCTTGATTTGCTGCAATTGTATAAGTACCATCACTTAGATTGCTTACGTTAAATGATGCAGAGTAACTACCACCTGAAACAGATGTTTGTGCAACTCCATGTATTCCCATACTATTTGATAATACAATGGTTACGTCCAAGTCACTTCGATCAGAGTGTCCACTTACGGCAATTGTATCGCCAGAACCATCTGCAGATATTGACAATCCCGGACCAGATGCACCATGGTGCATCGCATAAGCATTTTGACCCAAAGCAGAAACTGAGATAATAGCTACTGCAAGAAATACTATTGATAGGGATGTCATCGCATATCTACGAGAATTCATTATTGAATCTTATTTTGAGTCCTATTTATGTTTCATGATTACATCATTTTTCCCCAATTTTAGAAAAGAAATAACAAAAATGGATGGTTTGTCCAGAGTAAATATATATTACCTCCAAAGCGCTTTTTTTCTGTTTGTGTTGTTTGTTATTATTCCCACTTGATGTTCGGTTTGGAGGTTTTCTGTAATGGTAGCTAAAAAGGACGTTGTTTTGGTCCCAGACCATATTCTTGTCCCAAAACATGAAATTATGACCAAAAAAGACGCCGAGGAAGTTTTAAAAAAATATCATTGCAGGACAACTGATTTACCATTAATTTTTGTAAATGATCCTGCTATCCAACGACTTGGAGTAAAACCAGGTGACATGATAAAAATAACCCGAAAGAGTGCGACTGCAGGAGAGAGCTTCTATTATAGGTATGTGGTTGAAACATGACTTTTTCCTCTGATAAGCGTTGGCCAATTATTCAAGATATTCTAACGAGGCAAGGAATAGCTAAACAACATCTTAACTCATTTGATGAATTTTTAGAGAATGGTTTACAGGAAATTATTAATGAAGTACAACAAATAGAAATTGAAAACGCTGAATATCCTTACACAATAAAATTAGGTAAAATAAAATTTCAAGAACCAAGGATGATGGAACTTGACGGTTCTATCACTCACACAACTCCAGCAGAATCACGTTTACGTAATGTTTCATATGTTGCACCTTTACAGATGGAAGCAAGTGTTGTTGAAGACGGAAAAACTTTAGAATCAAAACCAATTCACATTGGTGATATTCCCGTAATGGTAAAATCAAATGCTTGCATCTTACGAAGTTTTACGGATCAAAAACTAATTGATCATGGAGAAGATCCATCTGATCCTGGCGGTTATTTTATCATCAACGGTTCAGAACGAGTGATAGTAGGATTAGAAGATTTATCATACAACAAGATTATTGTGGATACTGACAAAGTAGGTGGTAAGGAAATCCACAAAGCAAAAGTTTATTCTTCAATTGTTGGATACCGTGCAAAATTAGAGTTAGTGTTAAAAGATGATGGATTAATTGTTGCGAAAATCCCTGGTTCACCAGTTGATATACCTATAATTACATTGATTCGTGCTCTTGGATTAGAAACTAACGAAGAGGTTACTCATGCAGTATCTCTTGTTGATGAGATCAAGTCTGAACTGGAAAGTTCTTTTGAAAAAACTGAGGTTAACACATCAAAGGATGCTATTGTTTACATTAGTAAAAGGATAGCACCTGGAATGTTAGAGGAATTCCAAATCAAACGAGCGGAAACATTATTGGATTGGGGTTTACTTCCACACTTAGGTAAACATCCTGAAAACAGAAGAGAGAAGGCACAATTTTTGGGTGAAGCTGCATGTAAATTACTTGAATTAAAACTGGGATGGATTGAAATTGACGATAAAGATCATTATGGCAACAAAGTCATCAAATTTGCAGGACAAATGTTAGCAGATTTGTTTAGAAC
>CAZCFF010000064.1:0-4681 GCA_964497885.1 uncultured Candidatus Nitrosopelagicus sp.
AGATTGTAAACATCAATGCTTACTGGCTTTCCTTTATAGACAGTCTTTTTTTTCATTTAGGCTGATATTCTTAACAGATGAAGTTTTTCAGATTTACGATTTTCTTTTATCGCGTTTATAATCCAATCATATGGAAGGCTAATATTTTTTGGCATGAAATTTTCAACTGCAACCACATTTTCAATAGAACTAGCTTTCTGGACCATCTCATCCATCTCAAATACATCATCACTATACAAAAATAAAACAATCTGGTTTTTTGCAATAAATGGAATCTGCATGAAATGATCCTCAAATTGTTTTTTCAATGTTTTTAGCAAGTTCTTGATGTTTCCGTTAACCACACATAACACCGCATGTGAGATGTATGGTCTCACTTTTGCAGGATTGTATGTTAAAGTAAACTGGAATGCAGGATTTTCCTGAAGCTTTTCTATAGATCTTGTAACTGTCTTGGATGAGATCTTTGCATTTTTAGCAATAACATCAATCTGCTCCCGTGGATTTTTCAGCAACTGTTCAATTATATCAAGATCTGTCTTGGTAAGGTTTGATTCAATTCCAGCATCTTCTGCTTCAAAGATGTTTAGAATTCTAACTTGTTTTAGCAAGTTTTTGATTATTCCAATTTTTTGCTCGACCTCACCCTTTACAACTATTCCACAGGCTGAGTAACCACCAACACATGGAACAACAAAAAATGGTTCACCAACAAGCTTTACTTGCTTTACTATCTCATTTACGTCCTGGCCAGTTGTAACGAGATAGATTACATTATAGCCCAATAGATGTGGTTCTATCTTCAAAGTAAATTTTTCAATCAGCTTTGACTTTAACATTTTATTTATTCTGGACTTTACTGCAACCCCGGAAAGTCCAATCTTTTGCCCGATCTGCCTATCTGATTCCCTACAATTGTTTAATAAATTGCTCAGAATTCTCAAATCTAAATTGTCTATTTTGCTAAGTTTCACTATAATTTCATAATAAATAGTAGTTATTATACTTATTTTTGTCTAGTATGTTAGCACTATGCTAATATTACTTTATATATTATACATAAATTAAACATGGATAATGGATTATAGGTTTAACCTAGCCAAGAGAATGCTCTTTAACAAAAAGGGAAGTTTGATTGGAGCCGTGTTGGCTGTCTCGATTGGAATTTTAGTTATCAATGTAAATTTTGTCATTTTTCAGGGAATCTATGATGCTATAATACGTGACATGTCAGATTATCGTTTTGGGGACATTTACGTTTATGATGATGAGAGATCCACTATTGAAAAATCAGATATTGTTTTTATCAATTGGTTTGAACGAATTCCAAATGTTGAGGCAGCAACGCCGAGGTTAGAAGGGTCTGCTACAGCAGAAACTAGAATTTTAGGACAGGCACATGAAAAGTTTAACGTGCCAGTTCTTGGTGTTGATCCTATTTCTGATATTAGGACATCCACCATCCACGAAACAGTAGGTGAGGGACAGTATGTCTATTCTCGTAATTCAATTGTTGTTGGTGAATCAGTTGCATCTGATCTTGGAGGATGTTCACAAGATGGATTTTTCATGTCTGGTGGAACTGATCCAACAGTAACAGGAGGTGGAGCCATCAGTGAATGCCAACCAGTTAGAGTTGGAGACAGTGTAAAACTTATCATAACCGATCAGTGGGGCATTGACCAAAAAAAGCGGTTCGTTGTAACTGGAATTTCTGGAACAGCTGGAGGTCAGGGATTTGATAGGAGCGTCATTATCCACATAGATACTTTACGTGACATGTTGGATAGATCAGGTGAATCAAGATCAATTATGGTTAGATTACAAGAATCAACAACCGCCTATGAGGCAGCACAAATTAAAAATCAATTTCTTGCAGCATTTCCAAATGATAATCTAAAAGCTGAAACGATTGAGGAATCTGCGGAATCAACTCTTTCAGGATTCAGATCTGGAATTGCAATGATTAATTTAATTGGCTATTTCGGAATGGGATCATCCGCATTTGCCATTCTTACCATACAAATGATGTTAGTAAATAGCAAAACAAGGGAAATTGGTATTATGCGGGCTATTGGTGCCACACGCAAAGATATTTTGATTCTGTTCATCATGCAGGGAATGATTATTGGTGCAATGGGTGCAGGTGCGGGTACCGCATTAGGACTAGGTTATACTACTTATGCAAAAGTAACAAATATGGAATTTCAGGGCAGTTTGGCATTAGAGGTTAACTATAACTGGCAAAAAATTGGTGAGACAGCTTTTCTAGCATTCATTCTGGCTATGATTGCGTCAATATATCCTTCGTATCGTGCTACGAAAAAACAACCAGTGGAGGCGATGAGAACTGTCTGACGTTGCGTTGCAATTAGAAAACTTGACCAAAATCTACGGGGAAGCAGAAACCAAGGTCATGGCACTAGACAATGTTTCATTTTCTGTAAAAAAAGGCGAATTTGTATTGATTGTAGGAAGCTCTGGTTCTGGAAAATCTACCTTGCTAAACATGATTGGGCTATTGGACAAACCAACAAAAGGTAAGGTTAGCATAGATGGGTTTGCTACAAGTAATCTTACCGATAATGAAATTTCTGCATTTCGGAATAAAAAATTAGGCTTTGTATTTCAGTTTGCCAATCTTTTGGCAGATCTCACAGTATTGGAAAATGTCTTACTTCCAAGCCAAATACCATTAGATTCTCCAGTTCCTCTTGCTAACGCGAAGAAAATTCTAGAAAAGGTCGGTCTAGAAGATCAATTATACAAAAGAGCGAATAAAATTTCAGGTGGTCAAGCTCAAAGAGCAGCTATCGCACGTGGACTTGTAAACAACCCAACCATAGTTTTGGCAGACGAACCAACTGGAAACTTGGACTCGGTTACCGCTCAAAACATTGTTCAATTAATGAAGAAAATGGCAAAGGAGCTAAACCAAACTTTCATTGTAGTTACTCACGACAGAAAGCAATTTGGAGATGTTGATCGGATTATCACTGTCAAGGACGGTTACGTATTTGAAGGTGAACATATGGAACCGATGGAGGTAACAATATGAATTACAAACTTTTCTTTCTTGTAACAATTTTCTTGTCAGGTACTTATGTATCTAATATTGATGCTGAAATTGAAACAGCACCACCAGGGCTTGTAACTAGCACCGAACGGATCATGGGCGTAAAATTTCTTGACGCTTATTTTGGAACTGAAACAACTAAGATAGAGGTTGCACCGGGAGACAAGAATGTACCATTAACAGTAACATTGGCTAATATAGGAACTAACGATATTGTAGGTATTAAAGGACAATTGTTTTTGCCGATAGGATTCTCTTCAACAAATGGTATGCATAAGCCAATTTATGCGGATACTAATCAAAAGGCTCTTGCAGGTGCTAATTTCCAATTAACATTCTTCGTAAACATTTCTAGAACAGCAGATATCAAAACATATCCTGCAACTATAGAGCTGGATTATTCAAGATTACGAGAATCTGGACTTCATCACGACACATTTAATTTTAATTTCAAACTAACTGGTGAGAGTGTAATTAATCTTAAAGCTGTTACACCATTTATCACATCAATCACAAATAACAATGTAGTTTTAGAAATTTCGAATCCAGGCTCATCTAGTTTATCAAATATTGATATAGTTTTACAAAATACTTCTACAACAACTTCTTCCACAACTACATCCACCACAAATGTAGAGAAAGTAATTTTTGATCAAAATCAGTGGAAAATTGGAAATATTGGGCCAAACTCCTCAAAGATATTTTCATTTAACGTGTTTGTTCCGGAAAGTTTGAAAAATGAACCATTACGTATTCCATTAGGAATTACTTATCATGACGCACATGGAGAACAAAAATCTGTAACTAGGGTTGCAGATCTTTACATTAACGGACTAGTCAACCCATCAATATATGGAGTAAAAGTAATTGAATTATCAGGAACAAAAACTGTTATTGGTGAGATATTAAACGAAGGAAACTCTGATGGATTATTTGGATTTGTCAAATTACAGCCACGTGGAGATTCAAATATCAAGGAATCATCTCAGTATATCGATGAAATAGAACCTGACTCTCCAGTCCCATTTAATATTCCAATAGAAACTGATGGAGTTCTAAGTTTTGGTGAACATGATATTAGAATCATAGTTTCATACAAAGATTCGGTGCGCGATGAACATATCCTAACATATGATACCACCATAACAATCAAACCATTTGAGGATAATACTGATTATGGCTCTATGATAGGTGGACTGATTTTTCTTGCATTTGTAATTGCAATAGCTTACAAACTGTATAGTAAAAATAAGATTCCATTTATCAAGAAAGGCCAAATACCATTCATTCATAAAAAAACAGATTCTTAGGAAATATAGCTAAACAATATAAAGAATTAGAGAAATACTCGATCATCAAAATGAAAGAGATCGAAGTTCCAAAGACTTTAAGACAATTCATGCTTGAAAGAGCAGAAGAGACTAATCTTGGTGACAAAAAAGGAGCCAAAAAACAATTCCGTTATGGAAACCTGCACATCCGTGAATATGATGACAAGTTTACAGTTCATTCAGACAAAATTGATCCTAGGAAAAATCCATTAGGGCACCTGTTAATTGATGCACCAGAAGTTTTGGTTGGTCTAGCAGGAGCTGCTATTGGTGG
>CAZCFF010000065.1:0-4644 GCA_964497885.1 uncultured Candidatus Nitrosopelagicus sp.
CAGCATGGGCATTTTCCTTACTATACAAATTGTATATGCTTAGTCCTGAGGGTGTATTTTGTAATATGCTATACAGAATATCAATAAGCATGCTTAAACGAATATCCAGAAAAATAAATTTTGAAGGATACAACCCTTCTATTTTTAGAGAACGTGATCTGGGAACTATAGCAAAAATGATCTTTTGATTAAATGGTATAGATTTTAATTGATGAATATAAAAAACAGTATAGGTGAATTGAAATTTCAGAATCAGGAAAAACATTAGATGCAAGAGGATTATTTTGTCCATCACCAGTTATGCAGACAAACGTTGAACTCTCAAAAATGCAGATTGGTGAAATTTTAACTGTTCTTGCTGATGATCCTCAAGCTGAAGAGGATATAGCAAATTGGGCGCATAGGCTTGGTCATAAAATAGTAAAGCAAGAAAAAAATGGAAATGAAATTCATTTCGAAATTAAAAAGGTAAAATAAACCACTACATCGTAGAACTAGATACTTAAATTAAATAACAAAGTGATCCTAGTATAACCAATGACTGGTCAAAGAATTGATGGTGTTGAAGTGTCAAATGCTGTTAAAGAAATTCTATCACGCGCAGTTATCCAGCTTAAATCAGAAGACTTGGTGCCATGTTTGGCTACAGTTCTCATAGGTGATGACACTGCATCTGCGACATATGTGAAAAACAAGCATACTGCATGTGAAAAAATTGGAATTAAGACAAAAGATCATAAATTATCTTCTGAGACAACTCAGGACGAACTTAACCAGATAATAGATAACCTGAATCAGGATAAAGACGTCCATGGAATTCTTGTGCAACTGCCACTACCCAAACATCTTAATGAATTTACGACTGTTTCTAGAATATCACCACTAAAGGATGTTGATGGTTTGACACCACAAAATGTTGGTCTTTTAGCAATTGGAAAATCTATCCTAAAACCTTGTACTCCTTCTGGAATAATGGAGATGTTTTATTATTACAAAATTGAGCTTGAAGGCAAAAATGTAGTTTTAATTAATCGTAGTAACTTGATTGGTAAACCACTTTATCATTTGCTATTACAAAACAATGCAACTGTAACAACATGTCACTCCAAAACTAAAAACCTGAAAGAAATTTGTCAAACTGCAGACATTATTATTTCTGGTGTAGGTGATCGAACAAAGTTTACACTAACTTCAGATATGATTAAGAAAGACTCAATTGTGATAGATGTTGCAATATCAAGGAAAGACGGGAAATTGGTTGGTGATGCAGATTTTGATGATATTATACAAAAGGCATCATGGGTTACACCTGTTCCCGGTGGAGTGGGGCCAATGACGGTTGCAATGCTACTAAAAAACACAGTTACTGCTGCATCATTAAACAAAGAAATTGTCAGTTGATATAGAAAAGGCTGCACTGCGTAAACATTTTCTTGAGAAAAGAGACGCTGTATCTTCAGATTTACGAGAAATTTCCAGCACAAAAATCTATAATCATCTTAAACAAAGTGAGCCATACAAACATTCACAAAATATAGCCTGTTATTTCCCTATTGGAAGTGAAGTTGACACGCATTCAATCATGTTGGATATATTTGCTAATGGCAAAAACTTGCTACTTCCCACTGTTGTAGATAATGATTTAGAATTTCGTATAGTTACAGACCTCAAAAAATTAGAAAAAGGACATTTTGACATAATGGAGCCAAGGGATGATTGTGAAAAATCTGAAGAAATAGACTGTGTACTAGTCCCAACAGTCGCAGCTTCAAAATCAGGAACAAGATTAGGATATGGACATGGATATTATGACAAATTTCTCTCTAGGACAAATGCAATGAAAATATCATTAACTTATTCGACGCAGATTGTAGGATCAATCCCAAGTAATAGTCATGATATCAATATGGATTGGATAGTAACAGAAGAAGGAATTACCAAATCATCATAGATACGATAGACCTTTTTTCCCAATGTCACGTCTATAATATTTACTGGGCCAAGAAATCTTTTCAGCAGCTTTGTATGTATTTGAAATTGCATCATGCAGCGAATCACCCAAAGACGTTACACTCAACACCCTTCCACCATTGGTTATAATTTTCCCTGCAATATCTTTTGTTCCAGCATGAAATACGAATGAATCTTTTGGAATATCAGTCAAGCCAACAATCTCCTCATTTTTTGGATATGATTCTGGATAACCTTTTGAAGCTAGTACAACACAAACAGCGCTTTGTTTTTTCCATGACATATAAGGCAAAGACGAAAGGGTTCCATCCGCTACAGCGATTAGATATTCAAACAAATCCGAATTCATTCGTATTATCATTGGCTGACATTCTGGGTCACCCATGCGTACATTAAACTCCAAAACATATGGTTCACCATCTCGAATCATTACACCAGCATACAAGAAACCCTTGAATACAACTCCTTCTTTTTTTAGCGAGTCAATAGTTTTACGTATAATTTTTGTTTGAATTTTTTCTGCTAACATATCATCAATTGCACCAGTTGGAGAATACGCTCCCATACCACCAGTATTAGCACCTTTATCATTATCAAAAATTCGTTTATGATCTTGGCTTGTAGCTAACGGTATAACGGTTTCACCATCAGACAATGCAATGTATGATGCTTCAACTCCGTCAATCCGTTCTTCTACAACAATTCGCTTTCCTGCTTCACCAAATGATTTTTCCACTAAAATTTTATCAACAGCTGATAATGCATCATCAGTAGTATCACATACAATTACTCCTTTACCAGCTGCAAGACCATCAGCTTTTATGACTAGTGGGAATGATACCGATTGGATATACTCTTTCGCTAAATCTGGCTCATCAAAGATCTTAAACTTAGCAGTTGGGATTCCATTTCTATCCATGAAATTTTTTGCCCAGATTTTACTTGATTCTAATTTTGCAGCGTTTTGTGTTGGACCAAATATTTTCAAGTTTTTCTTCATGAATATGTCAACAATACCTAATGCTAATGGAATTTCAGGACCAACTACCGTAAAACAGTCATTTTTTGCTGCAAAATCTGCTAATTCTTCAATTTGCTCAACATTTATTGGGATATTATTTTTTGTACCGCCGTTTCCAGGAGCATAAAACACATCATTAACCTGTTTACTTTCTGAAAGCTTCCAACCAAGTGAATGTTCTCGAGCACCGGAACCAACTATTAATACATTAACCAATAATCGGATATGATCACGCAAGTATATAATCCAAGGTTTGAAAGTCTATTTCAAAATGAACTGCTTGTATCTCTGTCAACTATATTATGTCAATAAAAAATATCAAAATGAGTATTGAACTAAACCGATAGACTGTAATTATGATGATTTCGTATTATCACAGGTATAACTAATGGGAATTCCTGAAAAGATAAAAGCCATTCAAGACGAAATGGCAAAAACACAGATTAACAAAGCTACAGAACATCATATAGGTCTGCTTAAGGCAAAAATTGCAAAGCTAAAGCGAGAACAAGAGTTTACTGCAAAAAAAGAGTCTGGAAAAAAAGATGGTTTTAGTGTAAGAAGAACTGGAGATGCCACAGTAGTTTTCATTGGATTACCAAGCGTAGGAAAATCAACATTACTCAATAGACTTACTGGTTCACACTCTACAATTGGTGCATTTCAGTTTACTACACTCACAGTTGTGCCAGGTATAATGAAACATAGAGGTGCTGTGATACAGCTATTAGATCTACCGGGAATTATCAAAGGCGCATCATCAGGAAAAGGCTTAGGTAAACGAGTATTATCTGTAGCAAGGAATGCAGATCTAGTTTTACTAATTTTAGATGTCTTTAACCCGTACCATGAAAAAGTTCTGATTACAGAATTAGATAATATTGGGATTAGATTAAACCAAAAACCCCCCAACATCGTAATAGAGAAATCATCATCTGGTGGAATATCCATAGCCAAACAAGTAAAGATGACAAAAATATCAGAAAAACTGTTAAAACAAATTCTTAATGTTTATGGGATAGTTAGTGCAGGAGTTGTGATCAGAGAAGATATATCATCTGAACAACTTGTAGATTTTCTAATTGGAAACAGGACATATACACAATCATTAGCAGTTTTAAATAAAATTGATTTGGTTAATCGTAGTTTCTTAAACAAATTTTCAAAGAAAGTGAAAACAGAATATGTTTCTGTATCTGCTGAATCTGAAATGAATATTGATCTTTTGAAAGAAAAAATATATGAAAAACTGAATTTTATTAGAATATACATGAAACCAAAGGGAGGTCCGATCGATTACAAAGAACCACTAATAATAAGAAATAGTAGTAAAATTGAAGATGTTTGTAACAAATTACATCGAAAAATGAAAAAAGAGTTTCGTTATGCCTTGGTATGGGGTAAAAGCGTAAAATATGCTGGGCAAAGAGTTGGATTAGATCATATTTTACAAGATGAAGATGTTTTAACTATCATAAAAAGAAAAGGAATATGACAAAACATTTCCAATTATTTCCTAAAAAGTAAAAAAAATCGTTGATAAATTGTAATCAGTTTGTATATTTTTTTTTAGTATAATGATAGAAAAGCGACAAAAAATTGCACAAAACAATGGCAACTAAAAGAAAAGCACCAGCCAAGAGAAAAGGCGG
>CAZCFF010000066.1:0-4476 GCA_964497885.1 uncultured Candidatus Nitrosopelagicus sp.
CTATTGAATATTGGAATGTATTTTGTGGCTCCAGCTGTTGTGATAATGAAAATAAGAAGTTTTTACAAGCTACAATAAAATACCCAGAATTACCTAATGAAATTATGAGGAAAGAATACGTTGTTGTTCGTATAGATGCAGCACCAGATGCAGCACCATACGTTGTAGTTTCTTTGTCATCAAAGAAAGACATGCAAGAAAATGACGGCCCTTTGTCGTCCCCATTTGGGAAACCAAACGTTATGGGTTTCACCAACATGAATGATATGGCAAAAGAACTAAACAAAATGATGTCAGGAGGAATGGGAATGATGGGAGGCAACACAACATCACTAAAACTAGATATGATAGAATACAAAGAGTTAGGTTTGTCTGTAGGCGATAAGGTCTATCTAGAACTATCAAAAGCAGAAAGTTCTGGCGTTTAACCAAGTCATGATTTAATAATTTACTAGATGGTTTCTACAATAAGGGGCCGTCGTCTAGATTGGCTATGATACCAGCCTGGGGTGCTGGAGGTCGCAGGTTCAAATCCTGCCGGTCCCATCATAAATTTAAAACCTTTAACAAATCTAGAAAGTTTTTCTTGGTTTTTTCAGTTTTATATTTCCGTAACGCGGAAATAATTTTGGGTTTTCTAGATGGTTTACAAAGAGGATTTACAATTTTTGAAATGCCTGAACCTATGTAAAATGCCTGAGTAGCAGATGTTACATTTGAAACTCTTCTATCAACACTTGAACTTTCAAAATCAATGATGGTAATTTTTTTACCAACAATCACATGTTTTGTTAGATTACTTAATTCTCCATGGTCCAAACCCATTTTGTCTAACTTGTAACAATCGGCAAGAGTTTTTTTAATTATATTTTTTAACTGTTTGCCATTTGGTTTTTCTTTAAATTTAGTTATCAACTTCCCAATTTTTTCACCATCAAGATATTCCATAACAAGAAAATTTTTACTAAAACCTAATAATTTTGGTCCAACACCAAATCGATTTGTTATTGTAAGAAACTCAGCTTCTTGTTTTAGATTTTTTCGCTGGGAATCAACCCGCCTTATTTTCACAGCTACTTTCTTTTTGCCTATTTTACATAGAACTACGATTCCAACATATCCCTTACCTAACACATTGATGGTACCAATTTCCAAATCTCCTTGAAATGAAACACTCTCTACACCAAGAGATTTTAGCTCTTTAATTCTGGATTTTATCTGCGCCTTTGTTCCTTTTGGATAAACCCAGATGTTTGAGTGAGGGGGGGCAGTTATCTCATTAATTTTAAGAAAAGATTGTTTCATCGGTTACGGCAATATTTCTGATGGCCTCATTAATGGATTTGTTTGATACCTTGTTTGCATGCACAACTTTTACTCCTTTTTTGAAATCTTTCTCAAGCCCCTTAGGAATACCTGAGTTTCTTAGATTATTTTTCAAAAGATTCTTTAAGAATAAAACTACATCAGCATACTTTCTTTTTTGTAATGATTGTATTTTATTTTCTTCATTAATCCACATAAGCTGACTTCTTTTCAAATTGGCTGAAATGAATTTTTCGCAATGATCTTTACTAGAAATATTTGGACCATCTCGTACAAAACTCCCTTCAATTTTTTTGGTGTGTAGTAGAAATATCAACGCCCCATTTTCCTTTTCATCTTTTACAGATGAATTTCTTAAAACATTGAATCCATCAAGTTCTAATTGAGTTTTTAGTGCATTTGATGCACGTTTTATCTGTCCCCAAATGATATCATCGCTCCTCTCTTTAAATTTGAATTGAACAACTACAATTTTATCAATATTCTTCATACCACGTTTAGGTATTGGCTTTTTAAAAAATTTCTTGGAAGGTTTTTTCAGAAATTCCCTACTTGCTAACACAAACTTTCCTAAACTTTCTACCGAAATAGCGGCACCAAGATTTCTCTTACTATCAATCGGATCAATTATCACAATAGGTGAGCTGAATTTTTTTGCAGATTTTCCTATCATATCTCCCTTCTTCCACTTAGAGATTTTCTTTAGTGTTTTTTCAAAACTACCAAAATAGGAAATTAACACTTCAGCTACATATCCACTAAATCCTTCTTTTGCTAGCTCTGCACCGTAAATATCTACATGTAGGAAAAATTTCTTAAGAATTCTAACTTCATCTTTCATAGAGCTGGTTAGTTTTTTTGACATGAATTTTGTATGATGTATAGATCTATCCGTAGCACTTTGCCACTCTCCTAGATTTACATCATAACAAGGTACAACATTCACTTTGGTTCCGTTGACTACAGCTTCGACAAAAGGATGTTCTGCATATCTTGTGTATGGTTTGTATTTCTTTAAAGATTCAAATCCAATTTTAGTTCCAATCCTTCTAAAATCTTTTTCAGATGTTTTTTTATTAAACTTAACAAAGATATCAATGTCAGCTTTTTCTGGTAACCATGTATTCTTTGCATATGAGCCAGCTAGTTCAAAACCAACTATTTGATTATATTTTCCAATAGCCTCATTTATCAGATCACACACTTTTGTTGCAGTCTGTTGTTTTTCTTTTTGCAATCTTTGTGTTGGTACTACGATTTTTTTTGCATAATTTAATATGGATTTCATTTCCTTCCTTTCACAACCAATAGATCTGTATAAATCGGACCATTTGGGGTCAGTTCACTTTTCTTTAATTTAATTTCTGAGACAGTTTGACTCCCAAAATTATACGATGAAAATCTTTCTAATTTTTCTGGCATGTCTGCAATCTTGCTTTTTATTCTAAAAATAGTCACATGTGGTTTGAATTTTTTATCTGGCTTCAAACCAAGATGTGATAATTTTGAACGTATCACTTCCGCTAGTTTTTCAAGTTCATTTATGCCATCATTTGTTCCAACCCAAACCACTCTTGGATTATTAGGTTTAGGGAAAACTCCAACACCTACAAAACTTATCGGAAATGCAGAAAACTCTATGCTGTCCAACGCCTCAGAAATCTTTCTTACCATCTCTTCTGAAACTTCTCCTAAAAACTGTACAGTAAAATGCATGTTATGAAGTTCTACCTGTTTAGCTTTAATGTTTAATTCAGACTGAACTTTACGAATAGAGTTTAAGACATCTTTATCATTTACTTCAATTGCAACAAAAGCTCGCATTTCGGTAGCTTCATAGACTAGAATTGGTAAATAATTCTATCTTGTCAAAGCTAATAGTATGTCTCACTGGCATGCCGGGTTCTGGTAAATCAACTATTGTATCTGAATTACAAGGAAGAGGCATTCAAACTTTGAATTTGGGTGACGGCGTTCGTGCTGAAGCAAAAAGACGTAACTTGGAGCCAAGTGGAGACAACTTAGGCAAGTTGATGTTAGAATTACGTGAGAAAAATGGACCTGGAGCAGTTGCCGACTTACTGACTGAACAAATAAAAAATTCCCAGTCTGAAATAATTGTTATTGACGGTGTAAGATCAACTGCAGAGATTGAAGTTTTAAAAACTGTTGGTTCTGTAAAATTATTATCTATAGAAGCATCATCTGATACACGTTATAAATTTCTGGGAGCACGTGGGCGCTCAGACGATCCTGAAACAAAGGAAAAATTTGAAGAACGTGATAAACGAGAGTTGGGAGTTGGAATTGGTGAGTCTATGGCAATAGCTGATGAAACTATTTCAAATAGTAATATTACAATAGACGAACTTACTGAACTTGCATACACAGTAATCAAAAAATGGATTGATAATTGAGACCACTAAACATTGATTGTAAAATATCTGCATATTGTGCTATAAACATATCAGAAGATGTTAACAAAATACAAACAGCTGTGTCAAATGTTCTCATTGATATGGATGGAAAGATATCTGGAAACTCTTTCATAGCAAATTCAAACAATTATGAATCGTTAACAAAGATCTATGAAGCCATACGAGGGAAAAACAGCCAAAATACATACCGACGCCACCTACGAAGTAATATGGTTAAAGATTCTACTTGGTTTTATCTAAACAAACAAGCAGCTTTTGTAGATGTTATAGCAATTTGCAACGAAGCAGATGAATCACCTTTAGGTCCAATCAAAATAGTGTTACATTCTACAAACATTGAAGACGTGATAGAATGGTTAGTTTCTGATACCTAAAATATTAGAGGAATGTAAGAGAGTTATGGTAGGTCCACAAGACGGCGGATTTGGTTTCGACCAATCTAAAAAATATACATCCGTTGATAATATAGAAAAAATTTGTGTTCAATGTCAGGCAGGGCAACACAAAAACTGTCTTGCAAAAAGCAAGCAACAACCAAGTTGTGATTGTGAGCATTGTCTCATATATGGATAAGTGATTTTATGTATACTGGACAAACTTGTGAAAAATGTAAAGATTGGCATAACAATCTAGATTTGAAAGCTGAAAATTATGCAAAAAATTTTCCATTAACGAAAAATCCGTTTAAGAAATGGCATGTAAACTGTAAATG
>CAZCFF010000067.1:0-4238 GCA_964497885.1 uncultured Candidatus Nitrosopelagicus sp.
CATGTGAATTTCAGAAATAAGATCTGCTGAAAACAAGATGAGAACAATTATTCCCATAGTTTTTTGCCCGTCATTTGCTCCATGAGTAAGTGCAAACCAAGCAGACGATATTATTTGCAATCTACCAAATGTTCTGTTTACTATGGCTGGTCTACGTTTAGCCAAGAATACAATTATTATTCCAGCTAAAGCTATACCAAAAGCCATTCCACCTATTGGTGCGATGACTATTCCTGCAAAAACTTTGGTCAATCCACCTAACACAAGTTGTTCAAACCCTAATCCTGCAATACCGGCTCCCATTATTCCACCTATCAATGAATGACTATTGGAAATTGGCAATCCAAAATATGTACATAATGAACTCCAAGTTATTGCTCCTGCTAAACCCCCGATAATCATATACACAGTGATTTCATCAGGACTTACAATTCCCTTTGCAATAGTAGTGGCAACAGCAACACCAAAAATGAATGGTCCGGCAAAATTAGCAGCTGCAGATAACGTAACAGCATGAAGCGGTCTTAAAACACGTGTTCCAATTACTGTAGCAACAGAGTTAGCAGAATCATTGAATCCATTTACGAAATCAAATATTAGTGCTATAATTATAGCACCAATCGCAATTTCTAACAAAAACTCACCTATGTATATTTTAGAACTATATCCTCAACAACGTCAGCAACATCTACACATCTATCTGATGCAGTTTCTAATGATTCATAGATATCTTTCAGTTTAATGATTTGTATTGCGTCATTACTCTCAAAGAGTTTGGATATGGCAAGTGAATACAAATCATCAACTTTATGTTCAATCTCACTTGTTTTTCTACAATGTTCAATCATTGAAGAAGGATTCTTTATATTTCGTAATTTGGATGTCATGAATTCTACTTCTTTCGTTGCTTTTACAAGTTCACTTGCCATTTCTAATGCGTATGGAGGAGTAGCAGTTATTTTGTAACTAACAAGTCTTGCAGATATTCCATCAATATGATCAATTGTATCGTCTATTTTTGATGCAACTCTTTGCATGTCTTCACGATCTAAGGGTGTGATGAATGTTCTGTTTAATTCAGAAAAAATATCTCGTACTAAAGAATCAGCCTGAGTTTCAAGCTTATGAATTTCTTTGTGGCATTCGGCATTTTTAAGATCTGATAACATCACAACTAATTCTTCAGATATTTCAACAGCTTTTTTTGCTAATTCATCTAAAGTTACTAAAATTTGTTTTTCGTTTGATTTTACCCAGGAAAAGAATTGTCCCATAACTTGCGTAGAAAAGTTTTGAACTTAACAGTGACGTACATAATCTATATGTACTATATAGTTACATGATCAGATTAAAGAAGAATAATTCTATATTAATTTTAGAATTTTAAATGGGATTTTGTCAAATGACATTCTCTTATCCATTGATACAAGCAACACATCATTTTTCAAAGGAAAACTCATTACAATCAATTTTTCTCTAAATGATAAAGAGAACTTTACTTTTCCAAGATCATCATCAAATTCACTCCTCATTTTGACCCTAAGTGCAAGTTCCATGAAGAGCATTTCATCTTTTTTTGTATCTTCGAGGGGTTTTTTACTTGAAACCATGCCACCTGAGACAAGTCTACCCTTAGAATTGATCACACCTGCAAATCTGATCTTGGGATCAACCTTTTTGATACGCTCACATAACTCATCATATTTCATAGGTACCTATAATCCGCGATCTATTTATTGAGATCCATATTATAATTCGCATGCAAAACGAGTCTAACAATCCTTATGATTACTACAAAAAAACGGCAGTGTTTTGGTCTGATATGATAACGATGATGTCATCCAAGCCTACAGCACTTTCTGCAGTTGGCCCATTACGCAATCTCTCATCTAACATGAAAAAAATTACGGCAGAATTGACTGAAGCAAATAAGGAAATTGTAGAATTTAATAATTTTCTAATAGAATATTATAAGCAGTTAGCGCAAACATGGACTGATGCACAAAATGAAGTGACTGCAAAGACATCTAAATTGCCTAAAGATGAAGAAGGTACTGAAGCCTACAAAAGAGTTTGGATAGATAATTTCGAAAATTATTTTACAGGATTGTTTGATTCTAAAAAATTCTCCGAGAATTATAACAATCTTGTCTCTAAGGAATTAGATCTCATGAAAAGATGGAATGCTGTAATGGATATAATGCTAAAATCTTCCAATATGCCTACTAAACAAGAAATTGACGAAATATACAAGGAGATTCACTTACTAAAACAAAAAATTTCAAAATTAGAATCATCTACAAAAAAATCTGATAAAAATGACACAGAATAAATTTGATCCAAAAATTATTGGTGAGTTTGTAAACTTTGGTCGTAATATAACAGAAGCGCCAATGAAGATATCTATACCACATGAAGTTCACATTGGTTCAACTGAATTCGATGTTGTGTATAAGGAAGATAAAATGCGCTTGTTACATTTTAAACCACTTACATCAAAACAAGTGAAGACACCATTACTTATTGTGTATGCAATTATCAATAGATATCATATTTTTGATATTGACCCAAAGAAAAGTTGGGTAAAAAATTTACTCGAGCAAGGATTTGATCTTTACATGATTGACTGGGGTACTCCTACCAGTATAGATAAATTCTTAGGATTTGATGATTACGTAAACCGTTACTTGGATAATTGTGTTGAATTCATTTGTAATGAATCTGATGTAAAAAAAATATCAATGCAGGGTTACTGTACGGGAGGAACTTTGGCTACGGTATATTCTACACTTCATCCTGAAAAAATTAAGAATCTAATTGTAACTGCACCAGTAATTGATGGTTGGAAGGACACAACAGTAGTTAGTAATTTAACAAAATCATTTGATGTTGATAAATTTGTAGATACTATAGGAAACATGCCACCAGAATTCATGTACTATTGTTTCTCAATACTCAAACCATTTGAACAGGGTATTGAAAAATACTTGAAATTTATGAATAATATAAATAATGAAAAGTTTATCGAGAATTTTCTCAAAATTGAGAAATGGTTAGATGAAACACCTCCCATTCCTGGCCAACTTTTTAAAGAATGGATAAAGGGGATTTATCAAGACAATCTCTTGATTCAGAATAAGATGTTTGTTGGTAACAAACTGGTCTCATTAGAAAAGCTAGATATGCCTATTTTTACCCAGGTTGCTGTAGGAGATCATCTAGTATCTCCTGAATGCAGTATGCCATTGCATTATGCCGTTTCAAGCACCGATAAGACATTACAACTGTATCCTACTGGTCATGTTGGAATGATCGCGAGTTCATTCAGTCAAAAAAAGGTCTTACCGGAACTTGGTCAGTGGCTCAAAGAAAGGTCATAAATAAAAAAAGTAGTCATTCACACTAGTTAAATTTAGGTGTGAATGCGGTAATCCAAGATTGCATTACACTTTTGTTTAAATCAGCAAAAGCCTTTGCGTTCTCGTTGAAGGTCTTGACATTCTGACGGGTAGCATCAATTGTTGCTAATGCTATTTTGTTCTGAACATCTTGTACCTTGTTAATCTGTTCGTTTGATTGGCGTACAGCGTCTTCTGTTGCTTGTGGAACACCGGTGTTGATTCCAGTCTTGTTAGCAAATTCTCTTTGCAAAGCAATACTTGATTCTACGACGTTCTTGAATGCTTCAGTATATTCTTGCTGTAAGCTTGTAACAGATGTCTGATAGTTTGGGAATGATTTCTCGGTAGATTTAATCTGGTTATCTACAGTTTCTTCTACAGTTGAGAATACGTCATTCTTTTCAGTTTGGTTACTCATGGTATGTTCTAATTGGCATGACTATATATATCTACTGGTAATAAAAACCATTTATTACCAATAATTACCAATATTATTTGCTTTTAGGGCTGACTGGAATAACGATAACTTGTACCAAATCACCTTCATTCACACTGAGGGCATCTCTTTCTGCTTCAGGAATTGAGATTCTTCCATTACTACCTACACTAGTCTTGAAAGCACCCCAAGAGAGAAAGTTTGGCAACATGTTTTGCAGATTGAATGGATTTTGAGCATTTGCCTGAAATGGATTCATGTTTGCAAAATTAGACTGTGCCTCTGATGCCTTTTCCAGCCATTCCCTGTACAATTCAACTGGATCATACGGGTTTTTCTTTCCTTCCATTACCATTAATAGGTAAGGTATACTATAAAATGATCGCTAAGCGAGAAAATCT
>CAZCFF010000068.1:0-4131 GCA_964497885.1 uncultured Candidatus Nitrosopelagicus sp.
AAGAATACAAACCACAACAAATCTCTGCGTTTATTTTACAAAAAATTAAAAAAGACGCTGAAGCCTTTACTGGCGATAAGATCACAAAAGCGGTA
Organism: uncultured Candidatus Nitrosopelagicus sp.; assembly: GCA_964497885.1. GTDB lineage: Archaea > Thermoproteota > Nitrososphaeria > Nitrososphaerales > Nitrosopumilaceae > Nitrosopelagicus. Next base: position 96 of record CAZCFF010000068.1, read on the forward strand.
ATTACAGTTCCTGCTTATTTTGATGATAATCAAAGACAAGCTACCAAAGATGCTGGAACAATAGCTGGGCTTGATGTAGTACGAATAATCAATGAGCCTACTGCAGCTTCTCTTGCTTTTGGTCTTGACAAAGCAAAACAAGACATGAAAATATTGGTATTTGACTTTGGTGGTGGTACGCTAGATGTAACAATAATGGAAATGGGAGGTGGCGTCTTTGAAGTAATGAGTACTTCTGGTGATACTCATCTGGGTGGTACTGATATGGATATAGCTGTAATTGATTATGTTAAAGAAGAATTCAGAAAAAAAGAAGGCATTGATATTTCAAGTGACAAGGAAGCCATGGCACGACTCCAAGAAGCTTGTGAAAAGGCTAAGATTGAACTTTCAGGTGTAATGGAAACTGAAATAAACTTGCCATATTTCCATGAAAAGACTACACTTCAAGTGAAATTAACAAGAGCTAAGGTAGAGAGTCTTGTAACTCCATTAGTTGAAAAATGTAAAGCTTCAATTGATAAAGCAATTGAGGATGCCAAGATATCAGCTTCAGATATTACCAGAATTGTACTAGTCGGTGGACCTACTAGAATGCCTATTGTGAAAAAATTTGTTGAAAACGCTGTTGGGAAAAGTCCAGAATCAGGAGTTGATCCTATGGAAGCTGTTGCTTTTGGAGCTGCTATTCAGGCTGGTATTATGGCTGGTGATGTTGAAAGTGATATAGTATTACTTGATGTAACTCCATTAACATTAGGAATTGAAACATTAGGTGGTGTACGTGAACCAATTATTGAGAGAAATACAACAATTCCTACATCTAAAGATAAAACTTTCACGACAGCTGCTGATAATCAAACTGCTGTTACGATTAATGTAGTCCAAGGTGAACGTCCAATGGTTGCAGATAATGTCTCATTAGGCAGTTTTAATCTAACTGATATTCCACCAGCTCCTAGAGGAGTACCACAAATTAATGTTAAATTTGATATTGATGCCAATGGAATCATAAATGTAACAGCAAAAGATCTAGGCACTGGTAAAGATGCTAAAATTACGATAGAATCTTCTACAAAATTATCTGATGAGCAAGTGGAAAAAATGAAGAAAGATGCGGAAGAACACGCTGAAGAAGACAAGAAGAAAAAAGAATCAGTAGATATTAAAAATGAAGCAGAAAGTTATATCTATACAACTGAAAAACTGATCAACCAAGATTTAAAGGATAAAATATCACAAGAACAGGGAATCAAAGCAACAGATGCTATGAAGGAGTTGAAGGAGTCTCTAACCAAAGATCAAGACGAAATAAAAACAAAACTTGATGCATTAAAATCAATAGTGAATGAGATAACGACAGAACTATACAAAAATGCTACACCACCACCTGGCGAAGAACAACAAAAAGATGAAGGTACAAAATCTGAAGAAAATGCTGAACCAGAACCAGAATCAAAACCAACTGAGGAGGAATCGAAATAACGATTCCAAATCAAAACTATTCAAAAATATATACATTAGATATTTTATACAGTAAAGGATTATTTGATATATTATGAGTGCAAAACGTGACTATTATGAAGTTGTAGGAGTTTCAAAAGGTGCTTCAGTCAATGAGATCAAATCACAATATAGAAAATTAGCTTTAAAATTTCATCCAGATAGGAACAAATCACCAGAAGCTGCAGAACATTTTAAAGAAATTTCAGAAGCATACGCAGTTTTATCTGACCCAAAAAAACGTAGTCTTTACGATCAACATGGTCATGCTGGAGTAGATGGCAGATATAGTACTGAAGATATCTTTCGAGGAGCTGGAGCCAACTTTGATGATGTATTTAGTGATTTGTTTGGAGGACAAGGTAGATCTTCAGGTGGTTTTGATTCTATTTTTCAAAATCTATTTGGAGGTGGAGGAGGATTTGGAGGTTTTGGGAAACAACGTGGTCGTGATATGTTATATGAAACTTCTCTCACCATGGAAGACGTACTTCATGGAAAAAGAATGGAAATTGATTTACAAAAAAATGTAGATTGTCCAGACTGTAATGGTTCTGGCTGTTCACCTGGTACATCAAAGACTTCATGTGCAGAATGTAAAGGTCATGGACAAGTTAGAATTAGTAGAAATATGGGATTCTCTACTTTTGTAACTGTTCAACCATGTAGAAAATGTAGTGGAGAGGGTTCAATAATCGAAAAACCATGTAAAAAATGTAAACAAGGAAAAGTGAAAGGAACTAAACATCTATCATTTGATCTTCCAACTGGTATAGATGATGGAGATTATGTATTGTCTGGTGAGGGTGAATCTATACCAAATGGTGTGAATGGTGATTTGATAATACGAGTGCGTATAGAATCACATGCTAAATTCAAACGTGATGGAAGAGATATTTTTTATGATGCACATATAACGATGGTAGATGCGAGTCTAGGAAAAAGTTTTGAAGTTCCCACACTAGACGGTTCCCATAAAATTAATGCGGATCCTGGCAGTCAACCAAACTCGATTATTAAACTCAAGGGAAAGGGTTTACCAGGAAAAGGATTACGTGGTAGAGGTGATCAGTATGTAAGATTAGTAGTGGATATTCCAAAAAAACTGAATAACCAACAAAAAAATCTACTGAAGGAATTTGATGATCTCTAAATTATACTATTTTGATTTTTTCATATGAATTTCAACATGATGCCCAATTTTGATATGATCTGCATGAATTGTTTGTATTATTTCAGCAATATGACCTTCAGAATAAAATTTTACATTGTATTTACCAAGGGTTTTATTGCAATTATGGCAAAAAATCTCCCGAAATTCCATAATCTACAAGTTTTGTTTTGATTTTTTTATGTTTTGATCCTAAAAAAGAACTTATTCTGGACTTTTCTTTTCTTTTATGCGGGAGTCGCCCAGCCTGGTCAACGGCGTAAGGTTCAGATCCTTATCTCCTAGGAGTTCGTGGGTTCAAATCCCACTTCCCGCATGATATTATAATAATTGATGAAAACCTTAAAAGCTAAAGATGTTTTCAATTATCAATGGCAAAAGTTACAAGAGTAAGCGGAAGAGGTACAGGAAGCAGAAAAACTGACTCTAAAAAATCTTCAAGTTTCTCTGGAAAAGGTTTCAAAGAACACCAAGCAAAACGTGATAAAGCTACTGCTGGTAAATATATTACTACTGGCAGAGGAACAGGTAGAAGACTTGTTGGCAGCAAAAAAAGCACAGCAAGTAAATCAACTAAAGGTGTAAGAAGAGTTACTGGCAGAGGAACAGGTTCAAGAAAAAGTAGAGGTTAAATCAACATTTAACTAAACCAGTATCATTTTTTCATTTCTTTATTATATTCTTTATTTTTTGTTCTAGTAATTCATTTACCATTTTTCCAGAAGCTTTACCTCTCACTTCTTTCATAGCAATTCCCATCAAAGTGGTTATCGCTTTATCTCCTAACTTCTTAACAAGTTCCATATTGCTTTGAATAATCTTATCTAAAATTTCATTTAATTCATATTCATCTATACTTGAAACGTTTGTGCTTTGCATAGCCATTGAAACATTTCCTGATTTACCAGACATGATGTTTTTGAAAATAATTTCTAATGATTCCTTGGGTATTTTACCAGACGCTAACAGTTCAAATGATTCTATAATATGTTCCGGTTTCAATAGTGTTGTGTGATGTCCCTGTCTCTCCAGATTTGTTATGCTAGAACAAAGTATAGAGGCTACAAAGTTTGGCGAGTTTTTTTTATTTTCACAGATTTTTTCGAACAGTTCAATGTATTCCGAATCAAAAATTTGTTCAGCCTGTTGCTGGTTTAAATTATATTTTTTCTGAATTTCAGTGATTGCTTTGTTCCATGTTGGCGTTGTGTCTGCTTTATCCCTTGCAATTTTTATTTCTTCAAGTGTAACACCAATAGAAGGGATGTCGGTTTCAGGATACATTCTTGATGCACCAGGACGTGGTCTAAGAAAAACAGTTTCACCATCTTGTGTTGCAGCTCTAGTCTCAGCTGGAACTCC
>CAZCFF010000069.1:0-3845 GCA_964497885.1 uncultured Candidatus Nitrosopelagicus sp.
CTTCTATGAATCCAGCAAGATCATTAGCACCTGCTGTTGCAACTGGTGACGCTGGTCTATTAGAGATACAATGGCTTTATTGGGTTGCACCAATAATTGGCGGAATTATTGCAGGCGTAATCATGAATTATGTTTTTATAAACAAGGATGAAGCGAAAACAAAAAGCAGATCACAATCTAGTTCTGTTAGTAAATCAACATCAGATCTCAAAAAATATGAAAAGAAATACTTGGCTAGATTAGAAAAACAGAAAAAAGCAGATAATATAGATGAATAATATTTTCGTTCGAATCTAAATTAATTATCTAATATAATTAATTAACATTCGATCTTAAGACAATCAGTTATGTCAAGACAAATGTCAAGGCAAAGATCAATACAAGATGAACGGGTGTTACCCATAGAATCATGGGGTGATCTCCAAAAATACCTCATTACAAACCGCCAAGAAAGGCTGAAAGGGTTAAAGAAGTATGAGAAAGAATTTCTTACACGATATAAAAAACGACAAAAAACATGGTCAAAGAAAAAGGTATCAATACCACTAAGACAAATAGAAGATCTAGGCAGATTTAGTTTTCGAGAACATCTAATTGTCAAAAGAGAAGAATATCTAGCAGAACGAAAGGATTATGAACAAAAGTACCTTCATCGATGTACGAAAAAACAAAACGGTAAACCAAAGCGATCATCTAGTAAAAAACTTGATCTTGATTTAATTTCAGGAAGGTTAAATCTACGTGAACATGTTGAGGAAAAACGGAAGGAATTACAAGCAGAACGAGGCGAATATGAAAAGAAATATCTTTCTAGATATAAGGAATCAGAAACAAAACTGAAGAAATCAAAACCTTCAAAAGAATACAACGAAGATTTAGGCAAATTAGATTTTCGTGAACATGTTGTTACTAAGCGGGAAAAATTAAAAGCAGAACGAGACGAATATGAAAAGAAGTACGTTGCTCGATATCTAAAACAACAAAAATCAAAACGAAAGAAAAAAAATAATTAAATCTGAATAAATATTATTGAAATACAAAATTAAGGCAAATTGTTGTTAGAAATACTAAATCGATAATAGTTATTTAGTATTCAACTATTAAGAAATTAAAATTGGCAGTTAAAAGATCACAAAAAACTAGAAAAACTGCTAGAAGAACAAAAATTGCTAAGAAATCTACAAAAGAAAGGAAGAGAATTGTAAAATCATCCAGTTTAAAACATGATGATCTGGGTAGATTAAGTTTTAAAAAACATATTTTTAGTAAGCAAAAGGAATTACAAACAGAAAGAAAAGAATACGAAAGAGAATTTCTTGCTCGATACAATAAACGAAAAAAAACAAAGCCAAAGGTAAAACAATCAAAACAATTAGTGCTGGAACTAAAACCAAAGCGAAATATCAAACAGGAAAGAAAAGAATATGAAAGAAAATATGTTTCTAAATTTAAAAAACTACAAAAAACTAAATTGAGAATTGCTGCATTGGAGCAAAAATTAAGATTAAGTCAAATCGAACTTGAGGAGCCAAAACCAAACATCAAACAAAAAAGAAGGGAATACGAGAAGGAGTATATTATACGATATAACAAACAACAAAAAGCAAAGCCAAAGAAAAAAGTATTTGCTATACGTTAGTGTTTGAGGCAAATAACCTAAAAGAAAAGAAAAACAATCTATAAACTCCTAAAAATTTAAGAGTATTATGAATGGACCCGTTGCATAGCCTGGATAGTGCGAACGCTTGCGGAGCGTTAGGTCGCAGGTTCGAATCCTGCCGGGCCCGCCTTTTTATTTAATTATGATTAGAAAAAATATTTTCTATGACTATTATTACTGAAAAAATTAAAAATTTTATCAATTTTCAAAAATTAGGATATGTTGCAACAATATCTGCAGACAATACACCAAATCTGTCTCCCAAGGGTACTATCATTGTGTTGGATGAATCATATCTAGCTTTTGCAGATATACATTCACCACAAACAGTTGAAAATTTAAAACGTAATCCTGCAATCGAAATTAATGTAGTTGATCCATTTTCTCGAAGAGGATATCGTTTTAAGGGAATTGCAGAAATAATTTCAACTGGTGATAAATTTGATAAAATTATTTCGCATTACAAAGAAACTGGAATCAAAAGCTCAATCAAAACTATTATCGTAGTGAAAATAGAAAAATTAAGTGATGTACTTTCACCACTTTATGATCTTGGTTATACAGAGGAAGAATTAAAGGCTAAATGGAAAAAGCATTATAAATTTTGAAACAATTAGGCAGAATTTTTTTGCCGCCCTCGTTCATTTTCAAGAGCTTTTTTTACTGCGTTCAACTCTGTCAGCGTAGTTTGCAATTTCTGATTCATTGATGCTACAACTGCACTAGCCGCATCAACAATTTTATCAGATCCTTCACTCTTACTTGATTTCGCCATCTCATCTTTAATGAATTTTAGCTCCCTGAATCCAGATTCAAGTTCTTTCCTTTTTTGTATTATTTCATTTTCAAGCTTTTCTCTTTCTTCTTTCATTTTTTTAACATCTGGAGAATTATCTGTTTTAGTTCTTACAGATTCAAGTTCTTTACTATATTTCTTAATTTCATCTTTAATTTTAGATAATTCCATTTTTGAGTTATTCACTTCTTGAACTATCAATCTTTGTTTTTCGTGTCCATCTGATGATTTTTCAGATTCAATACTTTTTTCCTTGAGCTCATTATTTACTTTAAGTAGCTCTTCTCTAGAAGATTTGGTTCTAGAAACAATACTATCATGTTCATTATTCAATTCTTGAATAATCTCTTTTACATTCTTTAGTTCTTTTTTTGCATTCATCAAATTTCCTATTGTAACGCTATATTCTTGTTTGGCAGATTCAAGTTTTGTAGATAGTGCTTCTGGTTCTTTTTTTATGGATTTTTTATCTTTTGATGTATTTTTCTTTTGTTTAGGTTTTTGCTGTTCGTTATATCGTGTGAGATATTCTTTCTCGTAATCTTCTGTTTTTCCAGAACTTCTAAACCATTTCATACACATTCACCTTTTTTACACTCATTATCTCTTTACTTTCCCTTTTACATACTTTAAGTAGAAACCAACTCCGCCTAAAATGAATCCAGAAACTAGTGCAAGTATTCCCAATTCAGGGGATTCCTGATATTGAGTTGGTCCAACCATGAATAGCACCGCTCCTAAAATAATCAGGAGTAAAGCACTGCTTCTTTTTGGTTTATTATGCTCATTATGTACCATAGTGATCAAACGTGCTTAGAAATAATATCGGCAACTTTCTTCTTTCCAATATCTTCAATAAACGGTCCAATTTTTGGTCCACGATTTGTTGAAAGAATAATTTGATAGAGAATTTTGAAAAAGTCTTTCGGCTGAATTTGATTTTCCTTTGCTATACTGTATATTGAATTCTGCAGGTCCTCTATTTCGACATTTTCTTCTAACAATTTTACCAGTTGTTTGAGTCCAGTTTTAGACGAATCATCGATTTCAAGTTTAGTAGCTGGTATTTTTGTTTCTTCAAAATCATCAGAATAATTTCCAGCAAGTTTGATCAGTGCTTTTACATCATCTTTTTCTTCCTTTATTGTGCCGTAATCAATCAGCTTTGAAATGATACGTTCTTTTCGATCATCTTTAAAAATTTTACATAATTCAATTAATAATCTATAGTTTACATGTGTGCTTGGCTCTTTTGGTGGATTCAGTAGGTTAACATATTCATAAAGTCCCTTAGATTTTACAAGTTTTGCTTCGTTATCCACTTTAATTTTTCCAAAGTAAATGCTTTCTAATTCATTATATTCGTCCATTAGGCCAGGAATGTCTTCA
>CAZCFF010000070.1:0-3804 GCA_964497885.1 uncultured Candidatus Nitrosopelagicus sp.
TTAGCAATTGGTATTGTGTTTATGATCAAAGGTTCACTAGAAATACGAAAAGAAAGAAGAGAAAATCCAAGGAAGTTCTAAAATACACCAGATACAATCTGTGAATCTAGTTCGGTTGAACTATGTCTTTCTCTTTGTTCACGTTTTTGTGCTCTTTTTAATGCCCTATCAGCTGTGTGTCCATACTTATCTCGGAGATACCGCATGAAGATCGTACTCACCCTACCTTGGTTTTCTTTTTTATGGCAACTTAATTCTATTTCACAATCCCAATCATCATTTTCTTTATGTCCTATATTGTCTCCTAATGTTGCTCCATTAGATTGATGATCTGGATCATACCAATTCATGGTTATTTTTAACAAATGTGTTTAAGGCGAAAAAAGTCGACAAAACTAGACAATTATGTCATGTTTGATTTTATTTTGGTAAAAAATTAGATGATATTATAATAATATCTTAAGAGATTTTAGAAGACAATAAGAGACAATATTTTATAATTTGAGTTTAACACGAACAAACATGGTTAAAAATTCATCACGTTTTTAGCCATGTTTACGTGTTTTTGCGATGTCGTTCTTGTCATAGCGCTATGGTTGTTCTACTGTGGTTTATTGATTCTGAATAGGCCGTTCCTTACTGCCCAAAAACAACCATTTACTAGCTTGACCTAGTAAGTCGCTTTGAACTAGTATTGAACAGGTATTAGTTATTCAAACCAATCTGACTTATCTTTACAAATTCAAAGTTAAGAAACTAAATCAAATTTTTTTGGTTTTTAGCTAGTAAAATTAGTTATATTACCTAGATTGAGTTTTGAATCATATTGGCAGCATATTTTGCACTATCAAAATATAGATGACAGTATGATGCAAGTGTGTTATATTCAGAAAGTGCATCTTTTTTGCCAGATATGCCTTCACCAATTTTCAGATCATAAACAAGCTTTGCATCTCTTGGTAGATTTCTAATCTTTGAGTAATGAAACTCATGTGCACAAAACTTCGCAGTTGGTGAAACCAAACAGTTTGATCTGATTCTACCTTCAGTATAGTTTAATGTCATTTTTTTTGTCATATGAGTTTCTGCGTCGAACAATCCTACCATCTTGTACTTTTTTTTCCCAAAGCTTATTGATTTAGTAAGGTACATCAATCCTCCACATTCTGCATAGATTGGCATTCCCTCTTCAGCATGTTTTTTTATCAGCTTACGCATTGTTGTATTTCTTTGAAGTGATTGTCCTAAAACTTCAGGAAATCCACCACCGATGTAGATTAAATCACATGATGGAGTTTTTTTGTCATTTATAGGGCTGAAAAATTTTAGTTTTGCTCCCTCTCTACGTAATGCTTCAAGATTATCATGATAGTAAAAATTAAACGAACTGTCAAGTGCAACTGCTACCGTAGCTGTTGGTTTTTTGAATTTTTTTGGCTTCATCTTTGGCAGTTCTGGCACATTTTTACAAATCTGAATTATTTTGTTAATATCAAGATTATCAGAAATCTCGCGTGATACTTTACTAATCTTGTTTTGGAGTGATTTTTGTTCTCTTACGGGAATAAGACCTAAGTGCCGTGATTCCATACTATCAGAATTTTTTGGTATAAATCCGAGTATAGGAATTTTCAGATTTGTTAGTGACTGTCTGCACATATTTTCATGTTTTTTACTGCCAATTCGGTTCAAAATTATTCCAACGATCCTAGAATTACGATGAAATTTTGTAAAACCTAGTGCAGTTGCTGCAATAGAACGTGCAGCTTTACTTGCATCCAAAACTAAAACTGTTGGAGCTTTTAGTAATGATGCAACGTGGTGTGTACTTGCAAAGTTTGTCTTTCCAGCAAATCCATCATAATAACCCATCACACCTTCAATCACAGAAATATCAGATGTAGAATTTTTTACAAAACTTTGGACAAGCTCATTTTTGCCCATAAGCCAAACGTCCAAATTTTTTGCATTATTTTTTGATATTGATGATAGATAGCTAGGATCAATATAATCAGGTCCAACCTTAAATGGCTGTACTGTGTAACCGCTTTTTTTCATACCATAAATTATTGCTGATGTGATCGATGTTTTGCCTACACCGCTAGTTGCTCCAGCAATGATTAATCTTGGAATTTTCAATTCTTAACCTATGAATTTCATCTAGTATCAATCTTTTTAGTTAGAGAAAATTCAAACTCTGTATGGGTGAAAAAGGCCTAGTAATTGTCTATACCGGAGGTGGTAAGGGGAAAACTTCAGCCGCATTGGGTCTTGTTCTTAGGGCTGTAGGCTATAACCACAAGGTTTGCATGATCCAGTTTGTAAAAGGTTCTTGGCATTACGGTGAGTTGGACAGTGCTAAACGTCTGGAGCCAGAATTTGAGCTTGTTACTGCAGGCAAGGGATTTGTAGGAATAATAGACGATAAAAGTCCCCGCGAAGATCATGTAAAAGCAGCAAATGAAGCATTAGCTATTAGTAAAGAGAAGATTTTGTCTGGTAAATATGATGTTGTGATACTAGATGAGATTAACTATGCAATTCAATTAGAATTAGTAAGCCTGAACGATGTTTTAGAAATTATAAAATCAAAACCTGACGAGCTTGATCTTGTACTTACAGGTAATCTATGTCCATTAGATAATGGAGGCGTTCAGACCCCTGCATCTGAAAAAATAATTGAAGTAGCTGACCTTGTAACAGAGATGAAAGAGGTGAAACACCCGTTCAAATCTGGTATAAAAGCAAAAAAAGGAATAGATTTTTGATCAGCAACAATAAATTAGCTAGTAAAAAAATTATAATGAATGACAACTGAAATGCAAGAATTTCCCGATGAGGGTGAAATTGTAGTTGTAACAGTCACAAAGATAGGTGACCATGGGGCTTATGTCAGTCTTGATGAATATAACAGCATCCAGGGGTTCCTGCATATTTCAGAAATTGCACCTGGATGGGTACGAAATGTTCGAAAATATGTAACAGAGGGAGAGAAGAAAGTTGTACTTGTAAAGAAGATTAGAAAGGATAAGGGAGAAATTGATTTGTCATTAAGACAGATTTCAAAGGACCAACAGAAAAAGAAACTCCTTGATGTCAAGCGACATGAAAAAGGGAAAGGAATTATGAAAAATATACAGGAAAAAGCAAAATTATCAGATAAACAAATTGAAGAATTGGAAGATAAAATTTTTTCAAAATATGATTCGATTTATGATGCAGTGATAGATATTGGCACAAATGGAATCAAAGTTTTTGATGCATTTGATTTATCACGAGAAACATTAGATGTAATTGAAGATGTTTCATCCAAAATTAAACTCCCATCAGTAGAAATTAGAGGTATATTAGAAATTAGTGATAGTAGTTTTAACGGAATCGAAAACATAAAGAAGCAATTACAAGATGCTGAACAGAAAGGTAGTGTAGAAATATTATACATAGGCGCACCAAAATATAGAATGAGTGTAACAGCACCTGACTTTAAATCTGCAGAAAGGACATTAAAACCAATTTTAGAAGATTTGCAGAAGAACATTGAGAAAAACAAGGGAACTTTCGTATTTACGAGAGAAGAATCTAAAAAAACTGGTGGAGATTAATGCGATTTCAATTAAGAAAATGTTCTGTATGTAATCAATATACACTAAAAAATGAATGCTTAAAATGTAATAATCCTACCAAGTTAGTACATCCTGCAAAATTTTCTCCTGACGATAAATACATGAGATTGCGGATGGAAAAAAATAGTGATTTAGATTCTACTAAATAATCTTAATCAGGGTGCGTATGTGCCTGTTAGTT
>CAZCFF010000071.1:0-3754 GCA_964497885.1 uncultured Candidatus Nitrosopelagicus sp.
ATAAAATCTATAACAAAAACAGAGTGGGAATCAATTCCAATGTTTTTTGATAAACTGAAAAATCGAATAAATATCACACTTGTCCCAGGAAATCATGACTCAAATATAGAAAAACTTGTGCCAAAGGAAGTTAATGTTGCCAGTCCAAAAGGGATTATAATTGATGAAATACTATTTACGCATGGCCACACATTGCCTACAGAAAACTACAGTAACATAAACAAAATTGTAATGGGTCATTTACACCCAGTTTTTTTCCAGAAAGAATCGATAATTAATGGTCAAAGGGTATGGATATCAATAAAATGTAGCAAGGATAGAATTTTCCCATCACAAAATGGCGAAATAGAATTGATAATTGTTCCAGCGTTTAACAAATACTTCCATATGACTAAGAAAAAATTCTATAAAAAATCAATATCACCAATAATTGAAAAAATTAACACTGACAAAGCCAAGATTCTAACATTAGATGGTACAATTATTGGCGATGAAAAACTACTTCCAAATATAATCTAACTGTAATCTTTGTATGGTTCTAATACTTTTTTCGTAGGTACATGATTCTGCAACCATTCTAGTGTTTTCACAAAGGATTCAGCCAGTTCAATGGTAGTCAAAACAGGTATACCAAGTTCTAATGATTTTCTGCGTATTTGATATTCATCATAAAGCATCCCAACATATTTTTCAATAGTAGACGTACTTGGTATATTTATAATGAAATCAATTTTTTTCTGGTAAAGTAGATCAGATATGTTTGGTTTTCTATCTGGCTCACTAATTTTGTGGACAACTTCAACATTGCCTAATTTTTCATTTAAAAATTCGGCGGTAGTTTCAGTTGCAAGTATTTTAAATCCAAGTTTTTGCAAGAGAGCAGATGTCTGTAATAATTTTTCTCGATTCTCAACACCACCAATAGTAACAAGTGCAGAACCAGATTTAGGAAGATTATATCCCACTGATGTCAAACCCTTTGAGAGTGCATCGTAAAAACTCTCACCAAAACATGCAGCCTCACCAGTTGATTGCATTTCCACACCAAGAACAATATCTGCTCCATCTAATTGCATAAAGGAAAATTGTGGAACCTTTATTCCATGAATAGGGATTTTTTTCCACTCGTCAACAGGTATACGTGGTAATTGTTTTCCCAATACTGCTTTGGATGCAAGAGAAATTAGATTCATTCTCACAAGTTTTGATACGAATGGCATGGAACGTGATGCACGAATGTTTAATTCTATCACATATTCCTGATCATTATTAATTAAAAATTGAAGATTGAATGGACCTTTAATTTTAAATGCCCTTGCAATTCTTATTGTAGAATCAGTAATATTCTCAATGATTTTATTACTTATTCTCCAAGGTGGTATACACATCATTGCATCACCAGAATGAACACCTGCACTATCAATATGTTCGACTATAGCACCAATCACAACATTTTCACCGTCAGAAACACCATCAACATCAACTTCGAGTGAATTTAACATGAATTTTGTGATAACTACTGGGTAGTTAGGAGATACAACTGCAGCATTTGTTACAAATTCCTTTAATTCCTCTTGGGACCATACAACTTTCATTGCAGCACCGCTAAGTACGTATGATGGCCTAACTAACACAGGATAGCCTACATCTAAGGCAAAGTTTTTTGCATCTGTAATATTAGAAAATGCTTGCCAAAGTGGTTGCTTTATGTGAAGATTGTCCAAGATCTCACTGAATTTTGAGCGATTCTCAGCACGATCTACATTTTCTGCACTAGTACCAATCAAATTAATTCTATTTTTTGCAAGGTCTGGTGTAAGATTGTTAGCAGTTTGGCCACCGACAGATGTTACAATACCCTTCGTCTTTTCAAATTCTGCGATATCTAGAATACGTTCTAGTGTTAATTCTTCGAAGTAAAGTCTGTTACATATATCATAATCAGTTGATACAGTTTCAGGGTTACAATTTACAACAATAACATTCTTTTCGCCATTTTCCTGTAACCCCCAAACCATATTGACTGTACCCCAATCAAATTCAACACTACTTCCAATTCTATATGGTCCTGCACCCAAAACAATCACACCTTTATCAGATTCATTTATTTCAATATCATTTGCATCACCACCATAAGTTAGATAAAGATAATTTGTTTTTGCAGGCCATTCAGCAGCAAGTGTATCTATTTGTTTCACAGAGGGGATTATATTGTAATCTTTACGTATTTTTCTAATTTCTTCACTTTTCATATCTTTTGCACGTGCAATTTGATTATCTGAAAATCCAAGCTTTTTTGCCTCCCGTAAAAGTGGTTTTTCCAATTCGTTTTGTTTTAATTTTTCTTCTGTTTCTACAATATTTTTTATTTTTTCAATGAACCAAGGATCAATTGATGATAAATCATAAATTTTTTGAACAGTAATTCCTTTTTTTAGAGCTGCTGCAACAAAATATAGAATAAAATCATCATGATGTTGCAAATGATCTTCTATATCTTCTACATCAAATTTTTGACCATTTGCACGATTCAATACAAGACCATCTTTTCCAACATCTAACATTCGTATTGCTTTTTGTAATGATTCTTCAAATGTTCTTCCAACAGCCATTACTTCACCAACTGATTTCATAGTTACTCCTAGTTTACGATTAACAAGTTCAAATTTTTCAAAATCCCATCTTGGATGTTTGCAAACAATATAATCTAATGATGGCTCAAAACATGCAGTAGTAGACTTTGTAATCCGATTCACAAGTTCTGGAAGTGAATAACCCAACCCTATTTTTGCAGACATGTATGCTAGCGGATAACCAGTTGCCTTGCTAGCAAGGGCTGAAGAACGGGAAAGACGAGGATTGATCTCAATAGCAACATATCTGTCAGAATCAGTGTCTAATGCATACTGAATATTGCATTCACCTACTATTCCAACATGTTTTGTAGCACGTATTGCAGCAGAACGTAACATGTGATATTCATGATTATTGATTGTTTGCGATGGTGCAACAACAATATTATCGCCTGTGTGTACTTTCATTGAAAGAACATTTTCCATGTTACAGACAATTACATTATTTCCACCATAATCCTGCATTACCTCATACTCAATTTGCTTCCAATGACCAATATACTCTTCAACTAGGATTTGCCCAACAAGACTTGCGGCTAGTCCACGTCCCGCAATCTCATGTAGTTCAATTTCATTATGAGCGATACCACCTCCCTTTCCGCCTAAAGTGTAAGCTACACGAACAATTACTGGATAACCTAATTCCTCCGCAACTTTTTTGGCATCCTCAAAAGTGTGAACTGTCTTACTCTTTAAAACAGGAACACCACATTTTTGCATATTATCTTTGAATTTCTGTCTATCCTCAGTAGCCATAATTCCTGGGATTTGAGTTCCCAATACTTTCACGTTATATTTTTGTAAAATATCCATCTCATCTAATTTTACACCACAATTCAATGCAGTTTGCCCACCATATGATAACATGATTGAATCAGGTAGTTCCGATTCAATTACAGATTCAACATATTTGGGAGTAACAGGTTGAAGATATACTTTGTCTGCAAATCTAGTGTCAGTTTGAATTGTTGCAATATTTGGATTAATTAGAACACTTTCAAGTCCATCTTCATGAATTGCTTTAAGACATTGACTTCCAGAATAATCAAACTCACCTGCTTCACCAATTTTTATTGCACCACTTCCAAGTACAAGAATTTTCTTTAGTGATTCATTTTTTG
>CAZCFF010000072.1:0-3408 GCA_964497885.1 uncultured Candidatus Nitrosopelagicus sp.
AATGCAAAATCAATTGGATTATCTTTTTCTTCATCAACTTCTACACGAGCTCCAGAAACCAAATCATCAGTTTTTTTCTTAGACAATTTTCCATATTCTGAAAATTTTGAAACAGAAAAATAAACTCCATTTTTTGTTATATATGCATATTTTTTATCAATAAGATCAGAAATCAAATCTTGCATATCTTCAATATGCTCAGTTGCCTTTGGGTAAATTGTAGCCCTTTTGACATTTAATCCATCAAAATCATCAAAATAATTTTTAGTGTATTTGGAAGCAAGTTCTAGCGGTGATATTTTTTCTTGCTGTGCCCGCTCTATTATCTTATCATCCACATCCGTAAAGTTTTGAATAAATTCTACAGGAATTTTTTGTGATTCTAGAAATCTACGTAATACATCAAAAACAATTATTGTACGTGCATGTCCTATGTGAGCATCATCATAAACTGTAACTCCGCAAAGATATATTCTAACTTTATCATCAAAAATTAATTCTTTTTTTGTGTTATTCAGGGTATCAAATATTTGCATTATACTATCATCCTTCATTGATACTTGTAGGTGGCAATCTTTTATGCTTGCTGTTTTCATACATTCGGATGATCTTTTCCACAAACTCCTTTTTTATTTCTGTAGTTTTCGTAATCTCATCAACGCTTATTTTTTTTTCAACACAATATAATACTGAATCAATTTCCTCGTAACTCATACCAATTTCTTCCTCTGCATTATGATCTTTCCATAAGTTGGGACTACTTTTTTTTGTGATTATATTATCTGGAATTTTAAGGATTTTTGCAAATTCTCGTATCTGTGTTTTGTAAAGGTTAGAAATTGGTAACAGATCAGCACAACCATCACCAAATTTTGTAAAGTATCCTATCAAGTATTCACTTTTATCACTTGTTCCTAAAACCAATAAATTTTTCAAATTTGCATAATAATATATGATATTTGCTCTGATTCTTGCTCGTAGATTACCTAATGCTAATTTCTCAGGTTCTAAATAATTTGAATATACTTTATGTATCACATCAATATCGATAAGTTTGTAATCAATTCCTAATTCACCAATTACTTTTAGCGCATCACCAGTTTCACTTGATGGTGATACAGTTGAATCTGGCATTACTAATGCAAGTGCTTTTTTACCAAATATTTTCGCAGATAGATATGCAACTAGTACAGAATCTATTCCACCGCTTAAACCAAAAATAACACCATCGGATTTATTCTTCAAGACACTATTTTTTAGGAATTCTTCAATATCATTTTGAATTTTTACATAATCTTGAGTAATGATTTCACGTAGAATTTCATGATTCACACAATCTTTGGTCAATATAGGCATAAATTGTTATCTTTGCAAGACAGTTTTGCATCATTACTCAAAATTTTTTTATTTCCGATTTTTTATCATTTTTCCTAAATTATGAACAAATGAAACGTAAATTGATTATTGTTGGCACCATTTTGATTGGCGGTGGAATATTGCTATTTCCTGATACAGTTGAACAAATAGATATTCCATCTTTGGCACATGCTACATTGGATAATGCAGAAAGTCTTCAGACCAATCCAACTATTCAGGATAATTTCAATAACATAATCCAGATATTCCACGAAAAATTTGTTGCATTAAAATCATCATTTATTAATTCATTGTAATTTTTTACAAGTCAATATAGATACCGTCATCTCTCACATCAGTATTGTATGTTTGAAGTTTGATATCTTTTAGAAAATCTTTCAGCTCACCAGTTTTGATGTTGTAGTGCCAAAAATGTAATGGACATTCAACAATATCACCATCGAGTTTACCTGGTGCAATAGAGCCATCTTGGTGTACACATAGTGCGTCTAACGCATGGTATCCATTTTGATTAAAAACAGCAATTTTTTTCCCATCAATTTCAAATTCCATACCTTTACCACTCGCAATTGTATTTTTTTCAGTTATTTTTTTCCATGTCATACTAATTCTAGTCATTTTGACATAGTAAAAAGCTTGTAGGTTGTGATAGAATTTTATACCCAGTTAAAATCCAAATTTACGTTGAGTAAAGTAAAAAATAAGAGATTGGCAAAGCAGGGTAAGCTTTCTTATGAATGGGCAAGATCTCATATGCAGATCTTAGATAATACTATACGAAGATTAAAAAAATCAAAACCTCTAAAGGGAATCACCTTAGGATTTTGTTTGCATATAACAAAAGAAACATCAGTTTTACTTATGGGTGCTAAAGAATTGGGAGCTACAGTTGCATGTTGTGGTGGAAACCCACTTACTACTCAAGACGATATAGCAGCTTTTCTTGCATCACAGGGAATTCATACATATTGTTGGGCTGGTCAAAGTCCTAAGGAATATGATTGGTGTATACAACAAGTTCTAAATCATAAACCACAGATTTTGACTGATGATGGTTCTGACATGAACGTAAAAGCTCACTTTGATAAAAAATATCACTCATTGAAAATTCTTGGTGCTACAGAAGAAACTACGGCAGGTGTAAATCGTATCAGGGCTGTAGAAAAACAAGGTAAGCTTCGATATCCTGTAATTTCAGTCAATGATGCATATACAAAACATATGTTTGATAACAAATATGGCACTGGTCAAAGCACAATAGATGGCTATTTACGAGCAATGAACCTGTTACTTGCATCTAAACGAATTGTGGTTGCGGGATATGGCTGGGTTGGAAAGGGTGTTGCAGCAAATTGCCGTGGAATGAATGCAAAAGTAATCGTAACAGAAGTGAATCCTATACGTGCACTGGAAGCGCATATGGATGGCTTTGATGTGATGCCAATGGCACAGGCTGCAAAAATCGGTGAGATTTTCATCACAACAACTGGAATGACTAGTATCATCAGAAAGGAACACATCTTAAAGATGAACGATGGTGCAGTACTTGGCAATGTTGGTCACTTTGACGTTGAAGTGGATTCTAAGTTTCTTTTGAAACAATCAAAATCTGTTAAACAGGTACGTCCATATCTTGATGAATGCATATTAAAAAATGGCAAAAAAGTCTATCTCATAGGTGAGGGTAGAATAGCTAATTTGACAGCTGCAGAAGGTCATCCACCAGAAGTAATGGCACAGTCTTTTTCAAATCAACTCCTTTCAATTCTTTACATTCTCAAAAATCATAAAAAAATGCCAAAAAAGGTTGTCGCAGTTCCAAGTGAAATAGATAAACAAGTAGCAATTGACGCTCTGAAAGCCATGAATGTTAAGATTGACAAGCTAACAAAGGAACAGATCAAATACATGGGCAGCTGGTAAAACTTCTTAACTAAACTTTACAGAACCTATATCAAATGAACCCAAAAGCAATCATTACAAGTGCTCTACCATACGCGAATGGAGAAATCCATCTTGGACATGTTGCAT
>CAZCFF010000073.1:0-3321 GCA_964497885.1 uncultured Candidatus Nitrosopelagicus sp.
GTTCTAATTTTATGCTTTCTTGCCGCAATAAGATGTCCTGATTCATGAACACCAAGAATACCAATTAGTGAGAATGCATACAAAATTGACATCTGAAAAGGATCACCTATGAAAGTCAGAGAATTAACAAAATCAGTTCTAAAATAACCATCAATTAGTACCATAGTAACAGTTACTGCAAAAAGAATACGCGGTACCCATGATTTTGATAACCATTTTCTTTTGATTTTAGGTAATCTAGTAACAAAAATATCTATTCCATCAAAAGATTTTTCAAGACGTGGTACAAAATTTCTAATTTCTAATTCTCTAGCCAGATCGACAAATTTGTTTTTAAAGTCAGTATCTGCTATCTTGAATTGTAGGTCATTTGTGTTTGTTATTATTTCTTTTACGTCAAAAATTGAAGATACTTTTGAGATTACTTCATCCTCTGTTATATCACTCATAATTTATCACGCAATAACATTCCATTAATTGCTTTTCTACTCTAAAATTAAATATTTCCAAGTAACATTATGAATATGCAAGTAATACTGAAGCAAATAGGAGATTGTATTCTTCGGAGATGTGAACTTAGCGATATTATACCTGTAATGGAGATTAATCTTAGAACACTGCCTGAACATTATTCTGATTATTTTTATGAAAGTTTACTTGAAGAATTACCAGAGGCATTCATTGTTGCTGAGATCTCGGGTAAAATAGTGGGATACATAATGTGTAAAATAGAACATGGATTCTCAAATTTTAAAAAGTTAGGCTTTGTCAAAAAAGGTCACGTTGTATCTATTGCGGTAATAGATACACATAGACGAAAAGGATTTGGGAGTGTGCTGGTAGATGAGGCAATCAAAGGAGTAAAACTAAGACAATGCTCTGAATTATACTTGGAAGTTAGATGTAGTAATACTGATGCTGTAAAATTATATGAGAAATTAGGCTTTTCTATAATTCAGCGATTAAAGTCATATTATCGCGATGGCGAAGATGCATATGTTATGGCTATTGATTTTCCTAGCTAGATTCAAATAAATAACTAGAGGCTAATTTTTACCCATTGTCAAGACGTAAAGCTCAAGGTATTATGATATTTGTTCTAGCCATATCAGCATTTTTCCTATACTCATATCTTCTAATGCTATCAGAATGGAGTCCAATTGTTTTACAATTATCACTTTTAATGATTGTTGGAGGAATACTTGGAGTGATTTCCTGGATAGGATATATGATGGCTACAACAAAATCGTCCCCATCATCTATAATACAGGACGACGATACCTAAACTTTATTTTTCTATTTTTACATCAACTACAGTTTGATAAAATCTAGGACCGACAGGCCTAACTATCTTCGATCCCAATATTGTAGATTTTACCGGAGTAACTTCCAAATAATGCTGTTCCGATAATTTTGCCGCATCTGACTTTTTGTCTGCATGGATATGTGAATAATAGTGAATAATACCATTATTTTTTGTAGCTGAAATTGCCGAGTTTAGAAACTCATCTGATTTTTCAGGAAGTAACATAAGTGTTCTATCAGATTTGTTTTTCAGTTGATTTTCTATTATATCCGAGGCATCACCATGAATTGATATTACATTTCCAGTAAGTTTGTTTATTACAATATTTTTTTGGCAAAAATCTGCCGCATCAGGATTGATATCAATATTGTATACAGTACATTTTTTCTTTTTTGTAGCAATGATCGAAAACATTCCGATTCCCCCAAACATGTTAACTATCACCTCCCCACCACTTACTAATTCAGCAATTCGTGTTCGTTCGGAGGATAATCTTGGAGAAAAGAATGCCTTCCGAACATCTACAATAAACCTACATCCAGATTCCTTGTATTCAGTTTCTGTTTTATCATCTCCAGCTAATATTTCTAAATCCCGAGTTCGAAATTCTCCTTCAACAGATGATGATTGATAAAAAACAGATTGAGCGTTCTTTACTTGTTCTAAAAGTGTTTCACCAATTAGTTTTTTCTTTGGTAATAACAAATCAGGTATTCTTACTATTATGATACTACCAATTTGGTCAAATGCTGAAATAAGTTCATCGGATTCTTTTGGAGTTAGCAACGAATCCAGTGTTTTTTTTAACATTCGTGACATTAATAATAGAAATTTGATTCCGCTTTTTGTGTCTTGTCCAACCTACTATTTTCCTTATTCACCCTAGGTCTTTGACTTTTTTCATCTCTCCGGAAAGTAATATCTAGAGACTTTAGGAATTTGTTCATAGCTTCTACCTTTGGTAAGGGAGATGAAGCATGACCATTGATGCCAGATGTTCCTTCAAAAATAACCATAGAGTCAGAAACCAAGTCCAATAATTGTACATCATGATCAATAACCATAGCTGATTTTCCATACGATCTGGTAAATTTCTGAATAAATTTTGCAACTGCTATTCTATCTTCAACATCTAAAAATGCAGATGGTTCATCTAGAGCATAAAGATCAGCTTTTTGTAAAAGACATGTAACAATTGAAACTTTCTGAAGTTCTCCTCCAGACAAATTTTTTAGTGATTTATTGTAGAGTTTTTTAATTTTTAACGGATCAACTATCTGCTCTTCTTCCTGACTTCCTTCAATCAATCCTTCATTTGCTTTGGTTAGTACTGATACAACATCTATGTCAATATCATTCTCGAGGTATTGTGGCTTGTAAGCAATTTTGACTTTTTTATCCACAAGACCAGAGTCAGGTTTTTCCACACTTGCAATCATTTTCATCATAGTTGTTTTACCTAGTGCATTTGCACCTAAAATTCCTAAAACTTCTCCTTTGTGTACCTGTCCAGCATCTATAGTCACAGAAAAATTTGAATATTTTTTTTCAAGAATTGGATATTTTATTACAGTATCTGCATCGATGAACTCACCTGTAGTTGTTGAAACGTCAAATGAGAATTTTTTATCACGAAATCTAACATTTTCATTTGGTAGATATCCATCAAGAAATACATTGATTCCTACTTTTGTGGATAACACATTAGATACAATGCCATATGCAGAAGAAACGCCATATAATACCTCAATTAAATCACTTACATAATCTAGCAGTGTTAAATCATGTTCAACTACCATAACGCTCTTTCCAATCTTTGCTAAACTTTGAATTACTCTTGCAACACCAGTACGTTGGTATATGTCATTATATGATGATGGTTCATCAAAAAAATAGAAGTCTGCATCTTTTACTGATGCGATAGCAACTGCTAATCTTTGTAATTCTCCACCACTAAGTTCTTTTACATTTTGTTCAACTGAGTTTTCCAAGCCTAACGTCTTTGTTAATTGATT
>CAZCFF010000074.1:0-3137 GCA_964497885.1 uncultured Candidatus Nitrosopelagicus sp.
GGTCATGATAAGGCATGTGGAGCTGTAATTCCTAAGGGTAAAATCAAAGAGTTTTTGAAAAAAATGAACTCGGAATTAGGATAGTTCTAAAATCATATCAATTTCTGTTGTTGCATCTAATGGTAGGCTTGATACACCGACAGCTATTCTAGTATGAACGCCTTTTTCAGCAAATACTTGATATAGAAAATCTGATGCTCCATCTATCACTTTGGCATGATCTGTGAAATCAGTAGATGAATTAACAAAGCCAGAAACCCTTACAATCTTTGCAATATGATCTAAATCTTCTATCTTTGCCTTCAACTGTGATAGTGCATTAATTGCACATAACTTAGCGGAATATTGACCCTCTTCAACGGTTCTTTCTGTTGGAATTTTACCAGTGTATCTTACTTTTCCATCTAGTATAGGAATTTGACCAGAGACATATACCAAATCCTTGATTATTGATACTGGAACATATGAACCAGCAGGTTTTGGAGGATGAGGCAATTCAATACCCAATGATTTCAATTTTTCTTCGATTATCATGATTAAATTCAAATAATTCACGCCTATAAGTAATAGTGTAAATAATTTAACCAGATTTTCTACAGATATTTACTCGTGGGAGTACCTTATCAAAACTTCACCGATATACACAAGGTAATTTGAATGAATTTAGCTCCACAAGAATTAGAAAGAAATGCCAGCCAATATGCTTCAGATGCTATAAAATATGATTCACAAGGTGCACGTGGAATGGCCATTGCTCACTACGAAAAGGCAATACAATCACTATCTAAATTGATGAAGCTTTATCCCGATAGTAAACTAAACAGTATCTATACTGAGAGATTAAAATCATATCAAAATAGGATTAAAGCACTTCAATCTTTACAGGGGAGTGATTTTGAACCAGCAGTTGATCCCAAAGCAACACCAGAAGAGCAGCAATCAAATCTTGGAAAGTCACGACAAGATAGTTTTGAACAAATGATAATGAAAGAAAAACCAGACATCAATTGGGCTGATGTTGTTGGTGTTGACGAAGCAAAGACTGCATTACGAGAATCTATTGTTTGGCCAACAAAAAGACCAGATCTATTTCCATTAGGTTGGCCAAGAGGAATACTACTATATGGTCCACCAGGTTGTGGAAAAACTATACTTGCTGCAGCAACAGCAAATGAACTTGATGGTTATTTCATAAATGTTGACGCATCATCAATGATGAGTAAATGGCTGGGTGAGGCAGAAAAGAATGTGGCAAAATTATTCAAGATGGCACGCAATTATGCCGAAAGAGAGGATAAACCTGTTATATTATTCATTGATGAACTTGATTCATTGTTGGGCGAACGTACAAACGAAATTGGTGGCGAAGTGAGATCAAGGAATCAATTCCTGACAGAAATAGATGGGATAAATAATAAGGGAAAGAATATCAAATTATACGTAATAGGGGCAACCAATAAACCCTGGAGTCTTGATAATCCATTTTTACGAAGATTTCAAAAAAGAATCTATGTTTCATTGCCAACAATTGATGCCCGAACCAAACTTTTCGATCTTTACACAAATCAATTAAAAACTGATAATAGAGTACGTACTCGTACATTAGCTTCACTTTTTGATGGATACAGTGCAAGTGATATTAAAGATATTTGCCAGGCATCACAAATGAAAGTAGTGAATGAGTTATTTTGCTCACCCCAATTTAAAGAGCCAGTAGCAGGTGAAAACCCTACTCAGCCACGGGATTTGACGTTGAAGGATTTTAAAGAAATTCTAGAAAGACGAAAGCCAAGCGTTTCTGTGGAAATGATTAGGGCATATTACAAATGGAGTGAACAATTTAAGGCATTATAGAAGATCCATTTCTTGATTTTATCAGCACAAATTTTACAAAAACTTAAATCTCTCAATCAAAGCAGTTATCGAGGGTTCCAATAGCCATAAAAAAATCCAAACATGGAAACAAGTTTGGAAAGCTGATCCTTTCTGATGGCACCATTCTTGATGGAATTGGATTTGGTTTTTCTACCACAGTTTTTGGTGAAATTGTCTTTAATACAGGCATGGTTGGCTATACAGAAGCTCTAACTGATCCCTCTTATAATGGCCAAATTCTTACACTAACATATCCACTGGTTGGAAATTATGGAATTCCAGATTTAACCGAAATTGATGAGGATGGGATTTCTAAATTCTTTGAATCTGATATGATGCAAATTCGAGGACTAGTAGTTCACGAGTTGTCTCAAACTGCAAGTCATTGGAATCTGAAAATGACTCTAGATGAATGGATGTATAATGAAAAAGTTCCAGGTATATCTGGAATCGATACTAGAGCAATTACCAAGAAGCTTACAAGCAGTGGTGTGATGATGGCTGCTCTTGTTGTATCTGATTCAGAAATTGATGTTGAAAAAATCAAAAAAGAACTTACTAACGTTACAAAATATAATTCTGAAAAATTTATGGATGTTGTATCTACTAAAATAGAAAAAATCTATGGTGATAATAATAAATCTGTAGTTGTTATTGACACTGGAGCAAAAAATGCTATTATTAGAAATATTCGAGAATTAGGATACAAAGCAATAGTTGTTCCATGGAATACTTCATTTGATAAAATAATGTCATATGATCCAAAGGGAGTTGTTTTGAGTAGTGGTCCTGGTGATCCTCAAAATTGTCCTGAAACTATTGATACAGCAAAAAAATTAATTGAAAATAATATCCCTACACTAGGTATTTGTTTGGGCGCACAAATTATTGGCATTGCGGGAAATACTGAAACTTATAAACTAAAGTATGGACATCGTGGTCAGAATAAACCTTGTATTAATTTAGAAACAAATCAGGTTTATGTTACGAGTCAGAATCATGGTTATGGAATAAAACCTGAATCTTTAGAACAATCTGATTTTAAACTATGGTTTTCAAATGCTGATGATAACACAGTTGAAGGGATAAAACATAAAACACAAAATTGTATTGCTGTACAATTTCATCCTGAAGCTGCACCTGGTCCTTTTGACTGTAAATATGTTTTTGATGAACTAAAAAAATTGATGGAGAAATAACAAATTGCCAAAAAATGAATCACTAAAGAAAATTCTTGTACTTGGAAGTGGTGCAATAAAAAT
>CAZCFF010000075.1:0-3107 GCA_964497885.1 uncultured Candidatus Nitrosopelagicus sp.
TTACATCATTCCGCCCATATCTGGCATACCCATTCCTGGTGGCATTCCACCCATTCCTCCCATACCACCCATTCCTGGTGGCATTCCACCTTCAGCGCCTGGTGGGGGTCCTGCAGATTTTGCGGTTGCAATTACGTCATCAATACGTAAAAGCATACATGCTGCTTCAGTTGCAGCTGAAATTATTTGATTTTTGACTGCTAAAGGCTCGACAACGTCTCCAGTTTTCATATTGAGAACCTTGCCTTTTATGACATCAATTCCAGTCCATTTATCGCCTTTTAATTGTCTTGAACGGAGTGAGGCCAGAGTATCGATTGGGTCCATTCCTGCATTTTCACTAAGTGAAAGTGCGATAGATTCTAAGCCATCTGCAAATTTTTCCGCAGCTAGTTGTTCACGACCTTCAAGTGATTTTGCCCAACTTCTAATCTTGGTTGCTGCATATGTTTCAGGCGCACCGCCTCCAGCTACTATTGATGGTAATTCCATAACATCCTTTACTACCATAAGTGCGTCGTGTACAGATCTTTCGACTTCATCAACAACTCTTTGTGAACCAGCTCTTAACAGAAGAGTTACAGATTTTGGGTGTTTGCATCCCTCGATGAATACCCATCTATCCTCTTCGATTTTTCGTTCTTCAACTAAACCAGCGGTTCCTAAATCCTTTTCAAATAAATCATCAAAACTTGATACTATTCTAGCACCAGTTGCTTTTGCTAGTTTTGTCAAGTCACTTTCTTTTACTCTTCTAACAGCAAGAATTCCTGCCTTTGCTAAATAATGCTGAGCCATATCATCAACTCCCTTTTGACAAAACACAACAGTTGCGCCAGAACCTACAACTTTGTCAACCATATTTTTTAACATCTTATTCTCTTCGTCAAGAAATGATTTCATTTGTTGTGGGTTTGAGATATTTATCTTGGCATCAGTTTCTGTTTTTTCGATTTCTAATGCCGCATTGATTAGAGCAATTTTTGCATCAGCTAGCTTTTTTGGCATTCCAGAATGAACAACTTCTTTGTCTAGTACAATACCTCGAATAATTGCCGAGTCTGAAATAGAACCTCCGGCTTTCTTTTCTACTTTAATATCATCAATATCTACAGTATAATTTTCGCCTTGTTTTTCAGCAACAGCGGTAATAGATCTTACAACCATATCGGATAATTGAGATGAGTCTCTTTTTACCAATTTTGTTTGCATGGATGTATTTGCAATTTTTAGTAAAATTGATTTGTCGTTAGCAGTGACTTGTTCCGCAATATCCTTTAGGTATTGTTTTGCTTTTGTAGCTGCTTTCTTATAACCATCTACAATGATAGTTGGATGTACTTCCTGTAGCAAAAGTGATTCTGCATGTTCTAATAAGGAGCCAGCCAAAACTACTGCAGATGTAGTTCCATCACCTACTTCATTATCTGTTGTTTTTGAAATTTCAACCAACATTTTAGCAGCTGGATGTTGAACATCAATTTCTTTGAGAATAGTAGCACCATCGTTTGTTATTGTTACATCACCCAACGAGTCAACAAGCATCTTATCCATTCCTCTTGGACCAAGGCTTGTACGGACAATTTCAGCGATAATTTTAGCTGCTGAAATATTGTTTTTCTGTGCTTCTAGCCCTTTGCTTTGTGATGCACCGTCTTTTAGTAATACAACTGGCATGTTTGATTGTGTAGCTTGAACTGCCATAATGAGATCGAAGCCATTTTCCCTTTTTATATATTATATCATATGAAAAAATCCTATAGGTAATTTTTAATGTAGAGCGTGAATGTGGATATTATGACTGATTTACCAAATAAAGAGGCTTATGAGCGAATTTTCCAAAGTTTAGAGAAACATAATCAATGGTTTAACGACTCGATACCTCTGATTGCTAGTGAAAACATACCTAGCCCAGCCGTAAGGGAGGCTATAATATCAGATTTTGGAAATAGATATGCCGAGGGCTGGCCTGGCGAACGAGTCTATGCTGGATGTACCCACATTGATGAGGTTGAAATTCAATGCATGGATCTTGCCAAAAAGTTGTTTGGGTCTGAGTTTGCAGACGTAAGACCGACTTCCGGGGTTGTTGCAAATCTAGCCATTTACTCTGCCTTCTCAAATCCGGGAGATGTGATGATTGCACCATCTATTCCTGCTGGCGGTCACATTTCGCACGGTAAAAAGGAGCATTCCGGAACTGCCGGATTGGTACATGGTTTGGATATCGAGTTTTTCGCCTTTGATAGTGAGGAAATGAACCTGGATGTTGATAAGACGAAAGCCAAGGTTGAAGATCTAAAGAGCCAAAATAGGCTACCAAAAATAGCCATGTTTGGAGGCTCTGTATTCTTGTTTCCTCACCCAGTCAAGGAATTGGCTGATTTTCTAAAGGGGTATGATATTCACATCAATTATGATGCTGCACATGTAGCAGGATTGATAGCTGGAGGTGAGTTTCAGGACCCTTTGAGAGAAGGTGTGGATACCATGACAATGAGCACCCATAAGACATTATTTGGACCTCAGGGAGGCTTGGTTTTGGCTTTTGAAAAAAACGCCGAAGTTATCAAAAAGGCGATGTTTCCAGGTCTTACCAGTTCCCATCATATCCATCATATGGCTGGAAAGGCAATCGCTTTTGCCGAGGCATTAGAATTTGGAAAAGACTATGCGGCACAAACTATCAAAAACGCAAAGGCTCTAGCTGAGGAACTCAATAATTTAGGATTCAAGGTTTTGGGTGAAAAGAAGGGATTTACCCAATCTCACCAAACTGTGGTAAATGTGCTTGATTATGGCGATGGTGGGAAGATTGAGGCTGACTTGGAAAAGGCGAATATCATTGTAAATAGGCAGCTTGTGCCAGGTGATCTCAAGGCTAAAAGGAATTACATGCAACCAGGAGGAATCAGGTTAGGATCTTCGGAAGTTACTCGGCTCGGAATGAAAGAATCAGATATGCAGCAAATTGCCTCACTTATCAAAAATGTGGTTATTGACAATAAAGATGTAAAAGAAGTTGCGAGCCAGGTTTTAGAGTTTAGAAAAAATTTCCAAAAAACACAATATTGTTTCGACAACAAGCTTGGAGCTTACGAATACGT
>CAZCFF010000076.1:0-3102 GCA_964497885.1 uncultured Candidatus Nitrosopelagicus sp.
TGACGACCAACGGATTAACAGTCCGACGCTCTACCACGCTGAGCTAGGGCGGCATGGTTTTTAGCTTTGGAAGAAGCGATTTAATCTTTACGACTCGAATAAAAAAGGGAGAATTGGAAGAAATTAGACCATATTTAGCTTATTTACAATCATTGATAGTTTGGTTTAGATAATACCTGGTATTAGTGATTTCATCAAAATGTCAACTATCTATAAAAACTCCTCAACGGATACTTCAAAAGATAAGGAAAAACAAGAAAATCTTGGACGAGCCATGTCTTTAGTAGGTATTTCTATTTTAATTGTAATCACTTTATTAAAAATAATTTAGATGTTTAACTATTAAATTTAGAAAAAAACTCCATTATTTCATCATTGAATTTTTCAACCACTTCAACAATTTCCAAATGTTCATCAGGCGTAGGTTCTCTTTTATGAAATATTTGAAATGCACTTAGAGCAGAACCAATCATTTCTCCAACAAAAAATCCACATAAAAAATCACCAGTGTTTTTGCATTTCCACACATCGCCTATTCGAGGAGATGCACCAGCATTTTTGTAAAGTTTTAATGTTTTTTCTACCAGTTCAAGCGTTTGTTTTTTAAATTCTTCATCAAGTACCATATTTTATCTTAATTTATTAGAGATTTTATTTTTCAATACCAACTGTTTTAGAGTACTTGTATATACCATCAAGAAAAACACGATGATCTTTATTTTTTACTCTGGAATTCAATTCAATTTCTGCGGCAGTTTCTGTTACATCAGTAAGTACATGACCAGTTATTATAACATCATCTCCTTTCGGTGTCACTTTTGTATCATTCCATATTTTAGAAACTCGGTATGCTCTTTCACCCTGGAAATTTTCTATTAATACTTTTTTACCCTCTACTTTAACAGTAATTGGAAAATGAGAATAGACAACTTTCATTTTTATTGTATAACCATTTACAACGCCCTCACAAAGAGTTTTAATTATTGATTTAGATGTATTAAGTATAGCATAATATTTTTTTCTTTCACCAGATGCCTTTAATATTATTTTTTCATTGTTTATTTGTATATCAACTGGAATTTTTTTAAAATTTTTATGTGTTTTACCTAGTGGTCCTTCTACATGTAGCATACGACCAACCAACTTAACTTTCACATTTTCAGGGATTACAACCCCAACTTCCATTTTTTCTGTTTGTTTAGTAGACATATCCAATCAAAAATCCTCCTATAGCTTTGTTAGCGGCTTCATGGTGTGACATAACACCCTGATTTGTTGTAACAATTAACATACCTCTATCATATGATGGAAGAAATTTTTGCTCCCATTGATTATATTCATCTTTTTTAACTTTGAATCTTGGAGATATTACACCGCATTTTGTAATTTTTGATAAAAGTTGTATTTTGAATTTTCCACCACGTTTATCATCAATTTCTTCAAATTCACCAATATATCCTTCATTCTTTAATGTTTTAAGTACCTGTAATGCAATTTTTGATGTTGGTAAAATAACACAACTTTCTTTTCTTCTATCTTCAGTATTGTATAAAGTTGTAAATAGATTTGCTAAAATATTAATTGCTGGCATATCATTCACCTATTTATTTTTCCTGAATCCCAACGAAGTAGCAACTTCTCTAAAACAACGTCTACATATAGATAAATCATATTTTTGAATAACAGCTGTATAATCTCCACATCGTTTACACCAACGTGAACCTCTTCCAAACTTGTGTTTTTTTCTTCCAGTTGATTCATAAGATCTATCTTTTACCATTATAATATTGCCACCTCAAATTTTTCTTTTATAAAGTCAATGGCCTCTTGTTTTGAAATTTTATGATTTTTACCAATATTGCTTTTGTGTTTACTTCTTAGTCTGATATTGTATCCAGGTCTAGTAAGTGATACAGATACCTCTAGACCCAAAATACCAATCTTTGGATTATATTTTATACCTGGTATGTCAATATGCTCAGTGATTCCAAATGAAAAGTTTCCTTCATTATCAAAAGATCTTCCCTTAATTTGATTATCCTTGGCTTCTAGTAATTTTTTTAATAATATCATCGCATTTTCTTTTCTAACTGTTACAGCAACACCAATAGGCTCTCCTTTTCTCACTCCCCAATCTCTTTGAGATTTTTTTGCATTACGTGGATTTGGTTTTTTGCCAGTGATCTCTTGTAATGCAGCTTTGGCTATTTCTATAGGTTCACCCGATTTTCCAACACCCATATTCAATACCACCTTATTTAATGAAATTTTTTGCATTGTGTTTATTGTTTGTTGAGACATATTATCACCTAACTTTTATCACCGGTTTTTCTTTTCCTATAACCATTACCAGTCTAACAGGAATTTCAATTTTTTTATCATTTATGACAAGGTCTATCCTTTTTGGTAGACTGAATGTGCCATCCTTAATTTTATCAACATGACCTATTTGTCCTGCATTAATTCCATTTGTTACTATTACCGTACATCCATTTTCTAATTTTAATGTCTCCAAAATTTTCTGTTCTGGTACTTGTAATAGACATGAGTCATCAACGTTTACTTTAGTATTGGTGATCAATGTTCTACCATCATGGAAACCTAATTGTATTTTTCCTGATTTAATGGTTGATTTACTAGTAACTTTTACTATTTTTTTGGATTTTTCAGCAGTGTCAATTATAATTGGTGCTAATAGCTGTTTGTTCTGTGGTACTAATCTATAGATATCTGAACTACCTTCAAATTCAACAACATCCATCAATCCAATAGAATGATGTAAAGATTTTCGTGTAACACCATCTATACTTACCTGTCCATTATAGATAGTAGACTTTGCTTCCCTTAAGGTTGAAACTTTTTTTATTGTATCACGCAATAAAACAGCAGTAGGAATAGAGCTGTCTTTTTTATGAGGTCCAGGTCTAACAGTAATTACAAATCTTTTATTTTTTCTTTCTATACCCCAAAATGAAGGTGCCATTTGTCTTTTTAATTTTTTACTACCAGCAATGCCACCCATTATTTTTCATCCTCCTTTTTTTCACTAGGTTTTGCCTTAGCTTCTGTAGGTTTTGCCTTAGCTTCTGTAGGTTTTGCCTT
>CAZCFF010000077.1:0-3100 GCA_964497885.1 uncultured Candidatus Nitrosopelagicus sp.
CTATGATTGTAGGTATTTTTGAACAAGTTTTGATAATCCTTGAGTTTGTATCTATGGTTCCATTCGAATCAAGAATTACACGTATTGGATTTTTCCCCTTGATGTTATGAGTAGACAAAAGTGGATCATCAATCTTGGCAGTATTTTTTCCAATAATAATTGCATCTACCTTGCTTCTAAGCTTGTAAACTCTAATTTTGTCTATTTTTGTAGAAAGTTTTGAATCTCCAGTTCGCGTTGCTAATTTTCCATCTAATGTTATAGCACTACTCAATGTGACATGTGGTCTAGATCTTACCATGAATTATTTTACCTCCAATCATTACTGCCTTAATTGAATTTTGATTAGCTCTATGTACAATAGATGCGTACGGATTATGTATAGGATCTAGATCTAAATCCTGCTTTTTTATAAAAACCCCATCTGCTAGATATCCTTCCTTGATGCATCCAATTTTTTTATTTAGTAGTTTTCCAGCATTTACTGTAACCATTTTTAGAATTTGCTTTGGGTCAATACGTTTTTTATGAATTCCCATAGTCACTTTCCATAAAAAATCCATCTCCCTAAATAGATCCGGCGAATTAATCATGACATTATCTGTCCCAATTGCTAGATTACATTTCATTTTTATCATTTCCTCAATATTTGGTATGCCCTCTGCTAACGATGCATTTGCGCGAGGACAAACAACTATACCATTAGTATTTTTTGCTGCAAGTTTTAGATCATTTTTTGAAGCATATGTCATATGAACAAGAAAATTTGGTTTGAGTAACATGCAACGTGCTGATTCTGTTTTTTTTGTTATTCGTTTTGAAATCAAATTACTTTCTTTTGTTTCGGCACTATGAATTGCTCTGATCTTTTTTGTTTTAGAAAGTTGTTTAAGAGTAAAATCACTATTTTCATTTGCACCACTAATTCCTAAACCTTCACAATTTTTTAATAAAATTTCTAATTGTTTTTGATATGACTCAGGAATTGATATATTCTTTTTAATCTGATTTTTTGATTGATAAAATTCTATTCTACCTAATATTATACCACGAATTGGTATACTATCTACCACTTTTCTAGCAAGTTGAACTCCTTCCAAACCACCTTCCCTGAAATCAACAAATGTTGTGATACCTTTTTTTATCATAGATCTTAGAGTTTTACTCATAAATTGTTCCAGTTTTTTTGGTGGTGTTTCTTTGAGGATTTTTTGTTTGATTCCAAAAACAGGATGTATTTTAGAATCAGGATCTTTGTTTAGACCAATATCTTTTCCAATAGAATCACCTATGTGAGTATGAGAATTAATTAATCCTGGGATTAAAAATAAATCTTCACAATTAATAATTTTAGTATCCCTTGATGTAATTTTTGGAGAGATTGTTTTGTAAACATCTTTAGTTACTTGAACATTTGTTTTTTCCTTGAATTGTAAATTAGTACCATAAAGTATACTTATGTTTTTTAAGATCATACAAGCTCATAGATTTCTGGTTTTTCTTTTCCTGAATCACGAATATCTCTTATTGTATCAAGAGATTTTGTTGCAAGTTTAACTGCATCTCTTGCAGTTTTTCCAGTACCTATACCACAATTTAATGTGATTTTAAATTCATCTTTTATTATATCAATGAATTCCTTAGCATTTTTCTTATAATCCGAATCCGCAACAACCATAAAATTATCACCGCCCATAAAAAATGATAGTGACTTTTTTGCCAGAAAATGCTCAGACATTTTTGCATACAACTTAAACATCAATGAAGAAATTTCATATGGCGAGATTGTTTTTCGTGTAGAAGCTAAATCATCAATATCCAAATGCATGATTGTGACTTTCGATTCCTCTTTTCCGTCGATAAATCCAAAAATATTGTGTTTCTCATTCAGCATTTTCTCAGATTTTTTTCCATCATACGCCCTGATATTCGCATCAAATGGTGAATGACCATATCCTATTGACATTGATAGTTTCAAATCAAACGATGATTCAAGTTTCTTCTGAATCTCTATATGATCTTCTAATGTTATACCATTTGTCACGGCAAAAAATTCATCTGAGCGATTTGAAAAAACCAGACCATTTTTCTGAGAGAATAAATTTTGAACTTGTTGATAAAGTGACGCTTGAAGCATTTGTAATTCATGCTCTCTATCACTTCCTAATGTCAAAGTCCATGGACCGTATCCCGTAATTTTCATTATCGTGAGTTGGATCAATCTATTTTATCCTCTTTATCTCTTCTGACATACTGGAAATTGCCTTTACAGCCCTTTCAGATACTGGACGAATCCTCGCGAAAGCCTGTCTTTCAGACATACCAGGACCCGAAATTCCTAATGAGATTGGTTTTTGATAATTAATTGATAATTTGGAAATTCTTGCTGCAACTGCATTTGTAATAACTTCATCATGTTTTGTTTGTCCTTTGATTACAGCACCTAATGTTACAATTCCATCAACGTCTTTTTTTTGCAATAAAATATCCAAGATCAATGGCATGTCAAAAATACCGGGTACTTTACAATCATACTTTACTTTTAATTTTAGTTCTTTTGCTTTTTCTAGTGCAATCTTATGCATTCTAGATGTCACTTCATTATTAAATTCCGAAACAACTATTGCAATATTCAAAATTACCTCACCTTTGAGAATTCATATAATTTTTTTCCATCAATAAATGGAATTGCGTTCTCTTTTGCATATTTTTTTGCCTTTTCAACTGAAAGTGCAGCATAAGTTTCTGCATCCATCATTTCACATATAGCAGAAACTGGATATAATTTTGCCAGCTTCGTTAGGTAAATTGACATTTCTGTATGACCTTTTCTAGAAGAAAGGAGACCATCTGACGCAAGCAATAATGGGACATGACCTGGAGTTTTAAATGAAGAAGTAAATTGTTTTTTTGGATTATCCGTACTGGACAAGTTTGCCATCTCTTTGATAGTTAAAGCTCTATCACTATCAGTGATCCCAGTGTATGTACGCTTGTGGTTTACAGATATTGAAAAAGTTGGGTGATCACCATACGGTGCTGTTCCCATTATCATATTTTTTGAGTCTGTATCAAGATCATTTGAATTTGCAAGTATGTT
>CAZCFF010000078.1:0-3026 GCA_964497885.1 uncultured Candidatus Nitrosopelagicus sp.
CAGTAGCTGAACCAGAACCAGTAGCTGAACCAGAACCAGTAGCTGAACCAGAAATTATAGAGTCATCCGGTGATCCATTTGAAGGAATTAAAACTGAAGACATAAACGACTTTGCAGATCTATATAATGTTGCACCTCCTGAGAATGATAAGGAAGCATATGAATTAGCAAAAAAAATACGGAAATGGATTGCTAATGGACGTCAAAAATAAAAACAAAATTACAAAACCTAAAAAGTAATAGAATTATACGGAAATCTGGAAAATGAAAATTAAAACAAAGAACCTTTTAACAATTGATGAGCTTTCTAGTAAAGAATTTTTGGGGTTGATCGATTTTTCTCTAAAACTAAAGAATAAAAAGAAAAAAACAGGAAAAAAACTATTACTAGAAAATAAAACCTTGGCTATGATATTTGAAAAACCATCAACAAGAACTAGGGTAAGTTTTGAAACTGGAATGTTACAGTTAGGAGGACATGCTATCAGCTTGTCATTAACTGATATGCAGCATTCACGTGGTGAATCAGTTAAGGATACAGCAAAGGCTCTGTCTAGTTATGTAGATGCAATTGTAGCACGAGTGTATGAGCATAGTTTTCTAGAAGAACTTGCAAAACATGCTACGGTTCCAGTGATTAATGGATTATCTAATTCATTTCATCCATGTCAAACTTTAGCAGATTTGATGACTGTAAAAGAACATAAGAAAAAATTCAAGAATATCAAAATAGCTTGGGTTGGTGATGGAAATAATGTGTGTAATTCATTAATTTTTGGCTGCAGTAAAACACAGACTCATTTATCCATCGCAACACCAAAGGGTTTTGAGCCAAAGTCGGATGTAGTGAAGAAGTCTTCGAAATATACCACTATTGAGCTAACAACTGATCCCAAACTTGCTGTTAAAGATGCAGATGTGATAATGACTGATTCATTCGTGTCTATACACGATTCTAATGCCAAAAGTAAGAAATTCTTGCCAACTTACCAAGTGAATAAATCATTAATGGATAAAGCCAAAAGTAATGCAATTTTTATGCATTGTCTTCCTGCAAAACGTGGTCATGAGGTAACTAATTCAGTTATGGATAGCCCACAATCAGTTATCTGGGATCAAGCAGAAAATAGATTACACTCACAAAAGGCTTTACTTGGATCATTACTCAGCGTCTAACGTTTATAAAAGCAGATTCAAATTTTTTTCGTATAGATATGGCATATTCAAAAATATTGCGTAGAATAAGAAGCGAAAAGACGAACTATAACAAAAGGAAGCGGATGCTAATGGGTCATAGTGATTTTATCACTGTACAAATTTCAAATGAAAATACACAAGTTCAAATTCATCAACCTAAAATTACTGGAGATTTGGTAATCTCATCTGCACATTCTAGATTGTTAACTCAAAAAGGTTGGAAAGGCTCTCGTAAAAATATACCAGCTGCTTATTTGACTGGTTATTATGCTGGAAAAAAGGCATTAGGGAAAGGAACCAGTTCAGCCATTATGTATAGTGGTACAAGAAAATATACTCAGCGTATGGCTGCAGCACTAAAGGGTATTATAGATGCAGGACTTCAGGTCCCAGCAGACGAAGAATCATTTCCTATAGAGTCTAGAATAAACGGTGAACATCTTAAAGTGAAAAATGATATTAAAAATATGAAATCATTGATAGATGGTGAGGTAGAGAAGAAATGAGCCAAGCTTCACAAACACAAACTTCTAGACCACCAGGTCAAGGACGCCCACCAGGTCAAGGACGCCCACCAGGTCAAGGACGCCCACGTCGTGAAAGAAAACCAATCGAAGAAGCAGAATGGATACCCAAAACTATTTTAGGAAAAAAAGTTGCATCTGGGGAAATCACTTCTATGGAAGAAATTTTATCGAAAGGGTTAAGGATCCAAGAACCTGGAATCATAAAAAAATTAGTTCCTGATTTAGAAACGAAAGTATTTGATGTTGGCATAATTCAAAAAATGACACCTAATGGACAATCTACTAGTTTTAAAGCATTAGTTGCTGCAGGAAATAAAAATGGATGGTTGGGCATTGGTATGGGAAAATCAAAACAAATGCGTGTTGCTATTGAAAAGGCAAATAATGCTGCGTATCTTAACGTGAGTCCTATCAAATTAGGATGTGGTAGTTGGGAATGTAGATGTGATCAAAAACATTCAGTACCATTCAAAGTCAAAGGCAAAGGCGGAAGTGTTACTATTGAAATTCTTCCGGGTCCACGTGGACTTGGATTAGTTGCGGGTGGAAAGATTAGAGATTTGCTTCAACTTGCTGGCTTGAAAGATGCATGGACTACTGCAAAAGGTTCAACTGCTACAATGAATTCTACATCAAAAGCACTCTTAAACTGTTTGAGGCAAACATTTAGTCAGGGTTGATTATATGGCAAAAGCATTTTTAGTTGTTAGAATAAAAGGGCAAGCCGATGTTCCACATTGGGCTAATACTACATTGAATCTATTAAACTTGGAAAAGAAATATCGTGCTGTTATAATACCTGTCAAAGAAAATACTTTAGGAATGTTGAGAAAGGTACAGCATTATCTCTCTTGGCAAGAAATTGATATTGAAACAACCAAAGAATTATTGGACAAAAAAGGTCGAAAATCGGGCTACAAAAAAATCACTGATGAGGATGTATCAAAGGCAGGTTTTAAGACACTTGATGAATTAGCAACATCTTTGTCAGAGGGGAAAGTTAGTATGAATAAAATAAAACCAATAAAACCATGGTTTGCTTTGTCTCCACCTAGACAAGGATTCAAACGAAGTACAAAACGCTTGTATGGCCAGAAAGGTATTCTTGGACATAATAAGGAACTTACCGCTCTGATTAGGAGAATGATGTAAAATGGCAACAAGGTTAAGAAAAACTAGAAAACTCAGAGGAGGAAGGCATATGGGATGGGGTCAAGTTGGACAGCATCGTGCTAGTGGACATAAAGGCGGTCTTGGAAGATCTGGTCATATGAAACATCTTTGGAGTACAGTTATCAAAGA
>CAZCFF010000079.1:0-2980 GCA_964497885.1 uncultured Candidatus Nitrosopelagicus sp.
ACCGGGCTTCGTAATTTTTCTTCCTTTTCCCTTTATAACATTACTTCATGATAGAATTGATCGTTTTTAGAAAAACAGGATAAGGATCTTCCATAAAAGACATCATCTTTTTAGATCTATTTTTCCTTCTTGAATTAGAAGATTTGGAAACTTTCTTCATCACACTGACTATTTTTTTAGGATTTATCTCTCTTGTCACCAATTTTTTCCTCACAAGATAATCTTCAATAATGTTTGGAACCGCATTATATGAAATAGTGGGAATGCCAAGCAAAGCAGATTCAGCAGTCATTGTTCCTCCAGAACCAATAAAAATAGCAGTATTATTCAAAAGCAGTTTACTATCAACAACTCTCGATAGTACCTTAATTTTTTTCTGGAAAATTTGTTGAAGATATTTTTTCTGTGAAATATAACGGGTCATAATTACAATCTCTTGCCCAGAAAATTCTTTGAGTATTTCCTTGACTATAGGGATTATAGGTCTTTTTTTTAATGAATATGATGCCTCATCTTCTTCTAATCTAATCAGTATTAATTTTCTTTTTCCAATAGTTTTTTTAGTATTTTTTATCTTTCGTTTTGAAATTATTGCGGCATCAATTGCTTTATACTGTATTATATCATTCTGATTCATTCCAAATTTTGTAAATTTTTGCTTTGGTATAATCCAAGGTATTAGTAATTTTTGTACTAATGGCACAACAAGTCGCATTACATTTTCAGCATGAGGTGAATCAGAAAAACAAATATGTTTGATGCCCAAACCATAAGAAATTCTTGCTGCTTCAGGCGAGCAAAAACTTAATGTAATATCAGGTGAAAACTTGCTAATTTTTTTGACTAGTAGTTTTGAGCGGCTTAAACTAGCATTTAGTTTATCATGTTTTTTTGCACCACCATGTTTTCCTATTATTACCAACTTTTGCTTCCGTATTTTTGCTAATTCAGTTACTTGATTATATTTTCTTGAAGTACATAATACAGTATGATTTTTTTTCAGACGTTGAATAATAGGTTCAAAAAATAGAATTTGTTTGGGCGTAAGTATATCAAGCCAGATTTTCAAGCATTTTCACTGAATTCTGAAATGCAATAAGTATTTCTCCCTCTTCATACCACTAAAACCATTGAAAAAGGAAAAAATTGTTGTTTATGGATTAACTACTGAAGGATATTTTCTTGCATCACAAATGGCTATCAAAGGAGCTGACGTTTATATCATAGATGAATCGTCTCCATCAGCTGTACTACTAAAAGCTGAAACGGCAAAGACATACCCTGATCTTCATGCATTTCAAGAAGACGAGCCTTTACTTTCTGTAGAGCCCATTGATGTGGCTATTTCAAATGCGAAATATCTTTTCTTTACACCAAGAATAAGAAAAACTGGTCAGGATCTCAGAACAGAAATTACTTCAAAGTACAAAGATGCGACAAAAGCAATGAAAAAAGGGAGCGCTATAGTTTATTGCCTTCCAACTGGATTGGGAGGAAATCAAGAGAATATATCACTACTAACACATGTTACTGGATTGGATGTAGGCAAAACAATTTCATATTTTTATTTCCCATTAAATGATTTAGAGGAAACACCCAAAGTAATTGGTTCATTGGATAATCAAGATGATAAAACCCTTTCATCTCTTTTAACAATAGATAAAAAAGAAAAAAAATTTGTGCCAATTTCTTCTGCAGAATGCGCATATGCTATTAATATTATAAAAAAATTCACAAATCTTTCTGCCATTGTAGAAATTTGCAGGTTTGTTAAAGATGCAGAATCTACTACATTTGACAATTTTAAAACCATATACCTTGATGATATAATAAAAGGTCTTTACGATTTACGTTTACTCCAGTCTTCCTTTGAAGGTGCAAACACTTTACTATATTTAACAAATGCAAGTACCAAAGCTATTTCCGGTTACATCAAAAGATTAATTGATACAATTAGGATAACCTTAAAGAAAAACGAACTGAAGGCTAGTAGAACAAAAATTGTGTTATCTTGGACACTAGATAAAAATGAAATGAGGGGCGATAAGATTGAAATATTAAATTCTATTACATCCAAATTACGTGATTACATAGGTGATGTGGATACATCTGAAGGATTAGTAAACTCCTTTCATAGTGACAAAAAAACTATCATTATAGCCTGTTCCATAAATGATTACACAAAAATTGTTTCAGATAAGAAAAGTGAGGATCTCATTATTATTAAAGCAAATCCTCTTTTCGAGATAGAACACAAAAAGTAAAATTATCTAATAAAAATTTGAAAAATATGTCAAACACCAGCGAAAACGAAAATTTAGGAGATGAATTAAGGGATAATGACAATGAAATAGAAATTACAGAACCAGATGATTCATCGCATAAGCTACAAATTGATGAATTAAAAGAACTTTTAGAAAAAGAAAAACAAAACTCATCTCTAAACACAGAAAAATGGAAACGTGCTCTTGCTGATTACCAAAACCTTGAAAAAAGAACACAGCAAGAAATTATTGATAAAGTTAGTTCAGAAACTGATAAACTCATTTTAGAATTTTTAACTGTATATGAAAATTTTATTCGTGCTAAGGAAGTATATGCAAAAGAAGGAGTAAATATTACAGGCTTGGATGGTATTATTAAAAATATGAATTCTCTGTTTTCAAAATATGATGTAAAGCCAATAGACGCTCTGGGCAAAACTTTTGATCCAAATCTACACGAAGTTATTTCTATTATAGAAGACCCAAAACTAGCGGAAGATACAATCATAGAAGAGATCGCAAAAGGATATATTATTCGTGGCAAAGTATTGAAATACTCGAAAGTATGTGTTTCGAAAAAAACAATTAAAAAATAGGTATAAAAAAATGACAGAAAAAATAATTGGAATTGATCTTGGAACAAGCAACTCAGCTGCTGCAGTTATCCAAGGTGGTAAACCAACAATAATTCCTGCAGCTGAGGGTCAAACAGCACA
>CAZCFF010000080.1:0-2819 GCA_964497885.1 uncultured Candidatus Nitrosopelagicus sp.
GAATGAAATTAAAGGTTGCTCCTCTTTTTAATGATGATTTCAAAGTAAAGTTATTGTATCATCAAATTTCCAAATGATTATGTTTGAGAATAAAAGAATTCTGATAACTGGTGGTACGGGTTCATTAGGAAGGGCTCTTACAAAAAGACTCCTCGACGAAAAAGTTGATGTTATCAGAATTTTTAGCAGAAATGAAAATAAACAGGTCACTATGCAATCTGAATTTAATGATGATCGCCTTAGATTTCTAATTGGTGATGTTAGAGATTTGCCACGTCTTGAAAGGGCATTAGAAGGAATAGATATAGTATTTCATGCTGCTGCACTGAAACACGTACCAATTATTGAATATAATCCATTTGAGGCAATTAATACTAATGTAATTGGATCTAGAAATGTGGTTGAAGCTTGCTTATCTGAAAATGTTGGTATAGTAGTTGGTGTAGGAACAGATAAAGCTGTTTCACCATTAAACACGTATGGTGCTACAAAATTATTAATGGAAAAATTATTCACAACAGCTAGTAATTATCTAGATAAGGATAAACATAAAACAAAATTTATTTCTCTACGATATGGAAATGTGTTAGGAAGCAGTGGCTCCGTAATTCCAAAATTTATTCAACAAATAAAAGCAAAAGAGAAAATTACAATTACTGATCCAGATATGACTAGATTCAGCATAACTATGGATGAAGCTCTAGATTTTATTTTAGAATCTACTATAACAGGTAAGGGCTCAGAAGTTTTTATTCCAAAATTACGTGCATATAAAATAGATGATATCAAAGTTGCATTACAAGAATTAATTAGTAATACTGGGGAAGAAAAAATTCCAGTTAGACAAGGTGAAAAATTTCATGAGACTCTTATTAATGCTGATGAAATGAGAACTACTCTTGAATCAGAATCAAGATATATGATTCTACAACGAGAAATTTCAGATCAAGAAATAAATGAACAATATCCTGGATTTAAAAGAATTACTTTGACAAAACCGTATTCATCCAATACCGTTGAAAAAATTCCAATAAATGAACTAAAAGATATTTTATCAAAATCTAGTCTCCTATAAAATCAAAGCCTAAAACTTCTATCCATAGTTAAAGTACGTAAACTTCAATTAGCGATAATAAACAATGATTGCTATTGATTGGATGTATTATTCAAGCCAGAATGGGTTCATCTAGATTACCTGGAAAAGTAATGATGGATTTGGACGGAAAGAATTGCTTATTAGATTATGTTTTAAATCAACTTAGATATTCGAAATTAATAGATAAGATAATTGTTGCTACAACAAAACTACAAGAAGATGATATAATTGTAAATCATGTACAAAAGCGTAATTTAGAAGTATTTTGTGGTAGCTCAAATGATCTATTAGATAGATATTATCAATGTGCTCAAAAAAACAATTTAGAACATATTGTTAGAATTACTAGTGATAATCCATTAATTGACCCAAAAATTGTTGATATGGTGATTGAAAAATACAAGAATACGGAATATGATTATGTTACTAATGCATTGATTAGAACATATCCCTATGGAACTGAAACAGAAGTTTTTTCTCTAAATGCTCTTGAAAAGGCTTGGAAGAAAGCTGTACTTCCATCTGAAAGAGAACATGTAACCCCATATATGAAAAATTCTGAAAATAAATTCAAAGTTTTGAACATAAAATATAATGAGAATATCTCTCATTTACGATGGACTGTTGATAGAATTAATGATTTGAAATTAGTAAAATGTATAGTAAAACAGATCAAAACTAGACCTATAACAATGAAAGAAATTTTAGAATTAAATAAAAAGGATCCAAATTTAAAAAAAATTAATCAAGATTATGTACAAAACGAAGGATTTGTAAAATCTTTAAAAGAAGATCAAAAATATCTAAACAATGAAAAATCATGAAGAAAAGAATTAAGCTGTTTGATCCACATTATGGAAAAGCAGAAGAAAAGGCTATACTCAAAGTTTTGAAAAGTGGCTATTGGACATCTGGCTCAGGATTAGGAAATGTAGAATATTTTGAAAAAGATGTAAAAAAATACGTAAAGTCAAAAGATTGTATTGCTGTCAATAGTGGAACAGCCGCATTAAATTTGGCTCTTTCTTTAATTGATATAAAAAATAAGGAGGTTATTCTTCCATCTCTTACCTTTGTTTCAACAGCCCATGCTGTAATAATTAATGGAGGAATTCCAAAGTTTGTTGATATTAATTCTAAATCTTTGTGTATAGATACTGATAAAATTGAAGACTCGATCACAAAAAAAACTAAGGTGATTTTACCCGTGCATTTTGGTGGAATGGCATGTAATCTCGATAAAATTGTCTCACTATCTAAAAAATTCAATCTGACTGTAATCGAAGATGCAGCCCATGCGATAGGTACTACATATAAGAATAAAAAAATAGGTACACATGGAACGGCTGTATGTTTTAGTTTCCATCCAGTGAAAAATTTAGCAATGCCAACA
The DNA here is from genome assembly GCA_964497885.1 of uncultured Candidatus Nitrosopelagicus sp. Taxonomy (GTDB): domain Archaea; phylum Thermoproteota; class Nitrososphaeria; order Nitrososphaerales; family Nitrosopumilaceae; genus Nitrosopelagicus. Next base: position 2,490 of record CAZCFF010000080.1, read on the forward strand.
GGTGGCTTGATTTCAATTAATGATAAAAATCATGAAAAATTCAGAAAAATTTTGCTAGCAAGAAGATGGTGCGGGATTACTGATAGAAGGGATTACTTTTATGATATCAAGGAATTAGGCTGGAATTATTATATGAATGATTTTTCTGCCGCAATTGGAAGGATTCAGTTAAAGAATCTAGATAAAATGTTAAAAATTAAAAAAATAATTGCAAGAAAATACTCAAATGAGATCAATCTTAATTCAAAAATGGAATATAATGATTCATGTTCATATCATCTTTACTGGATTTGTGTAAAAAATCGTAATAAGTTTATGAAAAAAATGTTA
>CAZCFF010000081.1:0-2695 GCA_964497885.1 uncultured Candidatus Nitrosopelagicus sp.
CTACATATTCTTTCTTGAAAATTATAGAAAGGAAGTTATTTGATGAACAAAGCTAGTCAGCATGATAGTTGCAATAGTAGATATTACTCCCAAAGAAGAACGAATTGCAGAGTTCAAATCATGGTTTTCAAATTCTAACAAAGTTCTTTCAAAATTTGATGGATTTGTTTCAAGAAGATTGCTTGAGGGTGAAGACGGCTCTAAACGTATAATGGTTGAATTCGAAAATATTGAGCAGTTTAGAAAGATGCATCAAAGTCCAGAACACACCAAATTCCATTCTGAGTTGGGTAGTTACATGGAAAAACCACCACAACGACAGTTTTTCCATATCATTGCCGAATGATATGATATACTCGTGTTGGGCTTGACCGAAATAGAATAAATAGTGAGAAGTGCATTTCAAATCATGATACCACTTTCAGGTGACATTCCAAATGCCAAGGGAATAAAGTCTGACAGTCTAGATTCTGTCGATGTGACAAAAGGAACTTCCACATTGAAGCGAGGTTTTGCCCACATGTTGAAAAATGGAGTAGTTATGGATGTGACTACAGTCGAACAAGCACAGATTGCAGAAGAGGCTGGTGCAGTTTCTGTTATGGTATTGGACAAGCTTCCTTCGGATGTTCGAAAAGCTGGTGGTGTTGCAAGAACAGCAAGCATTAGAATAATTCAAGATATCATGGATAACGTTACAATTCCTGTCATGGCAAAATGCAGAATAGGTCATGTGTATGAGGCAAAAGTTTTGGCTGAAGCAAACGTGGACATGATAGACGAATCTGAGGTTCTAACACCTGCAGATGAGAATCATCATATATGGAAATGGGATTATACCACACCATTTGTAAACGGTGCAAGATCATTAGCTGAAGCATTGAGACGAATAGAGGAAGGGGCTGCAATGATTAGAACCAAGGGTGAACCTGGAACAGGAAATGTTGCGGAAGCAATTTTACACATTAAAAAAGTTAATGATGAATTGAGAACAATAAAATCAATTTTTGATTCAGGTGACAAGCAAGATTTGGTTAGAATGGCTAGAGAATTCAAAGTTTCTTTTGAGCTAGTTGAAGAAACAGCAAAGATTGGAAGATTACCTGTCGTAAACTTTGCAGCAGGAGGAATTGCTACACCCGCGGACGCAGCATACTTGATGTCATTGGGATGTGATGGAATTTTTGTTGGTTCTGGAATATTCAAAGCTGATGATGCAAGAGAACGTGCAAGGGCTGTTGTATTGGCAACAACATTTTGGGAAGATCCTAAAGCTGTAAAAGAAGCACAAAAAATGATTAATGAAAAACAATCCATGTTGGGATTGGATGTAGATAATCTTGAATTGAGAATGCAAGAACGCGGTGGTTCTGCTTGACTACATGTAATGTAGGCATTTTAGCCTTGCAGGGTGACGTAACAGAAAACTTCATGGCAACAATGGCTGCATTACAGGATGCTGAAATGGATGCAACTGTCAGTCAGGTTAAAACCCCTGATCAAATATCCAAACTTGATGGCTTGATAATTCCTGGTGGAGAGAGTACAATGATGGGGCAACTTTCTTTGGTGAATGGTGCAATGAATGCATTGAAAGAAAAAATTGAAGGGGGAACACCAGTTTTTGGCATATGTGCAGGAATGATTCTGCTTTCAAAAAATTCAAAGGATCGTGTAATGGGTTCAACAGAACAACCATTACTTGATATGCTTGATGTGGATATTGAGCGAAATTCTTTTGGCAGACAAAAGGACTCGTTTGAAGCAGAAATTTCTTTGGATTCGATTGGAATTTCATCATTTCAAGGTGTATTTATTCGGGCTCCTGCGATTTTGACCTCTGGATCCAACGTTGAAGTTTTGTCAAAATTTAATGAGAAAGTAATTGCAGTTAAACAAGGCAACATACTTGCCACATCATTCCATCCTGAACTAACTCAGGACATTTCTTTACACAAGCATTTTGTAGAAATGATAAAAGAATCAAATTAATATCAATTCATCAGATTTTTTCAATGTTACCTGACAAATGTTCGATAAGGGAAGGAAATCGAGACTGTGTAAATCCACCAGAATTTTTAATTACAGTAGTGACTGGCAATGATGAATTTATGCTCGGAATCACATGCCAAAAACATAAGACAGATGTTCTTTCAAAAATAGAAAATCTTCAAAATCAGGGAAAGATACCTAATGGTTCGATCAAATTTGAAAATCTCAAATCAGTACAAACTGACTGTGTTCGTGGAGATCCTGATGATTTTATTCAGTTATGATTCCAGCAAAAACTTAAACCCTTTATAATATCTGAACAATAAAAAAAATAATGACCTCTGATAATACTAACGAAGAATTTACTGTTTGTGATGATTGCAAAAACCCAATAGAAAACTGTACATGTGTTTGTCCTTTTTGTGGAGAGCGTGATAAGTGTGAATGTGGATTAAAACTTTCTAATAATGACGGCGCAGCTACTGGTGGTTAAGGATTGATGTGTTATGGTTTTTGATTATAGTTGGTTAATAGGAGGTCCACAGGGAAGTGGTGTTGATACAGCAGCAAACATATTTTCACGAGTTGGTGCAAAACTGGGATATCATGTTTTTGGAAAACGAGAATATCATTCTAACATCAAAGGTTTGCACAGTTATTTTGTGGTGAGACTTTCAGACAACAAAATTCGTTCAAATGTAAA
>CAZCFF010000082.1:0-2676 GCA_964497885.1 uncultured Candidatus Nitrosopelagicus sp.
TTTTTTCTTAAATCTTATCTTTTTTGTATAGCATCTCCGCTAAGAGAACAGCTCCTTTTGCAGATCCCATTTTTTTATTATGCGAGAATAGCATATACTTTATTCCGTTATCAAACAGTTCTTCCTTTTCAACTCTACCTATTGTTGTGGTCATGCCGTCACCAACTTCCCTCTCCATTCTTGGTTGTGGTCGTGTTGGATCTTCGTGGAATGCATAGTAGTCTTCTGGTGCAGACGGTAGTCCTGCTACCGAAATTTCTTTGTTGTAAGTCTCATAGGTACCTTTTGCTAAAGCTGGATCAATTTCCTTTTCTGTTTCAACAAATACTGATTCGGTGTGCCCATCTATTACGGGAACACGTGTACATGTACAGCTAACTCTAATGTCTGCATCCTCAATCTTACCATCTTTTAGTTTACCTAGAATCTTTCTTGTCTCTTTTCTTACCTTACCTTCTTCCTTTGGAATGTATGGAAGTATGTTATCAGTAATACCCATTGCAGATACACCAGTCTTTCCACCACCGGAGATTGCTTGCATTGAAGTCATCATAACTTTCTTTGCACCGTATTTCTCAAGTAGTGGTTTTAGTGTGATAGCTAATCCAGTTGTTGTACAGTTTGGTAGTGGTGCTACCCAACCTTTCCAGTCACGATTTTTCTTTTGAACTTCAAGCAGTTCTGCCTGCTCATCATTTACTCCTGGAATAAGTATTGGAACATCCTCTTCATATCTATATGCAGATGAAGTTGAGATTACAGGAAGATCTTTTGCAAATTTTGTCTCAATATCTCTTGCAGCTTGTGACTCTACTGCTGAGAAAATTAAATCTAATTCTGCAACATTAATCTCATCAATTGTTAAAACTGGCATATCCTTTATGTAATCTGGAATCTCTCCACCAACATCCCAAGCAACAATTCCACTGTCATCTCTTATAGCATCAACGTACTTTTTTCCAGCAGAACGCTCTGATGCGGCGATCTGGGTTACTTCGAACCATGGGTGGTCATTTAAGGATTGGACAAACTCTTGGCCAACCGCCCCAGTTACACCTATGATGGCTACTTTCTTTTTCATGAGTCACTTTCAAGTTTTCAATTAATAATCGTTAGCACTAACCAAAACACACTAAATTACCAATTGATAATCTACAATGTGAAAATTCATCCAAACAAACCAGCGCAGTCACACATTCCAGCCTCACATGGGGGCAAATATGGTACAAAAAATTCTGATGCCAATGTGATTGATTTTAGTTCAAATGTAAATCCACTAGGGTGCCATCCAGGGGTAAAACGATATTTGAAAAAACAACTGAATTTGATTTCAGAGTATCCTGATCCAAATTCTACTAATCTACGTGCAAACTTGGCATGGTTTACCGGTATTCCAAAAAAACAGATTGTTGTTGGAAATGGCGCAACAGAGATAATTTATAATTTCTGCAAAACTTTTCTAAATAAAAAAACATGCGTTTTGATTCCAATACCAACTTTTAGTGAATATGAGGTTTCTGCAAAACTTTGTGAATCCAAAATTTCATTTTTTAAAACTATGGATCTTTCAAAAAATTTACAAAAATTCATCACGAAGATTCCCAGAAATGGCTGTGTTTTTATCTGTAATCCAAATAATCCCACCGGCATTTTAATCCAAAAAAGTGAAATGGTGAAAATTATTGCTGCTGCAAAAAAGAAATCAACAATTGTATTTCTAGATGAGACATTTATTGAATTGGTATCTGGAAATGATGAATCTGTAATAAAACAGATCAAGAATTTTGAGAATTTGTTCATTCTACGTTCGCTCACAAAATCTTTTGGTTTAGCAGGAATTAGAATTGGTTATGGGGTGGGCAGTACACAGATCATCGAGCCATTACAAAAAGTTAAGATTCCTTGGAATGTAAGTAATATCGCACAGCGTGCAGCTAGTGCCGCAATATGCTATCATCCATTTTTAGATAAGACATGCAAATTAATCAAAAAGGAGAAAAATTTCATATCCTCAAATTTAGCAAAATCGGAAAAATTTGCTTGTTATGACTCAGCAGTAAACTTTCTTCTGGTAAAGACAAAAACAAAATCAAAACTTTTACAAAAGAAACTTCTGAGAAAAAAAATTCTAATTCGTGATTGTAGTACGTTTCGTGGATTAAACCAAAATTACATTAGAATTGCAGTAAAAACTAGAAAGGAAAACATAAAACTGCTAAAGGCTTTGGAGGTGATTTAGCATTTCAAAAACATTGATGGTTCAGGGAACTGCATCTAGTGCAGGTAAGACAACACTTGTTACTGCACTTTGCAGAATTTTTCTAGAGAAGGGATTCTCTGTAGCACCATTCAAGGCACAAAACATGTCAAACTATGCCTATAAAGAAAATGGTTTCGAAATTTCTCGTGCTCAGGCAGTTCAAGCTTTAGCATCACGTATCAAAATATCAGCAGATCTGAACCCAATTTTGCTAAAACCACTGGGAAATTATAGAAGCTCTGTTTTCCTAAGAGGAAAATTCTACAAAAAAATGTATGCTGATGATTATTACAAAAAGTTTGTTCAAAAGAATGGAATGAAAACAGTTTTGAGATCATTCCATGCTTTAGAAAAAAACCACGATTTGATTATCATAGAGGGTGCAGGATCCCCAGCTGAGATTAATCTTACAAATT
>CAZCFF010000083.1:0-2664 GCA_964497885.1 uncultured Candidatus Nitrosopelagicus sp.
TGGAAAGACCAATGCGTTGATTTGGATTATAGATTGATGACAGAACAATTTGGAGTTGATAAAAAGGAAGTTGTCTTTGTAGAAGATGTTTGGGAAGGTGGCGGTTCATTCGGTTCTTCTTTAGAATTTTTTGTAAAAGGATTAGAACTTGGTAATGCTGTCTTCACTGAATTTCAAGGAGATTTAACCAACTACAAAACATTGGATCAACAAATCATCGATATGGGTGCAGGTCTAGAAAGATTTGCTTGGCTTACAATGGGCACACCAACTGCATATGATTGCTGTTTTGGACCTATTACTGATAATCTATTACAACAAGTTGGAATTGATACGAAAAACAAGCTTTTGGTAACATACTTTACCAAAATTGCAAAACATTTAGAACAATTCAGTGATTTATCCGATGTTAGGAAGAATGCAATAAAATCAGCTAATCTTACGGATGACCAAATAAACAAAATCATAACACCGCTCGAAGGAATTTATCTGATTATTGATCATATTAGAACACTAATTTTTGCAATATCAGATGGTGCTCTTCCAAGTAATGTTGGTGGAGGATACAACCTTAGAATGATGCTTCGTAGAATCATCTCTACAATGAATCGACTATCTTTAAAATTTGACATAAACGAAATGATTGATACACAAATTGATTATCTTAAAAACACATATCCTGAACTGGAAAGAACACGTGAGGATATCAAGACGATAATCGGAATTGAATCAGGCAGATATGATAACTCAAAACTGAGAATGGAAAAAATTGTAAGTAAATTAGAACAAAAACCTAGTGTTGATGACCTGGTTAGGCTTTACGAATCTGATGGCATAACACCAGATTATCTAAAGGAAATGAAGGTAATTTCTGATATTCCGTCTACATTTTACAGTAAATTATCTGAATTACATCAATCAAAGAAACAAAAAGAACAAGACAACATGTCTTTAGAGGGATTACCAGAGACTGAACTTTTGTATTATTCAGATGATCCAAAAGAATTCGATGCGAGTGTACTAAAGTCATTTGACAATTACGTGATATTAGATAAAACTTCATTTTATGCAAGAGGTGGTGGCCAGGAACCAGACCATGGAACAATTGGTGAATTCGAGGTCGTTGATGTGACCAAACATGGAAATGTTGTTGTGCATGAACTAAAAAATGGAACACCAAAGGAGGGTACTACAGTTTCTTGTTTAGTTGATTCAAAAAGAAGAGATGGAATTACAAAAAATCATACGAGCACTCACATTCTCAATTCATCCACAAGAAACGTCTTAGGATCGTGGGTTTGGCAACATTCTGCATTTAAAGAAGAGGACCATGCAAGACTAGACATCACACACCATTCTGCCTTGACTGATGATGAAATTTCAAAGATTGAAAAATTAGCTAACTCTATAGTTGAGAAAAATATGTCCGTGACTATTGATAACTTTGATAGAGGAACTGCTGAACAAAAATATGGATTTAAAATATATCAGGGTGGAATAGTTCCAGTAAAATCAGTTAGAATTGTGTCAATCGAAGATTTTGATGTAGAAGCATGTGGTGGAACACATGTAAAGAAGACGGGTGAGATTGAATTGATAAAAATTACAAAAACAAAAAGGATTCAAGATGGTGTAGTTAGAATTGAATTTGTTTCTGGTCTAACTGCTGTTGATTATATTAAACAACATGATGCTAGCATGCTAAAAAAGTCAGCTGAATTAAAAGAAAAAATGGAGATGAAAGAGAAAAGGCGTGAACAAAAACAAGAGTTAAGAGAAAGGTTCCCAATTCTAGTAGACAATATAATACAAAGTGAAGTTGGCACAAATACAGTTGATGGAATAACTGTTGATGTGACAGATTCTGGAAAACCAAACTTTTGTTCTACAATGAATGAACAATATGACGAATTTTTTCATATCAGTCTAGGAGAAAAACTAATCGAAAAGGATCCATGGATGGTTTATTGTGGTGTTTTTGAAGATGGAGACAAGGTTAGAGCAATAATTTATTCAGGTGAACAAGCTGCAAAGGACAAAAAAGCAGGTGATATTGCAAAAACTGTGTCTGAAGTGCTTGGAGGAGCTGGAGGTGGAAACCAAAGGTTTGCTCAGGGAGGAGGAAAAGACAAATCTAAAAAAAATGATGCGATAGAAAAGGCAAAAACAATGGTTTTGGGAGTGTAAAATTATGGAAATAGATTGGAATGTAATTGATAAAAAATGGCAAAAACAATGGTTAGAAAATAATGATCATGAAGTTGATTCTAACAATAAAGAAAAAAAATTCATAACAGTAGCATATCCTTACCCAAACTCACCTCAGCACATTGGTCATGGTAGAACATACACCATTGCAGACGTTCATTCGAGATATTTGAGAATGAAAGGATTTAATGTATTATTTCCAATGGGGTTTCACTACACTGGTACACCCATTCTTGGCATGGCAAAAAGAGTAGAAGCAAACGATGCGGAATTAATTGAAGGATTCAAAACGTTATACAACGTTCCTGAAGATAAAATTAAGGAATTTGTAGAGCCTGTAAAGATTGCTGATTATTTTCATGAAGAGATTAAATCAGGTATGATTGAGATGGGCTACTCTATTGATTGGAGAAGAGAATTTACTACAATTGATCCTGCTTATCAAAAATTCATAGA
>CAZCFF010000084.1:0-2506 GCA_964497885.1 uncultured Candidatus Nitrosopelagicus sp.
CAATTCTTACAATGCCTGCTGACGACATCACACATCCAATCCCTGATCTTACAGGCTACATTACTGAAGGTCAGATTGTAATGAATAGGGAATTGCACAGAGCAAACGTTCAACCACCAGTTGACGTTCTAACAAGTTTGTCACGTTTAATGAACCAAGGAATTGGTGAAGGAAGAACAAGAGAAGATCACAGACAACTTGCGGACCAACTTTATGCTGCTTATGCTCAAGGTAAAGATGCAAGAGCACTTGCTGCCATTGTAGGTGAAGGTGCACTAAGTGATCTTGATAGAAAATTCCTTGTAGTTGCAAACGACTTTGAGAAAAAATTTGTTCATCAGGGACCTAACGAGAACCGTTCCATTGAGCAGACACTTTCGCTTGGTTGGGATCTATTAGCAGGGCTTTCAGAGACTGAACTTACACGTATCAAACCAGAATTTATTGCTAAATATGGAAAGAAGATTAACACCGGTGATACAGACAAATCTGAATAGGTGATCTGAATTGCCATCTAACGCTGACATCCGTCCAACTCGCCTTGAATACTTGCGTACAAAAAAACGAATTAAAATTGCACAAAAAGGACTTAAGCTGTTAAAACTAAAACGTCAAGCGTTAATTCTCGAATTTTTTAGTATTAGCAAAGCATCATCTAGATTGCGGGGTGAACTAAATGCAGAACTAGTCAAGGGTTATCAAAGCATTAGGATGGCAGAGATGATTGATGGTGAGATGAGATTGGAAAATGAAGCAATGAAGATCCCACAACTGAAAAAATTATCGATCACACCAAAGAACGTCATGGGAGTAAAGATTCCAAGATTAGAAGGAGGACGAAGGGAAGAAGCTCTTACAGATTATTTATTAGAAATTCCTGTTTCCATAAGTGAAGCAATGAAAGCATTCCAAGAAGTGCATAAAATTGTTCTAGACGTTGCTGAAAAAGAGACAACATTACGAAAATTACTTTATGAAATTGACAAGACAAAACGAAAGGCTAACGCAATTGAAAATGTCTTTATTCCAAGATTAGAGTCAGCTGTCAAATTTATTACATTCAGGCTGGAAGAGATGGAGCGTGATACGTTTGCTATGTTAAAGACTGTAAAACGAAAGATGAATGAAAGAGAAGAGAATAAGGAGGTAGACATAATTGCAAATTAATTTTAAAAATTCCCAGCAAAAAAAATTTTATTATATTAAACGCACAATGATGATGGGAAATATCTTCATAGCTATTGCTGTTATATTGTATTTGAGTAAGGAATTTTTGGGTGCATAACATGTCAGCGTCACAAGATCAATACATTAATTCATTGAAGAAGATCAAACAAGTGGAAGAGGATGCTCAAAAAGAAATCGATAGTTACAAAAGTAAGATTGATGATCAAATCATTCAATTAGACTCAGAACTAGAAAAGGCAATAGCCACAGCAAAATCTGAGGGTGAAAAACTAGTTGATTCAAACGTCGAAAAAGCTACAAAGAAAGCCAGTGCTGAAACACAAAAGACGATTGAAGAAGCGAAAACAAAATCTAAAGACATAACATCACAAATTACGGCACAACAAGCACAAGATATTATCAATATTTTACTAAAAGGAGTAGAATAGAATGTTCAAACCTGTTAAAATGGCTAAGATAGCTATTATGGGTTTACGAAAAAACCAACAAACCACAGTTTCTATTTTACATGATATGGAAATTTTACAATTAGAACCATTATCAAAAGATGTCTCTGCAATTTTAAAGAATGAGCGTGATAATGAGCTAACAAGGCAGGTATCTGATCAATTATTACGTGTTAAAGCATTGATGACTGTGCTACCTAGTATACCTCTAACTTCCTGTAGGCGTTTTGAGTCTATCAATGATCTATTACACACCGCAATCTCAATTGATATAGATGAGCAGGTTGCAAGCCTTGAGAAGGAAAAAGAAGCGCTTCTAACTGAAATCCAGGAGACTGAGAACAACCTAAAACTTGTTGAAGAGTTTAGCTTCTTTCCAGAAGACCTGAAGATTCTTCAACTTTCCTCTGCAACTTCCTATTTCGGTAGAATTCCATCCGACAAATTTGAAGAATTTAAGAAAGCAATTGATGAACATCATAAAGATATCATGCTTTACACTAAAGCAGAAAAGGAACTAACACATCTAATTCTAGTAGTATTCCCTACTATTTCACCTGATGAATTTGCCAACATCATACAACTACATAATGTCAAGATAGAAGCGGTACCCAGCATAAGTGGAAAACCAAATGAAATCATCACAAATCAAAAAAGTAATTTACAAACACAAAATCAACGACTTGAACAGATCAATAATAAACTAAACCAGATTTCAGAAAAACATTTTGCAGATTTAGTTGAAGTTGAGGAACAATTACAGATAGAGAATAAAAAACTTGAAGTGATTTCTAATCTTGGTGTCACAAAAGATGCCTTTGCAATGGAAGGATGGATTCCAAAATCAAAACTCGGTCATGTCAAGTCTACCT